>JBFKAV010000005.1:0-59591 GCA_041621405.1 Paracoccaceae bacterium
GCGCGCCCCAGACGCCGCTCTGCCTTGAGGACACCCTACCCTCACATCTCCTCGACCGTCACCACGCCGGCAAGGCTCTTCAGCGCGCCCTTGATCTGCGGCGTCACGGGCATCGCCTCACCCACCGTGACTTCGACCTCGCCCGGCAGGTCGGGCGCCATCAGACAGAGCGTGACCGGCCCCCGCGCCTTGGCCGAAACCTCCCTCTTCGCCCGCTCCAGGAGCGCGGCGACCGCAGCGACCGCCTCGGCGCGCTCGACGAAGACGAGCAGCCCCGAGGCGCCGGCATCGGCGACGACGGTGTCGATCGGCACGACCGACCGCGCCAGGAGGCGCAGTTGCTCGGACTCGGCGCTGGCCTCGACCGTGAGCACGACATTCATGCCGGGCTCGAGGTGCTCGCGCGTGCCATCCAGCACGTCGGAGAACACCATCGCCTCGAACAGTCCGGTGGGGTCGGACAGCCCGATGAAGCCGTAGCGCGTGCCCTTGGCGTTCTTGCGCTCCTGCCGGTAGGCCACCGTGCCCGCCACCCGGGCCACCGCCGCCTGCCGCTCGGCCATCTTCGCCACATCGGCGAAGCTCTGGATGCCTTTGCGCTTCAGCGCCCCCATGTAGTCGTCCAAGGGGTGGCCAGAGAGGTAGAAGCCCACGGCCTTGTGCTCTTCGGCGAGCCTTTCGCCCGGCAGCCAGTCCTCGACCGGCGCGAGACGGGGCTCGGGCAGGTCCTCTCCCGCCTCGCCAAAGAGCGACACCTGCGCCGAGCCCCGCGCCTCGTGCACCGCCGCCGAATAGGCCACCAGCGCGTCGAGCGCCTCGAGCACCCGGCGGCGATTGGTGTCGAGCTCGTCGAAGGCGCCGGCCCGGGCGAGCATCTCCAGGGGCCGCTTGCCGACGCGCTTGAGGTCCACCCGCCGGGCAAAGTCGAAGAGCGTCACGAAGGGCTTGCCGTCCCGCGCCTCGGTGATCAGTTTCATCGCTTCGACGCCCACGTTCTTCAGCGCGCCGAGGCCATAGATGATCGCGCCGTCCGCCACGCTGAAGGTCGCCTGCGACCGGTTCACCGAGGGCGCGACGATGACGATCCCGAGGCCGCGGCGCACCTCGTCGGCATAGGTCCCGAGCTTGTCGGTCAGGTGGATGTCGCAGTTCATCACCGCGGCCATGAACTCGACCGGGTGGTTGGCCTTGAGCCAGGCGGTCTGGTAGCTCACGACCGCATAGGCGGCGGCGTGGGACTTGTTGAAGCCGTAGTTGGCGAATTTCTCCAGAAGGTCGAAGACCTCGCCGGCCTTCTCCTTCGTCACGCCGTTCGCGACCGCGCCCTCGATGAACTTCGGGCGCTCCTTCGCCATCTCTTCGGCGATCTTCTTGCCCATCGCCCGCCTGAGCAAGTCGGCGCCGCCGAGGCTGTAGCCGGCCATCACCTGGGCGATCTCCATCACCTGTTCCTGGTAGACGATGATGCCCTGGGTCTCTGCGAGGATGTGGTCGATGGACGGGTGGATGCTCTCCAGCGGCCTGAGCCCGTTCTTCACCTCGCAATAGGCGGGGATGTTCTCCATCGGCCCCGGGCGGTAGAGCGCGACGAGGGCCACAATGTCCTCGATGCAGGTGGGCTTCATGCGCCTCAGCGCATCCATCATGCCAGAGCTCTCCACCTGGAAGACGGCCACGGTCTTGGCGCTGGCGTAGAGCTCGTAGGTCCTGGCATCGTCGAGCGGAATAGCCCCGATGTCGATCTCGCTGCCCCGCTGCCCCAGAAGGTCGACGGCGTTCTGGATCACCGTCAGCGTCTTCAGCCCCAGGAAGTCGAACTTCACCAGCCCGGCCGCCTCGACCCATTTCATGTTGAATTGGGTCGCCGGCATGTCCGAGCGCGGATCCCGGTAGAGCGGCACCAACTCGTCGAGCGGCCGGTCGCCGATGACCACGCCGGCGGCGTGGGTCGAGGCGTTTCGCAGCAGGCCCTCGATCTGCTGGGCATAGTCCAAGAGCCGCTTGACCACCTCCTCGCGCCGCGCCTCCTCGCGGAGCCGCGCCTCCTGCGCCAGCGCCTGCTCGATCGAGACCGGCTTCACCCCCTCGAGCGGGATCAGCTTCGCCAGCTTGTCGACCTGGCCGTAGGGCATCTGCAGCACGCGGCCGACGTCGCGCACCGCGGCCTTCGACAGGAGCGCGCCGAAGGTGATGATCTGGCCCACCTTCTCGCGGCCGTACCTCTCCTGCACGTAGCGGATCACCTCCTCGCGGCGATCCATGCAGAAGTCGATGTCGAAGTCTGGCATCGAGACCCGCTCGGGGTTGAGGAACCGCTCGAATAGGAGCGAGTAGCGCAGGGGGTCGAGGTCGGTGATGGTGAGCGCGTAGGCCACGAGCGACCCTGCCCCCGAGCCACGGCCCGGGCCGACCGGGATGCCCTGCTTCTTCGCCCACTGGATGAAGTCGGCGACGATCAGGAAGTAGCCGGGAAAGCCCATCTGCTCGATGACCCCGAGCTCGAAGGCGAGCCGATCCTCGTAGTCCTCGACCGGCGCGGCATGGGGAATGACGGCGAGGCGCGCGGCAAGCCCTTCCCGCGCCTGCCGGCGCAGCTCCTCAACCTCGTCCTCGGCGAAGCGCGGCAGGATCGGCGCGCGCTTCCGCGCGGCGAAGGCGCAGCGGCGGGCGATCTCGACCGTGTTCTGGGTGGCCTCCGGCAGGTCGGCGAAAAGCGCGACCATCTCCTCGGCCGACTTGAAGCAGTGCTGTGGCGTCAGCCGCCGGCGCGGCGCCTGCTGGTCGACGTAGGCACCTTCGGCAATGCAGATCAGCGCGTCGTGCGCCTCGAACATCTTCGGCTTCGGGAAGTAGACGTCGTTGGTGGCCACCAAAGGCAGACCCAGGCCGTAGGCCATCTCGACATGGCCGCGTTCGGTCTCGCGCTCGGGCTCTGGCAGGGCGCCGCCATCGCCCGGGTGCCGCTGCAGCTCGACGTAAAGCCGCCCCGGGAAGGAAACGGCGAGGCGCCTAACGAGCGCTTCCGCCTTCGCCGCCTGCCCGGCCCGGAGGAGGCGGCCCACGGGGCCATCGGGTCCGCCGGTCAGACAGATGAGGCCGGCCGAATGCGCCTCGATCTGCTCAGGCGTCACCTGCGGCGCCAGCTCCTCGTTGCCGAGGTAGAGGCAGGAATTGAGCTTCAGGAGGTTGCGATACCCCGCCTCGTTCTGCGCGAGCAGCACCAGCGGCGCGGGCGGCCGTGGTTTGCCGCCCGGCTCCGTTGCCTCGAAGGTCAGCCCGATCTGGAGGCCGAGGATCGGTTGCACCCCTGCCGCCTGCGCGCCCACCGAGAATTCCAGCGCGCAGAACATGTTGTTGGTGTCGGTGACGGCGACCGCCGGCATCACCGCCGCCTTCGCCATCTCTGGCAGCTTCTTCACCGGCACCGCCCCTTCCAGGAGCGAGTATTCGGTGTGGACCCGGAGGTGGATGAATCGGGGCGCTTGCGGCATGACCGGGAGTCTAGCGAAGCGCCGGAGCGGCGGAAAGCCCGCCCGATCTTCAGGCAAAAGCCGAAACTCCTTCAAACGAAGGCGACGACTATTTGCTTGCCTTGACCGGGGCGCCGGTGCTTCCCTGAGAGGCGACAAAAGGGCGCGCCCCCGCTTTACGCCGCATCGGGCGGGCCGCGCAGAAAGCCCTCGGGGAGGAGAAGGCGGCGGAGCGCTCAATGCGCGAGATCACGTTTCTTCTGAACGGAGAGACGGTCACGGCGGCGGATCAGCCCGCTACCCGGACTTTGCTCGACTGGTTGCGCGAGAACCGGGGCCTGACCGGCACCAAGGAAGGCTGCAACGAGGGCGACTGCGGCGCCTGCACGGTGATGGTGACCGACGAGAGCGGCGCCCGGGCGCTCAACGCCTGCATCCTGTTCCTGCCCCAGCTCCACGGCAAGGCGGTGCGCACGGTTGAAGGGCTTTCCGGCCCCGAGGGCGAGCCGCACCCGGTGCAGGCGGCGCTCGTCGCCCATCACGGCTCGCAATGCGGATTCTGCACGCCCGGCTTCGCCGTCTCGATGGCGGTCGCCCAGCTCGAGGGCGCCACCGACCACGACGACCGGCTCGCCGGCAACCTCTGCCGCTGCACCGGCTACGCGCCGATCCTGCGTGCCGCCGAGGCCGCCGCCGCCGAGCCGGTGCCCGGCTGGCTTCGGGCAGACGCCGAGAACCTGCCCCGATCCCCCGCTCCCCGTTTGCAAGTACCCTCGGACGGTCCGGGGGGCAGACAGCCCCCCGGCTTCGCCCTTCCGCGCAGCGCCGACGAGCTCGCGGACTGGTACCTTCAACATCCCAAGGCCACGCTCGTCGCCGGGGCGACCGACGTCGGGCTCTGGGTCACCAAGCAGCTCCGCGACCTCGCAGACGTTGCCTTCCTCGGCCAATGCGCCGATCTGCAGCGGATCGAGCGCGCGGACGGGCGGATTCGGTTCGGGGCCGGGGTCACCATCGCGGCCCTGCGCGCGGCGGTGCGCGCCAGCCACCCGTCCTTGGCGGAACTCCTCCGCCGCTTCGGCTCGGAGCAGGTGCGCGCCGCCGCCACCATCGGCGGCAACATCGCCAACGGCTCGCCGATCGGAGACGCCCCGCCCGCGCTGATCGCCCTCGGCGCAACGCTGCACCTGCGCCAGGGCGCCGAGCGGCGCGAGATGCCGCTCGAGGAATTCTTCCTCGACTACGGGAAACAGGACCGCCGGCCCGGCGAATTCGTCGAGGCGGTGACGATCCCGGACTCTGCCCCGGCCCTGCGCTGCTACAAGCTCTCGAAGCGCTTCGACCAAGACATCTCTGCGGTCTGCGGCTGCTTCGACATCGCGGTCGAGGACGGGAAGATCGCCCGAGCCCGCATCGCCTTCGGCGGCATGGCGGCGATCCCGAAGCCGGCCGGCGCAGTGATGGCGGCGCTCGAGGGCCGGCCCTGGACCTCCGCCGCCGTCGAGGCCGCGCTGCCGGCCTTTGCCGAGGACTTCACGCCGATCTCCGACATGCGCGCCTCGGCCGGCTACCGGCTGGAATCGGCGCGGAACCTGCTTCGCCGCTATTTCCGCGAGCTTGAGGGCGAGGCGGTCAACGTGCTGGAGGTGACCCCGTGACCGTCGCCCAACCGCTTCCCCACGACGCCGCCCGCCTCCATGTCTCGGGCGCGGCCCGCTACGTCGACGACATCCCGACGCCGGCGAACACCGCTCACCTGGCCTTCGGGCTCTCGACTATCGCCCACGGCGAGATCGCCGGGCTGGACCTTTCGGCGGTCCGCGCCGCGCCCGGGGTCATAGCCGTTTTAACAGCCGAGGACCTGCCGTTCGCCAACGACGTCTCGCCCTCGATCCACGACGAGCCGCTGCTGGCGACGGGCACGGTCCACTATATCGGCCAGCCGGTCTTTCTCGTCGTCGCCGAAAGCCATCTCGCTGCCCGCAAGGCCGCGCGCCTCGGCAAGTTCGACTACCGCGAGCTGCCCGCGCATCTGGGCATCGACGAGGCGCTCGCCGCCGAAAGCCGCTTCGAGGAGGGCCCGCGGATCTACGAGAAGGGCGACGCCGAGGCGGCGATCGCGGCCGCGCCCCGCGTGATCGAAGGGGCGATCGAGATCGGCGCGCAGGAGCACTTCTACCTCGAGGGCCAGGCCGCGCTGGTGCAGCCGCAGGAAGGCGGCGACATGATCGTCCACGCCTCGGTGCAGCACCCGACGGAGATCCAGCACAAGGTGGCCGAGGCACTGGGCCTGGCGATGAACGCGGTGCGCGTCGAGGTGCGCCGGATGGGCGGCGGATTCGGCGGCAAGGAGAGCCAGGGCAACGCGCTAGCGGTGGCCTGCGCGGTGGCCGCGCGCCTCACCGGCCGGCCCTGCAAGATGCGGTACGATCGCGACGACGACATGGTGATCACAGGCAAGCGGCACGATTTCCGCATCGCCTACCGCGCCGGGATCGACGCCGAGGGCCGCATCCTCGGTATCCACTTCGAGCAATTCTGCCGCTGCGGCTGGAGCCAGGACCTTTCGCTGCCGGTCGCCGACCGTGCGATGCTGCACGCCGACAACGCCTATCACCTGCCGGCCGCGCAGATCGTAAGTCACCGGCTCCGCACCAACACCCAGTCGGCCACCGCCTTCCGCGGCTTCGGCGGCCCGCAGGGGATGCTCGGGATCGAGCGGGTGATGGACCACATCGCACACGAGCTGGGGAAGGACCCGCTCGAGGTGCGCCGATTCAACTTCTACCGCGCCGCCGAGCCCAAGGGCCCCGGCACCGGCCGCCGTTACGGCGGCGCGCATTCGCCGAATCCCGAGGAGATCCTGCCGCAGACCACGCCCTACCACATGCCGGTAGAGGACTTCGCGCTGCACGAGATGGTGGCCGAGCTGGAGAAGACCTCCGGCTACGCCGCCCGGCGCCAGGCGGTGGCCGAGTGGAACGCGAAGAACGAGGTCCTGAAGAAGGGCATCGCGCTCACCCCGGTGAAGTTCGGCATCAGCTTCACGCTCACCCATCTCAACCAGGCCGGCGCGCTGGTGCACGTCTACCAGGACGGCTCGATCCACCTCAATCACGGCGGCACCGAGATGGGGCAGGGGCTCTACCAGAAGGTTGCGCAGGTGGCGTCCGAGGTCTTCGGAGTGGATGCCGAGGCGGTGAAGATCACGGCCGCCGACACCGCCAAGGTCCCGAACACCTCGGCCACCGCGGCATCCTCCGGCTCTGACATGAACGGCATGGCGGTGAAGGCCGCCTGCGACACGATCCGCGACCGGATGGCCGAGCATCTCGCCTCCCTGCACCAGAGCGACCCCGCCAAGGTGCGATTCCAAGGCGGGCGCGTCTTCGTGGGCGAGGCGGACATGAGCTTCGCCGACGCGGCGCAGGCAGCCTATCAGGGCCGCGTCAGCCTCTCGGCCACCGGCTTCTACAAGACGCCCAAGGTGGCGTGGGACCGGATCAGGGGGCGCGGCCGGCCGTTCTACTACTTCGCCTATGGTGCGGCTGTCACCGAGGTCGTCATCGACACGCTTTCCGGCGAGAACCGGATCCTCCGCGCCGACATCTTGCACGACACCGGCACCTCGCTGAACCCGGCGATCGACATTGGCCAGGTCGAAGGCGGCTACGTCCAGGGCGCGGGCTGGCTCACCACCGAGGAAGTGGTCTGGGACGACAAGGGAAGGCTCCTGACCCATGCTCCCTCGACCTACAAGATCCCCGCCTTCTCGGACCGTCCGCGCGTTTTCAACGTCGCGCTCTGGGGCCGGGCGAACCGCGAGGACACGATCCATCGCTCGAAGGCGGTGGGCGAGCCGCCGTTGATGCTCGGGATCTCGGCCTTCCTGGCCTTGTCGGACGCCATTGCCGCCTGCGGCGACGGAACCGTGTATCCTTCCCTCGACGCGCCGGCCACCGCCGAGCAGGTGCTCTGGGCGGTGATGCGGCAAAGGGGAGAGGCATGAGCTTCGACCTCGCAGCGCTGACGGCCGCCGTCGCCGCCCACGGAAGGGCGGCGCGGGTAGTGGTGGCTGAGGCGAAGGGCTCCGCGCCGCGCGAGGCTGGGGCGGCGATGCTGGTCTGGGAAGGCGGCCAGTCGGGCACCATCGGCGGCGGCGCTCTGGAATGGGAGGCGGCGGCGCGGGCGCGGGCGATGCTTCCGTCCGGCGGGGCAAAGCTCGACCGTCTGGCGCTAGGCCCGGCGCTGCAGCAGTGCTGCGGCGGCGCGGTGACACTCCTGACCGAGGTCTGGGACGAGGCCCGCCTCGCGTCGCTTGTCCCCGAGGCAGGGCTGGTGGCGCGAGCGGTGGAGAGGGGGGCTCAGATGCCGCTCGCGGTGAAGCGCCGGCTGCAGGCTGCGCGCGGCGAGGGCGTGACCGGAGGGCCGGCCCTGATCCAGGGCTGGATGGTCGAGCCCCTGGAACGCCCGCACCAGAAGCTTTGGGTCTGGGGCGCCGGCCATGTGGGGCGCGCCATCGTCGGTGTGCTGGCGCCGATGCCGGAGCTTGCGATCACCTGGGTCGACACCGCCGAAAGACGGTTCCCCGAGGCGATCCCCGACGGCGTGGAGAAGATCGTCGCCGCCGACCCCACCGCGCTGGTGCGCTTCGCGCCCGAGGGCGCCGAGCACCTGATCCTCACCTATTCCCACGCGCTCGACCTGGCGCTCTGCCACGCGCTCCTTGGCCGCGGCTTCGCCCGGGCTGGCCTGATCGGCTCGGCCACCAAGTGGGCGCGGTTCCGCAAGCGGCTCGCCGAGCTTGGCCACGAACCACAGGAGATCGCCCGCATCGACTGCCCGATCGGCGATCCCGCCTACGGCAAGCACCCGCAGGCCATTGCGATTTCGGTCGCGGCGGCGATACTTGGCCGCGGGGTGACAACATCCGCGAAGGAGGGCGCCGGATGACGGGGACAGCGGAGATCCTGCTCTCGGTCGAGGGGCTGACCAAGGCCTATCCCGGCGTGGTGGCGAACAATGGCGTCTCGTTCGCGGTGAAGGCCGGCGAGGTGCACGCGCTCCTCGGTGAGAACGGCGCCGGCAAATCCACCCTGGTCAAGACGATCTACGGCCTCGTCCGGCCCGATTCCGGCCGCATGGCCTTCGCCGGCGCCGCCTTCGAGCCCGGCAGCCCAAGCGCGGCGCGGGCGGCGGGCGTGGCGATGGTGTTCCAGCACTTCTCGCTGTTCGAGGCGCTGAGCGTCGCCGAGAACGTCGCCCTCGGCATGGAGACGCCGCCGCCGATGCGCGAGCTCTCGCGCCGAATCGCGGAGGTCTCGGAGGCCTACGGGCTGCCGCTCGACCCCGACCGGCTGGTCGGCGATCTCTCGGCGGGCGAGCGGCAGCGGGTCGAGATCATCCGCTGCCTGCTTCAGGACCCCAGGCTGCTGATCATGGACGAGCCGACAAGCGTGCTCACGCCGCAGGAGGTGGAGATCCTGTTCCACACGCTCAGGAAGCTCTCAGCCGAGGGAACCGCGATCCTCTACATCTCGCACAAGCTCGAGGAGATCCGCGCGCTTTGCGACGGCGCGACCATCCTGCGGCTCGGCAAGGTGGTGGCGACCTGCGACCCCAAGCAGAGCTCGGCTCGTGAGATGGCCGAGATGATGGTGGGGGCGAGCTTCATGGCCCCGGCCCGCCCGGCGGGCGAAAAGGGCGCGCCGGTGCTCGAGGTTGAGAACCTCTCGCTGGCCTCGCCCAATCCCTTCGGCACTTCGCTGAAGGAGGTGAACTTCTCGGTGGCCGCGGGCGAAGTGCTGGGGATCGGCGGCGTCGCGGGCAACGGCCAGGACGAGCTTCTGGCCGCGCTTTCGGGCGAGACGACGGTGGGGTCGGCGTCGGTGCGGCTGAAGGGCGAGGGGGTCGGCGCGCTCGGTCCGGTGGCGCGACGGCGGCTCGGGCTCTGCGCCGCGCCCGAGGAGCGGCTCGGCCACGCTGCGGCGCCTGACATGAGCCTGACCGAAAACGCGGTGCTGACCGGCGTGGTGCGGGAGGGGCTGGCGTCGCGGGGGTTCGTCGACTGGCCCAAGGCGCGGTCCTTTGCCGAGCGCGTCATCGAGGGCTTCGACGTGCGCACCCCCGGCCCGGAGAACGCCGCGCGCTCGCTCTCGGGCGGCAATCTGCAGAAATTCGTCATCGGCCGCGAGGTGCTGCAGAAGCCCGACGCGCTGATTGTGAACCAGCCGACCTGGGGCGTGGACGCCGCTGCCGCGGCGGCGATCCGCCAGGCGCTGCTCGACCTCGCCGCGGGCGGTGCGGCGGTGGTGGTGATCAGCCAGGACCTCGACGAGCTTCTGGAGATCTCCGACCGCTTCGCGGCGCTGAACGAGGGCCGGCTCACGGCGCCGAGGCCGACACCCGGGCTCACCATGGAGGAGGTCGGGCTGATGATGGGCGGCGCGCATGGCATGCACGAGGCCGATGTCGTGGCGGCACACGAGGCGGAAGCCCATGCGTCGTGAGCTCCGCGCCGATTGCGCCTGCGCCACCGCCGGAGTGGGGGGCTGTGTTCCCCCGTCGCCCCTGGGTCTCGAAGGTGCCAGTGCCGCCTCATTGCCTCGGGCTTCAGTGGAGGCGGCGCCACCATGGCAATTTCCCGGTGAGTGTTTGAAACAGGGTGAAGGGAGCAGCTACCGATGATCCGGCTCGAGAAACGCCCCTCGCCCTCGAACGCCTGGACGGCGGCGACGCCGCTCCTGGCGGTGGCGCTGACCATGATCGCCGGGGGCGTGATGTTCGCCATCCTCGGCAAGAACCCGGTGGTGGCGATCCGCACCATCTTCTGGGACCCGATCTTCGGCGAGTTCGCCTGGTATTTTCGGGGCCAGCTCCTGATCAAGGGCGGGCCGCTGATCCTGATCGCGATTGGCCTCAGCTTCGGCTTCCGCGCCGGGATCTGGAACATCGGCGCCGAGGGCCAGTACATCCTGGGCGCGATCTTCGGCGCTGCGGCGGGGCTCGCGTTCTACCCCGACGGTGGCTGGTTCGTGTTCCCGCTGATGGTGGTCTTCGGCGGGTTCGGCGGCTGGCTCTGGGCGATGATCCCGGCGCTCCTGAAGGTGCGGTTCGGGACCAACGAGATCCTGGTCTCGCTGCTGCTCGTCTACGTGGCGCAGAACGTCCTGGCGCGCGCCGCGCTGGGCTGGCTGCGCAATCCCGAAGGCGCCGGCTTCCCCGGCAGCCGCAACCTGGCGCAATGGGACGCCTCGTCGAACCCCGAGCTCATCGCCGGCACCGGCATGCACTGGGGCGTCGTCGTTGCCTTCCTCGCTGTGATCGGCGGCTACGTGCTGCTCAACCGGCACCTCACCGGCTATCACATCCGCCTCGCGGGGCAGGCGCCGCGCGCGGCCCGCTTTGCCGGGGTCTCGCCCGGGCGGCTGGTGATCTTCTGCATGGGCGTCTCCGGGGCGCTCGCAGGCCTTGCCGGTCTGTTCGAGGTGACTGGGCCGGCGGGCCAGATCTCGATCGACTTCGCCTCGGGCTACGGCTTCACCGCGATCATCGTGGCCTTCCTCGGGCGGCTAAACCCGGTGGGGATCCTGCTCGCCGGGCTCCTGATGGCGCTGACCTACGTCGGCGGCGACAATGCCTCGACCAACCTGGGAATCCCGGCCGCAGCGATCCAGCTCTTCCAGGGGATGCTGCTGTTCTTCCTGCTCTCGGTCGACGTGCTGACGAACTACCGCATGCGGATCGGCCGGAGGGAGGCTGCCTGATGGAAATCCTGCTTTCGATCAACTGGATCCTGCTTCTGGCCTCGCTGATGGTTGCGGCCACCCCGATCCTCCTTGCCGCCACCGGCGAGCTGGTGGTGGAGAAGGCCGGGGTGCTCAACCTCGGCGTCGAGGGGATGATGATCTTCGGCGCGATCGCGGGCTTTGCCGTCGGGGTGGAGACCCAGGCGCCACTCCTGGGCTTCGTCACCGCCGCGGTGGCGGGGGCGGCGCTCTCGATGCTGTTCGGGTTCATCACCCAGGTCCTCCTGTCGAACCAGGTCGCGACCGGCCTCGCGCTCACCCTCTTCGGGCTCGGGCTCTCCGCGCTGGTGGGCCAGGGCTATGTCGGGATCAAGGCGCCGATCCTGCCGGACTGGAACGTGCCGCTGCTCTCGCAGATCCCGGTGGTCGGCCCGATCCTGTTCCGCCACGACCTGGTGCTCTACTTTTCGATAGCGCTGGTCGCCGCGACCTGGGCCTTCCTGAAATATTCCCGTGCCGGGCTGATCCTGCGGGCGGTGGGCGAAAGCCACAGCGCGGCGCACGCGCTGGGCTACAAGGTCGTCCGGATCCGGCTTCTGGCCATCGCCTTCGGCGGCGCCTGCGCCGGGATGGGCGGCGCCTACATCTCGCTGGTCCGGGTGCCGCAATGGACCGAAGGCATGACCGCCGGCGCCGGCTGGATCGCGCTTGCCATCGTCGTCTTCGCCTCGTGGAAACCCTGGCGGGTGCTCCTGGGCGCCTATCTCTTCGGCGGCATCGCCGTGCTGCAGCTGAACCTGCAGGCGGCGGGGCTCAAGGTACCGGTCGAGATCCTCTCGATGAGCCCGTACCTGATTACGATTCTCGTGCTGGTGATCATCTCGGCCGACCGCTCGCGCGCCGCGCTGGGCGCGCCGGCGGCGCTGGGCCGCGTGTTCCACGCCTCGGAATGAGGCGACCAAGACCGCCGGGCAGGGATCCGGCAGCAACAGGGAGACCGCCGGGCAGCGCCCGGCACCAACAGGGAGTATGTGACGTGAAAAGAAGAACCCTTCTCGCCACCGGCGCCGGCGCCGCGGCGGCCGCCGCCATGGGCCTGCCCGCCCGGGCGCAGACGCCGCTCAAGGTCGGCTTCGTCTATGTCGGCCCGGTCGGCGACGGCGGCTGGACCTACCAGCACGACCAGGGCCGGCTCGCCGTGGAGGAGCAGTTCGGCGACCAGGTGGAGACCGTCTTCCAGGAGAGCGTTCCCGAAGGCGCCGACGCCGAGCGGGTGCTGACGCAGATGGCGCTCGGCGGCGCCGGGCTGATCTTCACCACCTCGTTCGGCTACATGGACCCGACAATCAACGTGGCGGCCAAATTCCCGAACGTGAAGTTCGAGCACGCCACCGGCTACAAGCGTGCCGACAACGTGGCCACCTACGACGCCCGCTTCTACGAGGGCCGGGCGGTGATCGGCACGATCGCGGGGCGGATGACCCAGTCGAACAAGATCGGCTACATCGCCTCGTTCCCGATCCCCGAGGTGATCCAAGGCATCAACTCCTATTACCTCCATGCCAAGAAGGTGAACCCGGATGTCGAGATCACCGTGGTCTGGGCCTACACCTGGTTCGACCCGGCCAAGGAGGCCGATGCCGCCAAGGCGATGCTCGAGCAGGGTGTGGACGTGATCGCGCAGCACACCGACTCGACCGCGCCGCTCGCCGAAATGGCGAAGACGACGGGCGTCTACGGCTTCGGCCAGGCCTCGGACATGGCCGAGTACAAGCCCAGCCCCCGGATCTCGTCGATCATCGACAACTGGGCGCCGTACTACGTGAAGCGCGTGCAGGCGGCGCTCGACGGCACCTGGGTGAGCGAGCACACCTGGGGCGGCATCGGCGACGGCGAGGTGGTGGTCGGCGAGATCACCGACGCGGTGCCGGCCGAGGTGAAGGCCGAGGCCGAGGCGCTGCGCGACTCGATCGGTGCGGGCGCATACCACCCGTTCACCGGCCCGATCAACAAGCAGGACGGCTCGGTCTTCCTCGCCGAGGGCGAGGTGGCGACCGACGAGCAGCTTGTGGCGATGAACTTCTACCTTGAGGGTATCAAGGGCGATATTCCGAGCTGAGCCTTCCATCGGGCGAACGCCGCGGCCCGCGCGAGGTCTCGCGCGGGTCGTTCTCTTGCCCCTTTCCGGTCAGAACGGGCGATCAGCTGCGCGGTATTCCCAGACCGTGACGGTGCCGTCGGCATTCGCATCGGCGGCGCCGTAGTCGGCCTCAGCGGCAGCGAAGAACTCGGCCCGCGTCAGCACCTTGTCGCCGTCGGCGTCGAGCGTCGCGAACCGTGCCGCGCGGCGCTCGGCCATCGGGTGCCCGGCGAAGGCGGCCATCGCCCCGATGCCCAAGAACTCGGCGTCCGACACCGCGCCGTCGCCATCCGGGTCGAGCCGGGCGAAGGTGAATTCGGTCCGCGCCGAGGCCTCCTCGGCCGACACCGCGCCATCGCCGTCGGCGTCGAGCGGTCCGGCCGCAAAGCCCGCCTGCGGCCCGGGTCCGAAGCCCATGCCGCCGAAGCCAGGCCCCATCATGCCGCTGAAGCCAGGCCCCATCATGCCGGGTCCCATCATGCCGCCGAAGCCAGGCCCCGTCATGCCGCCCATGTCGAAGTGCCTGCGCTCTGGCCAATCCATCGGCCCGGGGCCGCCCCAATGGAACGACCAACCATGACCATCGCCCATGCTGCCAGATCCCGTGCCCGGGCCGGAGGGCCCATGCGCTAGAGCCGCGCCCCCGAGCCCAAGCGCAACTGCCCCTGCCGCAGCAACCTTGCCGATCATCGTTCTTTCCTCCCCGGTTCGTGAGTGGTTCGCCAATTGAGCGCCTTCGTTCAGACCGCGCCTTGACGGCGGTCAAACCCGGCGGCTAGCTCGCCCCCGATCGGCCTCGACGCCGATCACGTTCGCGCGAGGGGAAATGCACGATTTCCTCATCATCGGCGGCGGCATCGCTGGCGTCTCAGCTGCGGCGCGGCTGTCGCATCTGGGCCCGGTGCTCTTGCTCGAGGCCGAGGACCATCTCGCCCACCATGCGTCGGGCCGATCGGCGGCCCTGTTCGTGATGGGCTACGGCGCGCCGCCTGTCGTCGCGCTCAACGAGGCGAGCGAGGACTATCTTCGCAACGCCCACGGCGGCGTGCTCACCCCCCGAGGCGTGATGATCGTGGCCAGGGAGGAGGAAGCGGCCGCGTTCGAGGCCGAGGTGGCCGAGATGCGCGCCGAGCGGCTGAGCCTCGTCGAAGCGCGGACGCGGGTGCCGGTCCTGAACCAAGGCGCGCTCGCCTTCGCAGCCGTTTCCGCCGACGCGCTCGACATCGACACCGACCGGCTGATCCAGGACTTCGCCCGCGAGGCGCGGCGGAACGGCGAAATCGTCACCCGTGCCCGGGTCACCGCGCTCCTGCGTGCGGGAGGCGGCTGGGGGGCCGAGACGGCCGGAGGAAGCCATGCCGGCCGGCTTCTCGTCAACGCCGCCGGCGCCTGGGCCGACGGCATCGCCCGGCTCGCGGGCGCCAGGCCCCTCGGCCTCACCCCGCTCCGCCGCTCTATGGCCCGGATCCCGGCTCCGGGCGGCCACGACCTCTCCTCCTGGCCCTGCCTCTTCGGCGCCGGCGAGAGCTGGTACGCCAAGCCCGATGCCGGTGCGCTGATCGTCTCGCCGGCCGAGGAGCACCCGGTCGAGCCGCATGACGCCTGGGCCGACGACATGGTGCTGGCCGAGGGACTGGCGCGCTACGAGGCGATGGTGACCGAGCCGGTGACCCGGCTCCTCGCCTCCTGGGCGGGGCTCAGGACCTTCGCCCCCGACCGGGTTCTGGCGATCGGCCCCGATCCCGCGGTGCCGGACTTCTTCTGGCTCGCCGGGCAGGGCGGCTACGGGTTCCAGACCTCGCCCGCCGCCTCGCGTCTCGCCGCCGACCTGATCGGAGGCAGTGCGCCGGACCTCCCTCCCGGGACCGTCGCCGCGCTCTCGCCTGCCCGCTTTGCCTGAGGCGCCGCTCAGCGAATCCAGGCAAGCCCGTCCTCGGTGCGCCCGGCGGGCTTGTACTCGCCGCTGACCCAGCCGCCGTAGCCCGAGGCGTCAAGCGCGGCGAAGAAGGCGGGATAGTCGATCTCGCCCGTCACCGGCTCATGGCGCCCCGGCACCCCGGCCACCTGCACATGCACCACCTGCGGCGCGCAGAGCTCCCACAACCCGAGCACGTCGCCGTGGATCATCTGGGCGTGATAGGCGTCGAACTGAAGGCGCAGGTTCGGGGCGCCGACTTCCGCGACGATCTCGAGCGCCTCGCGGAAATCGGACAGGAAATAGCCCGGCATGTCCGTCCGATTGATCGGCTCGATGGTCAGTCGCTGCTTGGGCGCCCGCGCGGCTGCCCAGCGCAAGTTCGCCAAATAGGTCGCCCGCGCCTCGGGCCCCTCCGCGGCGCCGGCCATGACATGGAGGTGGCTGGCCTTCAGCACCTGGGCGAAGCGCAGCGCGCGGTCGAAATCCTTGCGGAACCGCGCCTCGCCGCCCGGGATCGCGGCAAAGCCGCGCTCGCCGCCGGTCCAGTTCGGCGGCGGACAGTTGATGAGCACCACGGGCAGGCCCGCGAGCCGCGCCGCCTCGGCGATCAGCGCCGCGGGCTCGTCGTAGGGAAACAGGATCTCGACGGCCTCGAACCCCGCCGCCTTCGCCGCCGCGATCCGCTCGATCAGCGGGCGTTCGGTGAAGAGCCAGGAAAGGTTGGCGCAAAAGCGCGGCATCAGGGGAGTTCGGCCGACGGGATCACCGGGAAGAAGCGCCCGTCCGACCAGAGACCGAACCAGCCTTCGCCATCGTGCCTTTCGTGCGCCCCGAGCTCCACCAGCCGGTAGAAGCTCTTGCGGTCGATCAGCGCCTCGAGCCCGGCGCGGACGTGGACGTAGGGCGCAGGCTCGCCGGTCTCAGGGTCGCGCACCACCCGGATCGGGTGGTCGGGTCCGGCCGTCACCTCGTCGTCGACGTTGGTGCGGAAGGTGAGGCGCTGGTCGGGTCCTGTGCCTTCGACGTCGAAATCGACGGCAACGAATGGCGCGTCCTCGACCCGGATGCCGGCCTTCTCCACCGGGGTCACGAGGAAATACTTCTCGCCTTCCTTCTTCAGGATCGAGGAGAACAGCTTCACCAGCGCCTTCCTGCCGATCGGCGTGCCGAGGTAGAACCAGGTGCCGTCCCGCCTTATCTCCATGTCCAGGTCGCCGCAAAACGGCGGGTTCCAAAGGTGTACGGGCGGCGGTTCTTTCTTCACCGCCGCCTTGGCCGTGGCGGCGAGGCCCTCGGCGGACGGTTTCACAATGTTTTGTGCGGCCATCGGTTTTGCCAATTGCGGGCGGGGGCATAGTTCCGTCTAATACCGCTCATAGGGGCAGAAGGGAGAGATGTCATGGCCGAAGCGCAAGCCCTGGTCGCCGAGATCGAGGCACTGGCGGCGAAGCTCGCCGAGGCGAAAGGCTCGATCACCAAGCGCTTCATCGGGCAGGAGCAGGTCGTGGACCTGACGCTTGCGGCGCTGCTCTGCGGCGGCCACGGGCTTCTGATTGGCTTGCCGGGCCTGGGCAAGACGCGGCTCGTCGACACGCTCTCCACGGTGATGGGTCTCGACGGGCGCCGGATCCAGTTCACCCCTGACCTGATGCCGGCCGACATCCTCGGCTCCGAGGTGCTGGAGGCTGCGGCCGACGGTTCCCGCAGCTTCCGCTTCATTGAGGGGCCGGTGTTCTGCCAGCTCCTGATGGCCGACGAGATCAACCGCGCCAGCCCGCGCACCCAGTCGGCGCTCCTGCAGGCGATGCAGGAGCGCGAGGTGACGATCGCCGGCACGCACCGGCCGCTGCCTCGGCCGTTCCACGTGCTCGCCACGCAGAACCCGATCGAGCAGGAGGGCACCTATCCGCTGCCCGAGGCGCAGCTCGACCGGTTCCTGGTGCAGATCGACGTCGACTACCCCGACCGCGGCACCGAGCGCGACATCCTGATCGCCACCACGGGGATCGAGGAGGAGAAGTCGCACGGCGTCTTCACCGCCGCCGAGCTGATCGCCGCGCAGGCGACGGTCCGGCGGATGCCGGTGGGAGAGGCGTTGGTCGAGCTGATCCTCGATCTGGTGCGCGCCTGCCGCCCGGGCGAGGCCGAGGCGCCGGAAGAGGTGACCGACGCGGTGGCCTGGGGCCCCGGCCCGCGCGCCGCCCAGGCGCTGATGCTCACCGTCCGCGCCCGCGCGCTGCTCGACGGTCGGCTCGCGCCCTCGGCCGAAGACGTGGTGGCGCTTGCCCGGCCGGTGCTCAGCCACCGCATGGCGCTCAGCTTCTCAGCCCGCGCACGCGGCGTCTCGCTCGGCGGCCTGATCGACCGGGTGGCCGAGGCGGTGACCCGGGTGGAGGCTGCGGCTTGAGGCATTCTCCTCCTCACCTTGGTTCAAATATCCTCGGGGGGTCCGGGGGGTGGAAAACCCCCCGCTACGCCTGCGCCGCCAGGCGCGACGTCGCGGGCGAGGCGGAGCATGCCTGCCCCGGCACACCCGGGGAGTGCTCGATCAGGGCGCAGCGGGCAGGCGAGATGGCGCCATGACCGAACCCGCCACCCTCCGCCATTCCGCCGAGGCGCTCGCCGCGCCCTTGCCGCACTTGCTGGCCGAGGCCGAGCACCTGGCCTCGACGGTGCTTCTGGGCGAGCACGGGCGGCGCCGGGCCGGGCTTGGCGACGCGTTCTGGCAATACCGCCCGGCCACCGCCTCCGACGAGGCACGGTCGATCGACTGGCGCCGCTCGGCGCGGTCGGATTCGCATTTCGTGCGCGAAAAGGAATGGCAGGCGGCACAGTCGGTGCAGCTCTGGGTCGACGATGCCGCCTCGATGCGCTTTTCCGGTGATCGCAACCGCCCGTCCAAGGCCGCGCGCGCGCGGCTTCTGGCGATGGCGCTCTCGGTCCTGCTCATTCGCGGCGGCGAGCGGGTCGGGCTCTACGACGAAGCGCTGCGCCCTGGGCGCGGCGAGCTGCAGCTGCTGCGGCTGGCCGAGGTGCTGTCGCGTCCACCGGCGGCCGCGGACTATGGCGCGCCCGAGGCACGGGGCATGCTGCACCATTCGCGCGCGGCTTTCCTGTCCGACTTCCTCGGCGATCCGGCGCCGGTGGAGGCGCAGCTGACCAAGGCCGCCGACCGCGGCGTCAGGGGAGCGCTCCTGATGGTGCTCGACCCGCAGGAGGAGGAGTTTCCGTTCGACGGCCGCACGATCTTCGAATCGATGACCGGCGCGGTCCGGCACGAGACCCTGAAGGCGGGCGACCTGCGCGCCCGCTACTTGGAGCGTCTGGCCGATCGCAAGGCGCGACTCCACGGCCTCGCCCGCCTTACCGGCTGGCAGGCGAGCGTGCACCACACCGACGAGCCGCCCCTGCCTGCCCTGCTCTGGCTGTTCCGCGCCTTGGAGCGCCGCCGCTGATGTGGGTGCTGGGTCCGATCGGCTTCACCTCTCCTGCGCTGCTCCTGGGGCTCGTCGCGTTGCCGATCCTCTGGCTGATTCTGCGCGCGGTTCCCCCCGCGCCGATCCGCCGGCGCTTCCCGGGCGTCGCGCTCCTGCTGGGGCTGAAGGACGAGGAGCACCAGACCGACCGCACGCCCTGGTGGCTCCTGCTTCTGCGCATGGCGGCGGTGGCCGCCGCGATCGTCGGATTTGCAGGCCCGGTGCTCGACCCCGAGCCCGAGCGGCTGGGCGAGGGGCCGCTGCTGGTTCTGGTCGACGGAACCTGGGCGGATGCGCGGGACTGGCCGCGCCGGGTGGCGCGGATCGAGGAGCTCATCGGCGAGGCGGGCCGGGCTGGGCGGCCGGTGGCTCTGGTGGCGCTGACCGACCTGCCCGCGGGCGAGCTGCCGTTCCAGGCCGCCAGCGCCTGGGCGCGGCGGCTGCCGGCGCTGGAACCGAAGCCCTGGGAGCCCGACGCCGCGGCGCTCGCGGCCTGGGCCGACGCACTCGAGGGCGGCTTCGAGACCTACTGGCTCTCCGACGGGCTGGCGCGCGAGAGCCGTGCCGGGCTCCTCGACGCGCTGCGCGCGCGGGGTCCGGTCACCGCCTTCGAGAGCCCGCGGCCCGTGCTGGCGCTCAGGCCCGCACGCTTCGAGGAGGGCGAAGTGCGGCTCACCGCGCTCCGCGCTCCGCCGGCCGAGGGCGTGCAGGTCGAGGTGGCGGCCTTCGGGCTCGACCCGGCGGGCGTCGAACGCCAGCTCTCCACCGGCAGCCTGCGCTTCGAATCCGGTGCGACCGAGGCCGAGGTGGCGCTGTCGCTGCCGCCCGAGCTCAGGAACCGCGTCACCCGGTTCGCGCTGACCGGCCAGCGCTCGGCCGGAGCGGTCAGCCTCGCCGACGACAGCCTCAAGCGCCGCGAAGTGGCGCTGATCGCCGGACAAGGCGAGCGCGAGCGTCTGCGGCTGCTTTCGCCCCTGCACTATCTCGAGCAGGCGCTCGAACCCACCGCCGACATGATTCAGGGCACGCTGGAGGACGTCCTGCTCGCCAACCCGGACGTGATCGTCCTGGCCGACGTCGCCCGGCTGACCCCGGCGGAAGCCGAGGGCGTCGAGGCCTGGGCCAGGGCGGGCGGGCTCCTGGTACGTTTCGCCGGACCGCGCCTCGCCGCTTCCGACTTGAGCCGCGACGAGGAGGATCCGCTGATGCCTGTCCGGCTCCGCGCCGGAGGCCGCAGCGTCGGTGGCGCGATGAGCTGGGGCGAGCCGAAGACGCTCAGGCCTTTCCCCGAGGGCTCGCCATTCCACGGCCTCCTGGTCTCCGAGGAGGTGACGGTGACCGCCCAGGTCATGGCGCAGCCCGACCCGACGCTGGCGAGCCGGGTGATCGCCGCGCTGGCCGACGGCACGCCGCTCGTCACCCGCAAGGCGCTGGGCGAAGGGCAGGTGGTCTTGTTCCACGTCACCGCCAATGCCGAATGGTCGTCGCTGCCGCTCTCGGGCCTCTTCGTGCAGATGCTCGAGCGCCTCGCCATCTCCACCCGCCCGGCAGAGCCCGAGGCTGCCGAGCTCGCCGGCACGGTCTGGCAGGCCGAGGAGGTGCTCGACGGCTTCGGCACGGTGCGCGAAGCGGGCACGCTGCCGGGCGTGGCGGGTGAGCGCCTGGCCGAGGGCCGGCCGGGGGCCGACATGCCCCCCGGGCTCTACGCCGGCGAGGACCGGCGGATCGCGGTCAACGCGATCGGTGCCGGGACGGTCCTGGCATCCGCCGCCTGGCCAGCCTCGGTCGCGGTCGAGGGCATTGCGGTGGCCGAGGAGACCGACCTAAAGCCGGTCTTCCTGACGCTGGCGCTCGTGCTCCTTTTCCTCGACGTGCTCGCCTCGCTGGCGCTGGCCGGACGGCTGCGCGGGCCGCGACAGGGCCTCGCAGCGGCGCTCGCGCTCTTGCTGCTCGCGCCCGGCGGTGCCGAGGCGCAAGACCCTGACGCCTTCGCTATCGCCGCCACCACCGACGTGGTGCTGGCCCATGTGCTGACCGGCGACCCCTCGGTCGACAGGGTGGCCGAGGCCGGGCTCTACGGCCTCTCCGAGCTCCTGTTCCAGCGCACGGCGGTGGAGCCGGCGCGACCGATGGCGGTGGACCTCGAGACCGACGAGCTCGCCTTCTTCCCGTTCCTCTACTGGCCGGTCACCGCCGAGCAGCCGTCGCCCTCGCCAGCGGCCTATGCCAAGCTCAACCGCTACCTGCGCTCGGGCGGCATGATCCTGTTCGACACCCGCGACGCCAATCTCGGCGGCTTCGGCCAGGCCACGCCGAACGGCCGCCGGCTGCAACAGCTCGCGGCGCCGCTCGACGTGCCGCCCCTTGAGCCGGTGCCGCCCGACCACGTGCTCACCCGGACCTTCTACCTGCTGCAGGACTTCCCCGGCCGCTTCGCCAGCCGCGAGATCTGGGTCGAGGCCGCACCGGCCGATGCCGAGCAGGTCGAGGGCATGCCGTTCCGCAACCTCAACGACAACGTCACCCCGGTGGTGATCGGCGGCAACGACTGGGCGGCGGCCTGGGCAATCGACGAGCGCGGCGCGCCGATGTTCCCGGTGGGCCGCGGCTTCGCCGGCGAGCGGCAGCGCGAGATCGCCTACCGCTTCGGCATCAACCTCGTCATGCATGTGCTGACCGGCAACTACAAGTCCGACCAAGTCCACGTGCCGGCGCTGCTCGACAGGCTGGGCCAATGACCGGCGCCGTGGTCTTCGATCCGCTGCTGCCCTGGCCGGTGATCGCGGTCATCGCCGCGCTCTCGGCGCTGATCGTCGGTGTCGCGCTCTGGCGCGGGCTGGCCGGCTGGTGGCTCCGCGCGCTGGCCGCCGCAGCGCTCGTCTTTGCGATCGCCAACCCCGCCTTCCAGCAGGAGGAGAGGGCGCCGCTGACCGACATCGTGCTGCTCGTGATCGACGACAGCGCGAGCCAGGCGATCTCCGACCGCCCGGATCAGACCGCCGCGGCGGTGGACGAGCTCAGGCGCAAGCTCGCCGCGCTGCCGGACACCGAGGTCCGGGAGGTGCGCGTGGGCGACGGCGCCGGCGACGCCGGCACCGAACTTGCCACCGCGCTCGCCGAGGCGCTGGCCGAGGAGCCGGTCGCGCGCGTCGCCGGCGCAATCCTGGTCACCGACGGCCAGCTGCACGACGTCGAGCGGATGCCAGTGATGCCGGAGCCGCTCCACACGCTGCTGACCGGTCGTGAGGAGGACTGGGATCGCCGTCTGATCGTCAAGAACGCACCCGCCTTCGCCATCCTCGGCGAAGAGTTGACGCTCACGCTCCGCATCGAGGACCAGGGCGCCGTTCCGGGCTCGGTCGGCGCCACGGTGCCGCTCTCGATCTCGATCGACGGCGCCGAGCCATTGGTCTTCGACGTGCTCGTGGGCCTGGACATCGAGCTTCCCGTGACCCTGCCGCATGGCGGCATCAACGTGCTCCAGTTCGAGCTGCCCGAGGCCGAGGGCGAACTCACCGCCCGCAACAACGCCGCCGTGGTGCAGATGAACGGCGTCCGCGACCGACTGAGCGTCCTCCTGGTCTCGGGCGAGCCGCATGCCGGCGAGCGCACCTGGCGCAATCTCCTGAAATCCGACAGCGCGGTCGACCTCGTCCACTTCACCATCCTGCGGCCGCCGGAGAAACAGGACGGCGTGCCGGTCAACGAGCTATCGCTGATCGCGTTCCCGACCCGCGAGCTCTTCGTCGAGAAGATCGAGGAGTTCGACCTCATCATCTTCGACCGCTACCGCCGCCGCGGCATCCTGCCCAACGCCTATGTCGAGAACATGCGCACCTATGTGGAGAACGGCGGCGCGGTCCTGCTGGCGGCGGGCCCCGACTACGCCTCGGCCGACAGCCTCTACCGTTCGCCCCTGGGCGAGATCCTCCCGGCCGCGCCGACGGCCCGGGTGATCGAAGTGCCGTTCCGGCCCGTGGTGAGCGCGCTCGGTGCGCGGCATCCGGTGACCGAGGGGCTCGACGGCGCCACCGGCGGCGAAGACGGCGACGGGAGCGGGCCCAGCTGGGGCCGCTGGTTCCGGCTAATCGACCTCGCGGTGCTCAGCGGCCAGACCGTGATGGAAGGCCCCGAGGGACGGCCGCTCCTGGTGCTCGACCGGGTCGGCGAGGGCCGGGTGGCGCTTCTCGCCTCCGACCACGCCTGGCTCTGGTCGCGCGGCTACGAGGGCGGCGGGCCGCAGCTCGAGCTGCTGCGCCGGCTGGCGCACTGGATGATGAAGGAGCCCGAGCTCGAAGAGGAGGCGCTGACTGCTTCGGCCGCGGGGCACACCGTCACGGTCACCCGCCGCAGCCTCGGCGAGGGGCCGCGCGAGGCCGAGGTGACGGCGCCCGACGGCACGGTGACGGTGCTGCCCCTGGAGGAATCCGCCCCGGGCCGCTTCACCGGCGAGTTCGACGGCCCCGAGATGGGGCTCTACCGGCTGACGCAGGACGAGCTCTCGGCGGTAGTGGCGCTCGGCCCTGCGGCGCCGCGCGAGTTCGAGGAGACGATCGCCAGCGGCGCCAGGCTCGCGCCGGCGGTGGCGGCAACGCGGGGCGGCGTGCTCCGGCTCGAGGACGGCGTGCCCTCGTTGCGCCGGGTGGGGGAGGGCCGCAACGCCGCAGGGCGCGGCTGGATCGGCATCACCCCGCGCGAGGCCTACCTGACCGCGGATGTGCGGGTCAGCCCGCTCTTGCCGGCCTGGCTATTCCTGCTAATCGCCACGGCCCTGACGGTCGCCGCCTGGCTGCGCGAGGGGCGACGGTAGGGGAAGGCAGCGCCGGATCGGTCGGCGCGAGGATGCGCGCGCGATTTCCTGACCCCGGCGGCGGCTTTGCGGAGCGTGAATTTCTGCGCCGGTGACGTCACTCCCCGAGCCGAAGCGCGAATTCCTCCTCGCCCCAGCCATCGACCGAGCAGCGGGCGCGAATCGTCACCTCCGTCACGTCCGCCGGTACCTCGACTCCGGCGAGCGAGCGGGTGAAGGGCTGCTCGGTCTCGTGCGGGTGCAGAAGCTCACGAAAGCCCAGCTCGGTACCGTCGGGGGCGAAGACCGACCACCCGTCGGCATAGTGATCCCAGCCGGTGTCGGGGTGTCGGATCGTGACCCGGAAGCTCCAGGACCCTCCAGTGCCACGCGCCTCGGCGGCGACGATCTCCGGCGGTTCGGCGCGGGCCACGGCCGCAGCGAGTGCCGTGGCGACGATCAGGGCGGTACGCATGGCCGCAGCCTGCCGCAGCGCGGACGCCGTGTCACCCCTTGCGCGGTTCAGCCGCCCGCGCGGGTGATCACGATGCTGCGAAGCCGCGAACTGACATAGGGCTCGAGCGCCACCGCGAGCAGGTAGCGCCCGGGCGGCAGCCGGGTCTCGATCCGCGCCGGCGAGATGCCGCCGCCGCTGTAGGCCTCGTCGAGCGCCGTGCCCGCCTCGGTGAAGAGCCTGAGCGTGAAGGCGCCGCCGAGGCTGATCGCGTCGATCCGAACGGCACCCTCCTCGGCCACGTTGAAGCTGACCCACTTCGTCTGTTCGTCGGACGGGGTCTGGGTCTCGAGCCGGTCGGCAAGCGCCCCGAGGTCCTCGATCTCGATCCCGGAATCGGGCCCGGGGATCGCCTCGCCCCCCGCCACCGCCTCTTCCGCCATCATGCCGGCGTCGATCTCGCTCACGCTCAGGTCGGCGGCGCCGGTGCCGCCGGCAAAGGCCTCCAGGCTGAGGCAATACTCCCCGGCCGCCAGGGTGTGGTCGAAGCTCGAATCGGTGCCTCCCGAGGGCCCATCGTCGTTCTCCGCCAGGACCGGTCCGTCGGGCGTGGCGAGCCTCAGCACGGTATCGAATGCGCCGCTCTTCGCCTCGAAGCGCAGCGCCACGTCGTCGCCGACGCTCAAGCGGTAATCCCGCCGCGCCGCGTCAGTGAGCTCGGTCGACAGGTTGTAGCTGCCGAAGCCCGGAGCGAAGACCTCGCCGAGATCGGCGGTCTCGGGCCCGGTGCAGTAGCCGCCGCCGCGGGGAGGCGCCGTGCCGGGCGTGTCGGTCACCGCCAGTTCGAAGGCGCCGCCGCCGCCGCCAAAAGCCTCGACGGTCAGGCAGTAGCTGCCCGGCGCCAGGGTGCGCACGATCCGGCTGTTGACGCTGTTCGGCTCGTCGTCGTTCTGCTCGATCATCTCGCCGGAGCCGTCGACGAGGCTCATCAGCGTGTCGAATTCGTCGCTCATCGCGTCGAACTGCAACAGCACCTCGTCGGTCACCTCGAAGCGCCAGTCGCTGCGCGACACCGGTTCCAGCGTGGCTGCAACGGAGTGGCTGCCGAAGCCCGCGCCCAGGGCGCGGCCGAGATCGGAGGTGAGCGCGTCGTCTGTGCAGGCGGCCGAGAGCGGCCCCGGGATCGGCGCCTCCGGCGTGTCGGTCATGGCAATTGCCGCCAGCCCCGACTCGCCGTCGAAGCCCGAGAGGCTGAGGCAGTAGCCGCCAGGCTCGAGCGACACCGCGATCCGGCTGTCGGTGCCCGAGTTGAAGCCGTCGTCGTTCTCGGCGACGAGGTTGCCGGCCTCGTCGACCAGCATCAGCACGGTGTCGAACTGGCCGCTGGTGGCGTCGACCTGAAGCTGCATCGGCTCGGTCACAGTGACCCGCCAGTCGCGGTGGCTCTGCGGATCGACGCTGGCCTGGAACTCGTGGCTGCCGAGCCCCGGCGCCAGCACGCGGTCGAGATCGGCGGTGAGAGCGGGTTCGGTGCAGAGATCGCCCGGTCCGGCCGGCAGGTCGATCCGCGCGGCAAGGTCCTCGGCGGCCGATCCGATGGCGAGGATCAGGGTGACGGGCTGGTCGCGGTCGACGTCGCCGCCCAGCGGGCGGACCTGGGCGCAGTAGCTGCCGGGCTCGAGCGTGACCTCGAGGATGGAGTTGTAGCCGCCCGCGCCGTCGTCGTCGGAACCGATCACGGAACCGTTCGCGGCCAGCAGCGTGAGGTAGGGGTCGGTGGCGTCGTCGGTGGTCTCGGTGCGAAGCGCCACGCGCTCGGAGCCGGACAGGGTGAATTCGAGGTAGAAGGGCTCGACCCGCACGAAGGCAGCCTGCAGAGGCGCCGCGGGCACCTGGTCGATCGGCAAGGACAGGGAATAGGTCAGCGCGAGCGGCTGGCCGCAGGCGCCGTTGAGCTGTCCCGACCTGCCGGCCTGCTGCGCCGATTGCGCGAGGCCGGGAGAGGTGGCAAGAAACAGGAGGGCCGCGGCAATCAAACAGGATTTCATCTCAAGACCTCGATCGAAGAGCAAGAAAGCGGCGCCCGCCGAGCCTCGCGCATCCCTGCCCCATCCGGCAAGGGGAATTCCTGCCCGCCGGCGGGCCTACCCGGGCCGGTTTTCCTTGCTCTGGGCTCAAATTGGTTATAATTCCTTACCAATTGGAGGAGTTCGTCGATGGAAATGCCCGCGCCAAGTCCCGCGATCCTGGCGAAGAAGGCCATCATCGTGGCCCGCCTGCAATCGGTCCTGCCCGAGGCGGCGGTGATCCACGATCCGGCCGAGACCCGGGCCTACGAATGCGACGCGCTCACCGCCTATCGCTGCCCGCCCCTCGCGGCAGTGCTGCCGGCCTCGACCGAGGAGGTCGCGGCGGTCCTGAAGATCTGCCACGAGGAGGGCGTGCCGGTGGTGCCGCGCGGCTCTGGCACTTCGCTCGCGGGCGGCGCGCTGCCCACCGCCGACAGCGTGATCCTGGGCGTGGCGCGGCTCAACGAGGTGCTGGAGGCCGACTACGAGAACCGAGTGATCCGGGTGCAGACCGGGCGCACCAACCTCTCGGTCACCGGTGCGGTGGAGGATGACGGCTTCTTCTACGCCCCCGACCCCTCGTCGCAGCTCGCCTGCGCGATCGCCGGCAACATCGGCATGAACTCGGGCGGCGCGCATTGCCTGAAATATGGGGTGACCACCAACAACCTGCTCGGCGTGACCATGGTGCTGATGGACGGCACCGTGGTCGAGATCGGCGGCGCGCATCTCGACGCGCCCGGCCTCGACCTCCTCGGCGTGATCTGCGGCTCGGAGGGCCAGCTCGGCGTCGTGACCGAGGCGGTATTGCGGATCCTGCCCAAGCCGGAGGGCGCGCGGCCGGTGCTGATGGCGTTCGACTCCAACGAGGTGGCCGGCGCCTGCGTCTCCGACATCATCAAGGCCGGCGTGCTGCCGGTGGCGATCGAGTTCATGGACCGGCCCTGCATCCGCGCCTGCGAGGATTTCGCCCATGCCGGCTATCCCGATTGCGAGGCGCTTCTCATCGTCGAGGTCGAGGGCTCGGAGGCCGAGATCGACGAGCAGCTGGGGCTGATCAAGCAGATCGCGATGCAGCACGATCCGCTGGAGTTGCGCGAGAGTGCGTCGGAGGAGGAATCGAAGAAGATCTGGCTCGGCCGCAAGTCGGCCTTCGGCGCGATGGGCCAGATCAACGACTACATGTGCCTCGACGGCACGATCCCGGTGTCGTCGCTCCCGCACGTGCTGAAGCGGATCGGCGAGATGTCGAAGGAGTACGGCCTCGACGTCGCCAACGTGTTTCATGCCGGCGACGGCAACATGCACCCGCTGATCCTGTTCGACGCCAACAAGCCCGGCGACCTGGAGAAATGCGAGGCGTTCGGGGCGGAGATCCTGAAGCTCTGCGTCGAGGTCGGCGGCTGCCTCACCGGCGAGCACGGGGTCGGGATCGAGAAGCGCGACCTGATGACGACGCAGTTCGCGCCGGAGGACATCGAGGCGCAGCTGCGGGTGAAGGACGTGTTCGACCCGGCCTGGCTCCTGAACCCCGCCAAGGTGTTCCCGCTGACCACCACCGAGACGCGGCGCGTCCGAGCGGCGTGATGAGGGAGCTTCATGCCTCCGGCGGGGATACTTGGAGCAGGGTGAAGAGCAAGGCGGGGCGATGATCGAGCCGAGATCCGAAGCCGAACTGGCCGAGGCCGTGGCCGCGGCGAAAGGGCCGCTTCGGGTTCGGGGCGGCGGGACGCGAGCCGTCGGGCGCCCGGTGGCGGGGGAGGTGCTCTCGACCGCCGGGCTGACCGGGATCGAGCTCTACGAGCCCGGCGCGCTTACTGTTGTGGCGAAGGCGGGAACGCCGCTCTCCGAGGTCGAAGCGGCGCTTTCGGCCGAGAACCAGCGGCTGCCGTTCGAGCCGATGGACCATCGCGGGCTTCTCGGCACTATGGGCGAACCGACAATCGGCGGCGTGGTGGCGGCCAACGTCTCGGGGCCGCGCAGGATCCAGGCCGGTGCGGCCCGCGATTCGCTCATCGGCGTGCGCTTCGTCGATGGCACCGGCGCAGTGGTGAAGAACGGCGGGCGGGTGATGAAGAACGTCACAGGCTACGACCTCGTCAAGCTGATGGCCGGAAGCTGGGGCACGCTCGGGGTCCTCGCCGAGGTGTCGTTCAAGGTGCTCCCGGCCACGGCCGCCACGGCGGTGCTCCTGATCGAGGGGCTCTCGGACGCCGAGGCGATCGGCGCCCTCTCCGAGGCCCTGACCTCGCCCTACGAGGTCAGCGGCGCAGCGCACACGCCCGTCGGGCTCGACGGCCAGCCGGTGACGATGATCCGCCTCGAGGGCTTCGAGAGCTCGGTCGCCTACCGTGCGGAGGCGCTGAAGAAGCGCCTTGCGCACTTGGGCGAGATCACCGTCGAGACCCGGCCCGAGCGCACCGCGGCCGGGTGGAAATGGGTGCGCGACTTGGAGGGGTTCCACGGGGCGCCCGGCGACGTCTGGCGCTTCTCGGTGAAGCCCTCGGACGGCCCGGCGCTCGGAGCGCGGCTCGGCGCCGAGCGGCTGCTCTACGACTGGGGCGGGGGCCTGGTCTGGGCACTCTGTCCCGAAGGCACCGACCTCCGCGGCCGGATGGGCGACATCCCGGGCCACGCCACTCTCGTTCGCGCCTCGGAGGAAACCCGCGCCCGGATCGCGCCGTTCCACCCCGAGCCCGCGCCGCTCGCGGCGCTGTCGGCGGGGCTGCGCGCCAGGTTCGACCCGCGCGGCATCCTGAACTCCGGGCTGATGGAGGCCTAGCGTGGGCGCGTTGCTCCTGATCGTTCCGGTGGGCATCTTCCTCTCGCTTGCCTTCCTGCCGAAGGGCAGGCAGGCGCTCGCGGGAATTGCCATCGCCTTCGTGGCCGCGCAGCTTCTGTGGCGGATCAACGTGCCCGAAGGCGGCGGCGGGCCGCTCGGCACGCTCTTCACGCTCGCGCAGATCGCGATGGTCCTGGCGGCCGTGGCGCAGGGGATCAGGATCTTCCTGCCACCCGACGCCCCGCGCTGGGCCTATCCCGCCATCGTCGCCGCGGGGTTAACGGTGGGTGCGATCATGATCTCGGGAGCCTGACATGCAGACCACCTTCACCCCCGAGCAGCTCAAGGACCCAGGTATCGCCCGGTCGAACGAGATCCTGCGGACCTGCGTGCATTGCGGCTTCTGCACCGCCACCTGCCCGACCTACCAGGTCCTGGGCGACGAGCTCGACAGCCCTCGCGGCCGCATCTACCTGATCAAGGACATGCTGGAGAACGGCCGGCCGGCCGATGCCAAGACCGTCAAGCACATCGACCGCTGCCTTTCCTGCCTGGCCTGCATGACCACCTGCCCTTCCGGTGTGCACTACATGCACCTCGTCGATCACGCCCGCGAGTATATCGAGCGCACCTACCGCCGGCCATTCACGGACCGCGCCCTGCGCTGGGTGCTGGCGCGGATCCTGCCCTATCCGTCCCGCTTCCGCCTCGCGCTCGCCGCGGCGAAGCTCGGCCGGCCGTTCCGGCGACTGGTGCCGGACGCCCGGCTCCGCGCCATGCTCGACATGGCGCCGAGGACGATCCCGCCGGTCTCGCGCAACGACCGTCCGCAGGTGTTCCCCGCGGCGGGCGAGCGGCGGATGCGGGTGGTGCTGATGACCGGTTGCGCCCAGCGGGCGCTCAACACCGACATCAACGACGCCACGATCCGGCTCCTGACCCGGCTCGGCTGCGAGGTCGTGATCGCCAAGGGCGCCGGCTGCTGCGGCGCGCTCACCCACCACATGGGCAAGACCGGCGAAAGCCACGCGACGGCGGCGAAGAACGTCCGCGCCTGGATGGGCGAGATGCGGGGCGCAGGGCTCGACGCCATCGTGATCAACACGTCCGGCTGTGGCACCACCGTGAAGGACTACGGCCACATGCTCCGCACCGAGGCGCTGGCCGAGGACGCCGCCGCCGTGGCCGCCATCGCCCGCGACATCTCCGAGGTGCTGGAAAAGCTCTCCCTGCCCGAGGGCACCCCGAAGGGCCTCCGCGTCGCCTATCACGCCGCCTGCTCGCTGCAGCACGGCCAGCAGATCAAGGACGCGCCCAAGGCGCTTCTCAGGCGCGCCGGATTCGAGGTGGTGGAGCCAGCCGACGCGCATCTCTGCTGCGGCTCGGCCGGCACCTACAACCTGATGCAGCCGGAGATCTCGGGCCAGCTCAAGGCGCGCAAGGTGCGCACTCTCGAGGCGAAGGCGCCCGACGTGATCGCCGCGGGCAACATCGGCTGCATGATGCAAATCGGATCGGGCACCTCCGTCCCGGTGGTGCACACCGTCGAGCTGCTCGACTGGGCGACCGGTGGCCCGAGGCCTTCCGCGATCGCTGACCCGGGGCCATAATGCTGCCGCAGGCGCGCGCTAGTCTCGCGGGGCCTGGAGATGAGGAGAAGGTCATGGGTCGGATGACGCGGCTGGCCGGAGCGGCCATGCTGTCGCTGATGCTCGCCCCGCCGGCCGCCGCGGAGGGGCCACTTCGCGCGCTCGCCACCGGCGACGACGGCAAGGGCTGGGAAGCGGTCGGGCGGATCAACATCGGCGGCAAAGGCTACTGCACCGGCACGCTGATCGCGCCCAACCTGGTGCTCACCGCGGCGCATTGCCTCTATCACCCGACCACCGCCGCGCTCATTCCCGTGGCGGACCTGGAGTTCGCCGCCGGCTGGCGCAACGGCCGCGCCGAGGCATTCCGCCGGGTGCGCCGCGCCGCGGTCCACCCCGATTACTTCTTCGAAGGCCGCGACAAGGTGGACCGGGTTTCCCTGGACATCGCGCTTCTGGAGCTGGACCACCCGATCCGCAGCACCGAGATTCGGCCCTTCGTCACGGCTGCCCGCCCGCCGATGGGCGCCGAGGTCGGCGTCGTCTCCTATGCCACGGGTCGTGACGAGGTGCCCGTGCTCGAGGAAGTCTGCGACGTTCTGGCGCGACAGGCCCGGGTGCTGATGGTCTCCTGCAACGTCGACTTCGGCGCCTCCGGGGCGCCGATCTTTACCATGGAGGACGGCGAGCCGCGGGTGGTTTCGGTCGTCTCGGCCAAGGCGGAGGCCGACGGCGAGCCGGTGGCGCTGGCCGCCGAGCTCGGGGCGACGCTCGAGATCGTGCGCGCCCAGCTTTCCGCCTCGGACGGCGTCTTCTTCCGCGCCGGGCGCGTGGGCGTCGGTGCCGGGGCGACGACATCGGGCGGGGCCAAGTTCTTGCGTCCCTGAGGGGTTGAAAGGCCGCAGCGGGGTTCCTACCTCGATTGCGTCCGGGTGCCCGATGAGGGGCCCGGGCGAAGCCGCCCGTCCGATCTCGGAGGGCACAACACGACTGTATCGCTCAACGGAGGATGCAACCGATGCGCACCTATGACCTTTCGCCGCTCTATCGCGCCACCGTCGGCTTCGACCGGATGGCCGACCTGATGGACCGCCTGCTCGCGGCCGACGTCGCCGACAACGGCTATCCCCCCTACAACATTGAGAAGACCGCCGATGACGCCTACCGGATTTCGGTCGCCGTCGCCGGCTTCACCGATGACGAACTTTCCGTCGAGGTGAAGGAGGGCGCGCTGCTCGTCTCGGCCCGCAAGGCCAAGGACGAGGACAAGCGCACCTACCTGCACCGCGGCATCGCCACCCGCGCCTTCGAGCGCCGCTTCCACCTGGCCGAGCACATCAAGGTGACCGGCGCCGCCCACGAGAACGGGATGCTGCACATCGAGCTCGTGCGCGAGGTGCCCGAGGCGCTGAAGCCGCGCCGGATCGAGATCGCCAAGGGCGACACGGTCGAGGCGAAGGCCGTCGAGGCGTAAGCCACTCAAATCCAGCCGACGGCGGCGCGCGGAGTCCCCGCGCGCCGCCTTTCGTTTCGCGTTGACGCGCCGCAGCGGCTACGCCGGACCGACCGTCGCCAGCGCGACATTGGCCGTCTAGTCTCGTCAGATGTCGTTTGCGCCGGACACCGACATAGTCGCGACGATCGCCGGAGGCCGCGATCCTGCGCTTGGTCGCGTCTCCGTCGACCGCCTGCAGAGGTCCCTGCGCGAGCTTCGCGCGCTTGATGGCTGCGGCGAGGTCGATCGCTACCTGCTGACCGCAATGCGCCTCTTTGCGCTGGCGGGCAACGGGCACACGCGGCTCATTCCCAATGCCGCGATCCAGGTGCTGCCGCTCAGGTTCGTGGCGCTTGGCGCGGACGTTTTCCTCGGCGACGGTACGGACGCGGTGTCCGACCACGTCGACGCGCGCCTCGTCGCGGTCAACGGGCTGACAGTGGACGAGCTGCTTTCGCGGGCATCACCTTTTCTGGCGGGCACGCCTGCCAGGCAGCGAGCCGTCGGCGCAATCCTGTTCGCCTGGCCCGAGGCTCTGCGCGAGCTTGGCGTTCCGCCGCGTGACGGACGCGTCGTCTACGCCGTCGAGCACGCCGCGGGAGACACGCGCTCCTTCGCAGTCCCTGTCGCCACCCGTGTGCCCGCATCGAAACACTATCCGATGCGGGAGCACGGTGCGCCACGGCACCCGCGTCCGCCAGGGCCTTGGGCCGAAGCCGTTTCGGTCGGCCCGAATGTAGGCTGCATTCGGTTGCCGGACTTCTTCTGCGAACAGGACGCGGAGATCGAGGCAAACCTGGAGCGCGCGGCGCGGAACATCCTGTCCGAACCCGGGCAGAACCTAGTGTTCGATGTTCGCGGAAACCCCGGCGGCGACTTCCTCAGGACGCTGGGCTTGGTTACCGCGCTGGTCGACGGTTGGCGCGGAGAGCGCTTCGCGATCCTGGTGGACAAGTTCACGTTCTCGGCCGCGATCGCTTTCGTGGCAATCCTGACGCAGAGGTTAGGTCGGCCCTTTCGGATCATCGGCGAGGCGATGGGCGACGACACCCGCTTCCACGCCGAGGGCGGAATCGAACCGCTTCCGGGAAGCGGCGCCGTCGTCCGATACTCCACGGCCTGGCACGATTGGGAAACCGGCCGCCCCGATCGCTCGACACCGGCCGAGATCGCCAGGCATCTCGTCCCGGCCGGTCGGCTGCTTCCGCACATCGCGGTTTCTCTGACAACGGCAGACATCGCGAGCGGCAGGGACCCGCAGATGGAAGCGGCGCTCTACTATCTCTCCGCTTGAGCCGAGGCAGGCGCGGAGGCCGCGCCTGCCCCCGGTTCGCCTTAACGCGACAGACTCTGGGCGAGCCGCATCAGGCCCACCGCCTCGGCACGGTAGCCGAACGGGTCCTCGCCACGCGCCGAGGTGGCGAGCGCGATCGCCTCGTCCCAGCCCCAGTCGCCGAGGTAGGTGGCGCCGGTCAGAAGCTGGCCGAAGCCGGCGATCGCCGCGGCGAAGCGGGCCTCGCTGCCACCCTCGCCCGTGTCCAAGCCGATCGGCGTCTCGATCAGCCTCGAGGTGTCCTCGCCCGGCTCCTTGTAGCGCAGACGCAGGAAGCCGAACTCGCTCGCGGTGCCGGTGGCCTCGGGCGTGCCGTAGCGCAGCGGCTCGGTCATGACTGCGTCTGAGCCGACGGGCGTGATCTCGTAGATCGCCGTCACCGAATGTCCTGCGCCGATCTCGCCGGCGTCCACCCGGTCGTTGTTGAAGTCCTCGCGGGCGAGCGCCCGGGTCTCGTAGCCGATGAGGCGATATTCGGCCACCGTGGCCGGGTTCCACTCGATCTGCACCTTGACGTCGTCGGCGATCGGGAAGAGGGCGCCCGAGAGCTCGTCGACCAGCACCTTCCGCGCCTCGTTCAGCGTGTCGATATAGGCCGCTGTGCCGTTGCCGTTCTGCGCGAGCGCCTGCATCGTCGCGTCGTCGAGGTTGCCGCGACCGAAGCCGAGAACCGAGAGGTAGGTGCCGGATTCGCGCTCGCGGGCGATGTAATCCTTCAATGCCTCGGGGTCGGAGATGCCAACGTTGAAGTCGCCGTCGGTGGCCAGCACCACCCGGGTCAGCTCGCCGTCCTCTGCCATCCCGCGCGCCGTGGCATAGGCCTGGGCGAGGCCGGCCTGGCCGGCGGTGGAGCCGCCGGCCTCGAGCCGGGCAAGCGCACCGAGGATCGCGGCGCGGTCCGAGGCCGGGGTCGGCGCCAGCACCTGGCCTGCCGAGCCGGCATAGGTGACGATCGCCACCTCGTCCTCGGGGCGGAGCTCGGAGAGCATCAGCCGGAACGACTGCTTCAGAAGCGGCAGCTTGTTGGCGTCCTGCATCGAGCCGGAGGTGTCGATCAGGAACACCAGGTTGAGCGGCGGGCGCTCCTCCTCAGCCTGCTTCCGGCCCTGCAGCGCCACCGTCACCAGCCGCGTGCCCGGATTCCAAGGGGTTTCCAGGACCGAAACATTGGTACGGAACGGCGCCTCATCGTCGCCGGGCGCGGGCCAGTCATAGGGGAAGTAGTTGATCATCTCCTCGATCCGCACGGCGCCCTGCGGCGGCAGGCTGCCGGCGTTCAGCGAGGAGCGGACCACCGCGTAGCTTGCGGTGTCGACGTCGATCGAGAAGGTCGAGACCGGCGCTTCGGTCGTCACTTTCAGGGGGTTCGGCTCGGCGCCGGGATAGGCCTCGGTGTCGGGCTCCGGTGCGACCATCACGTCTTGCGCCGCGGGGGCGGGCGCAGCCAGGCCCCCGGAGATCGAGGGCGCTGTGCGGGCGGCGGATTGCTCCTCGTTCCTGGTGAAGGCCTCGTCGGCGGCCTCCGCCTCGGCCATCGGGGCGGGCTCGGGTGCGGATTGCGGCAGGGGCGCAGGCTGCGCCTCGAGCGTGCTCTCCAGCGCCAGGCGCTCGCCCGGGGCGACGGCGTCGGCCTCGGTCTGGCCGACATTCCCGCGGTAGTCTCCGACCGCCCCTTCGGCGTCGCTGCGCTCGCGGCCGCCGGCGAGGCCCGAGGTCCTGTCCTCTCCGGAAGGAGGTGCGGGGGCATCTGCGACCGTGGCCGGGGCCGGCGGCGCCGTCGTCGTCTCCTGTTCGAGGCGTGCCCCGGTGGGCAGGCGCAGGTTCGGGCCGATCACGGCGAGGCCGAGGGCGATCACGGCGACGCTGGCGGTGCCGGCCAGCGTGGCGCGGGTGGTGAGTCTCGAAATCATGGCGGTTGCTCCTGTCCAGAATCCCGCCCCTTTCCCTGGGCGGTCGGACATCGGACGCGCGGCCTCCGCCGATCCTTGGACGCGCTCGAACTCGGCCATGGCGCGGGCGAGCGCCTCGGCCTTGCGCGCCGTGTCGGGCGCGGGCTCGGCGGCCTTCAGCGCGGCCTTCAGCTTTTCCAGTTCGTCGCTCATTCGCCTTCCTCCGCCGCGGCCAGCGCCCGGAGGTGGCGCTTCACCTCCGACATCCGCCACGACACCGTGCCTTCCGAAAGGCCGAGGGCTTCCCCCGCCTCGCGGTGCGTCATCTCCTCGCCGAGGACCAGCGCCACGGTGTCGCGCAGGTCCTCCGGCAACGCCGCCATCGCGCGGCCGAGCCAGTCGGCCGCTGCGGCGGCCTCGGCGGCCTCGGCGCGCCGGGCTTGCTCCCAGTCGCCCCAGCCGTCGGCGGCCTTCGCCCGCGTCGCCGCGCGGCGGCGGCGGTCGTGGGCGGCATTCACCACCACCCGGTGCAGCCAGGTCGAGAACCGCGCCTCGGCCCGGAACCCGGCGATCTTCGCCGACAGCCCAAGGCAGATGTCTTGCGCCAGGTCCTCGGCCTCGGCGACCGAGCCGAGGAGCCGCCAGCCGAGCCGCAGGATGCGGTCGTAGTGCCGATCGAGGAGCGCCGCGAAGGCTTCGCGGTCTCCCACGGCGGCCGCGCGGGCAAGGGCCTCGTCGGGTGTCTCCATCCGCATCTCAGAGGCTAGGACGCGGCCCGGGGGCCGATCCTTGGGGCAAGGGGTGACATATGACCGCGACCCAGATCAGAGGCTGGCCAGTCCGTCGCGCCATGCGATGAGGATCGCGTCCGGCCCGCGGAGTGGGCGCATCGCGCCCGCCCCGGGGGGCGGGTCGGACGCGATCCGGGGCTGACGCCCCGGAAAAGCATCTGTGCCGGGTGCGCGTGTGATGCTCCACCCCGCCTCAGAGCGGCTGCAGCATCCGGCCGAGCGGCCGCCCGGCCATGATGTGCACGTGGAAATGCGGCACTTCCTGCACCCCGTCGCGGCCGGCGTTCGAGATCGTGCGGTAGCCGCCGCCGCCCTCGCCGGGCTGCAGCCCCAGCCGGCGGCAGACCTCGCCCAGCGTGCGCGTGAAATCGACGATCTCGGCCTCGCTCGCTTCCAGCGCGAAATGGTCGGCGGTCACGTAGCTCCCCTTCGGGATCACCAGCACGTGGTGCGGCGCCTGCGGCTGGATGTCCTCGAAGGCCAGCGAGTGCTCGGTCTCAATCAGCGTCTTGTTCGGGATCTCGCCGCGCAGGATCTTCGCGAAGACGTTGCCGTCGTCGTAGGCATAGGGCATCGGGCACTCCTCAGTCCGTGAACAGGTGGTCGGTCGCCACGATCTCGGTCGCCTTTGCCTCGGAGATGTCGAGAAAGGCGGCGAGCGGCTGCACGTTCGCTTCCGTTGCGGCGCCGTCGCGGATGCGGTGGGTGTGGGGGAAGGCGCGGTCGCGAATGCGGTCGCGCTCGTAGAGCATGTCGTAGCGGATCGTTGGCAGGAGCCGGCCAAGCACGTCCGGAGGGGTCTTGTCGCCGGCGAGCCCGACCCGGCGGGCGTGCCCGGTCAGGTAGTCGTCGGAGAACTGGCACTCGACCTCCAGGAGCTTGGTCACGCATCGGTCGTCGTAGAAGTCCTCGATCGTGTCGATGTCGGCGGGGTCGAGGCAGAACACCAGCCGGTCGGTGCCGTAGTAGTCGAACAGCATCTTCATCAGCGCCCGCCGGTGGCGGTTGCGCTTGTCGAGCGTCTTCTCGATGCCGCCGAGGTCCGGAAGCTGCGTCGTCTCCTCGTTGAAGAGATAGTCGATGGTAGGCATGTTCGTCACCTGCTGCACCCGCTCCAGCAGCCGCTTGCCCACGTGCCACTTCTTGCAGGCCACGATCATCAGCTCGCGTTCGCGGCCGAGCGTGCTCTCGCGCTCCCAGAACCGGGGGGCGAAGCGGCGGCCGATCCGGCCCCGCCCGGTCAGGAAGGCGAAAAGCCGCCGGCCTTCGCCGGAAATGTCGAACTCGGTCCGGCCGGAGGCATAGAGATCGCCGAGCCGTTGCTTTAGCTCGGTCGCCTCGGGCGAGACCTTGCGGGCGAAAAGGTAGTCCTGCGCCAGAAGCAGGTCGTAGTGATCGTTGTAGAAGTTCACCGGCATGCCGTAGTCGGTGAACATCAGGAACGTCAGCGTGCGCGAGCGGATCTCGCGCTCGGGGACGAGGTGGTGCACCAGGGTCTGGAAGAAGGTCTCGTCCGGGATCCAGGTGGTGCGGAAGAAGCGTAGCACGTCGGGGCGATCGCGGATGAAGTCGAGCACCGCCTCCACCGTGCGCCGGCGCAGGCACCACCACTGGCTGCCGATCATGATCTGCAGATCGGCGGGAACCTGCCGCGCGAGGCCGAGCCGCTGCTGCAGGCCCATCGAGGCGTAGAACAGCCGCTTCTGCTGGCGCTCGTTGAACCAGTGCCGGTAGATCAGCCGCTCTTCCTTGATCCCGGTCTTGATCCAGTCGCTCTCGAAGAAGTCGAAGCTTTCGATGTAATCGGCCTCCTCGGCGTCGAGGAAGCGGTGGGCGTATTCGGCCGACTTGATCGCCATGCAGTCGCCAGAAAGCATGTAGAAATGGGTGGCGGCGGGGAAGGTCTCGACCGCCGCGCGAAGCGCCTCGAGCGTGCCTGCGACCAGCGACCACTCGCCCCAGCCGCATTTCACCCGGCGCTGGGCGAAGGTGACGCTCGGGTCGCCGTCGAAGGCCTCGCGGAGCCGGCGGTAGGCGGTCTCCGGGGCACGGGCGTCAAAATGGATCGACACGCAGTCGCCCGCCGCCGTGAGGCGCTCGGCCTGTGCGATGATCCCCTCGGGGTCCTTGTGGCAGAGCAGGATGAAGGCGATCTTTGCCATGATCGGGGCTGGGCGGGGCTCTCGTTTACCGGGCGTTTACGCTAGATAGCGTGAAGATGCGTTGAAAAGACAGAGCAAGTTTGCTCTGGTGTCCGGCAGCGTGCCCGCAAGGGCGCAGTATCAGGAGATTTGGCTGCGATGGGGTTTCCCGGCACCTGGATGACCGAGAGCGAGAGCATGGTCTACCGCGTGGTGCCCAAATGCGCCTGCTCGACCATCGGCCAGATCATGTTCTACTCCGATCACGGCGAATTCTTCGATGGCGACGTCCACGATGCCACCGGCGGCCTGCACAAATGGGCGATCGAGGCGAGCCAGCCGAAGATCGAGGCCAACGTGAAGGGCCATGGCTCCTTTGCCTTCACATGCGTGAGGAACCCCTATACGCGCGTGCTGTCCTCGTTCTTCGACAAAATCTGCGGCATCCAGCGCAACGGCAAGCGCTACCGCGGCAATCTGGTGCCGATGCTGGTGCAGAAATACGGGGTCGAGATCGAGGGCGAGTTCGACCAGATCGCCTCGTTCCGCAGGTTCCTCCTGTTCGTGCGCGACACGATCCGCTGGCGCCGGCCGATGGAGCCCGACATCCACTGGTCGGCGATGTCGGGGCACGTCTCGACCTTCATCGTCAACGGCGGCCGTTACGACCACATCTTCTTCACCGAAAAGTTCAACGAGGGCATGCAGGAGGTGCTCGACCGGGTCGAGACGCAAGTGAAGGTGGACCTCGCCAAGATCCCCCGCTTCAACGAAAGCGAGGGGCACGGCCCGAAGCGGGCGCATCCCGTCGAGGCCTATTTCGACGACCTCTCGATGCACCTGATGTGGGAGGTCTACCGCAAGGACTTCCAGCTTTTCCGCTACGACTTCGAGAACCCCGCCGAGAAGCTGCCGAAGGGCCCGGTGGACCTCGACGAGGTGCACGCGAAGCTCGGCGAGTGAGATGAAAGCCGTAGGTCGCGCGTTTCGGCAATTGCGGATGCGTAGGTGAGGGATAGAAACCCCGAATTGTGGCTTCGGCGCGATGGTCCAGTGCGAGCGGGAGAGGATTTGCGATGCGTGTCGTTCTGGTCTTGATCGCGTGGCTCATGCCCGGCCCGGCCGTTGCCAGCGTCTATGTCACGAAACTCCAGGGCGCGCTCTAGACGCGCGGCGTCGAGACGGCAGTCTCGACCCTGCACGAGGAAGCGCTCGCGGCCGGCGAGGCCGGGGCGTTCTTGCAAGGCTTCCTTGCGGTGTTCAAGACGACCGCTCCCGCGACCCATCGCCGAATCGAGGCCTGGCGCGCCGAGGCGCCGGTCTCGGCGCTGGCGATGACCGCCGAGGCCGCGGCGCGGTTCCACCTTGGCGTGCTCCGGCGCGGCGAGGACATCGCGTCCAGAGTCGCGCCCGAGGACATGGAGGCCTTCCGTCGCCAAGCCGGCCTCAGCGCCGAACTCGTGACCGCAGCCCTCGTCGCCGATTCCCGCATGGTCCTTGCCTACTACCTCGCCTTCGAGTTGATGAAGGTCGGCGCGATGGAGAGCCGGCCGGAGCCTGTGCTTCAAGCACTGCTGGAAATCGACCCCGGGCCAGCCGCGCTCAGGAGCGCCGCGCTGGTCTACGATCCGCCCTGGGGCGGCTCGATGGAGCAGATGCTGACGGTCTGCGCGTCCTTCGCCGACCGCCTTCCCGACTACGACGCCGAGGCCTGCGGCATCGATCTCATCCTGCGAAACCCGCGCGACAGGGCCTCGGTGGTGACCGCCTACGAGGCGCTCAAGGCTCGGGGCGAGCCCTGGCTCGACGACACCCGCTACCACGCGCTGCTGAACGTCGGCGCCCGCCCCGACCAGATGGCCGAGCGCGCGAACTGGGCGATTGAGGTCCACCGAGCACGCCTTGCAGACGACATCGATCCCGCCGAATGGCTGGCGCAGGCCGAACGGCTGGCGAGCTGGTCCGGCAATCCGCTCTACGCACTCGAGGCGGCAGAGCGGCTCCAGCCCTACCTCGATCGCTGGCTCGTGCGCGATCCCTACAACACGCGATCCCTCGTCCGGCTGATCAACACCCTGCGCCTGTTGGGGCGGGGCCGGTCCGAGGACGAGAAGGCTCGACTCCGCGAGCTTTGGCTGCGCGCCATGGTCCATGGCAGCCGGAAGCCCGAGCACTGGGTCTTCGGCGTTCAGGTCATGGCGGGATGGCCCGACATCGCCGGCGCGCTGCCGTATCTGGAGAATGCCGTCGCCACCTCGCCGACGCCCGGATTCCATCTCGGCTACATGCTTCGCACGTTGACCGACGACGAGGCGGTGCTTCGCGGCAACGCGGGGCTCGATCGCGGCGCGACAGGCCCCGAGGCGGATGCGGCGCGGGCGGAGATCGCGCTGGCCGATTGCCCGAAGGCACGCGCCGCGCGGCTGATGTACGCCGCCTGCAGGAGCCGGGCCGAGCGCGGCGAGCCGTATTGCCAGCGCGACAGCCCGGGATATGCGCAGGTCGGGCCGATCTTCGCCGCGCTGGAACGCGGCGAAATCTGTCCCGAGCTGGCGACCGCCCCGCTCGAGATACTGGCCTATGACGAGCTTCGGCCGGTGCCCGAGCCCGACGCCTTCCTGGCCACGGTCGAGCCGGGGTTCCGGTGAGGCGGGCCTGCCGCGCGCTGGCGCTCGCGGCCGCGATTCTCTCGGCGCCTGCGGCCGCAGAAGATGCAGGGCCGCGCCGCGCCGGGCTCATTGCTGCCGAGGATCCGGTCGGGCTCGAGGCCGGCGTGGCCGAGCTCCGCGCCGAGGCCGAGGCGGATGGCACGGCGCGCGCATTCTGGGATGCGTTTCGCGCGACCTTCCGGACCAGCAGCCCCGATACGCTCCGCCGCGTCTCCCACTGGCGGCAGGAGGCGCCGGACTCGGCCCACGCCAAGTTGGCCGAGGCGATCGCGCGCCTCCACCTCGCGCGGCTCGCCAGCCGGGTGCCACCGCCTCCCCCGGGAAACCTCTCCGAAGACCCCCGCGCCAGCCGCCACCGCGCCCGCGCCGCGACGCTGACGATCCAGGCCGTCGAAGCCGATCCTGGGATCTTCCTGGTCTACGGGCAGGCCCTCGCCCTGCAGCGCGCTGGTGAGCTGCCTTGGGCGCCAAGGCCCGTGATCGAGGCACTGATCGCCCGCGACCCCTCGCGCGCCGCGATTCGCGACGCCTTCGCCGCCTATGCGGACGACCCGCCCGTCCCCCACCGGCCGGCCGCCGTGGAGGGGCTGATCCGCCTCTGTGGCGCTGTCGCGCCGCGGGTGCCCGGCTACGACGTCGAGACTTGCGCGGCCGAGGCAGTGCTGTTCAGCGGCGTCGGCGGTCCCTTCGGTGCGGCTGCCCGCGAGGTTGCCAGCAGTAGCGACGATCGCGCCTTCGACCTCGGGCGCTACCGGGAGCTGATCTGGGCTGAGCCCGGCAGCCTCGCGGCGGCGGACCGCGACTTCGTGCTCGCCTACCACCGTGGCCCCCGGTTTGCGGAGGCCAGTCCGGTTGCCTGGTTCAGGGAGGCGCGGACGCTCGCCCGACGCCATGCCGGTGAGGATTACCTGGCCGAGGCGGCGGCACGCGCCGAGGCCGCCCGGGCGGTGTGGCTTGAGAAGGACCCGCTCGATGGCGAGGTCGCGCTCCAGCACGTCGAGCTTGCGCTGGCCGAGCCCGAGCGACCCGGCCAGCCCTCCGAAAGGCAGGCGCTGCGGCAGGTCTGGCTCCACGCCATGGTCTTTGGCCGCAACGACACCCTGCTCTGGGTGGCCGGCGCGCGCCTTGCCGAAAGCCCGGAGGAAGCTGCGGCCCGCCTCGGCAACGCCATCGCGACGGCGAGCAACTCCGCCGTCTCTGTTGCCATCGCCATGGACACGCTGACCGGGATGGAAGAAGCAACAAGCGCGGCGGGGCTTGAGGCGAACGGGTTCCTCTGCCCGATGGCCCGCCTCGCCCGCCTCCTTGACGCTCACTGCAGGATCGACCCCGCCGCGCAATCCTACTGCGCCGGGCATCCGCCCTACCGCCGCGTTCCCGACTTGCTCGCCGCGCTTGCCACTGGCGATACCTGCCCCGTGGTCGCCGCGATCCCGGATTCCGAGCTTGGCTTTCCCAAGCTCGTTCCGGTGCCGGAGCTCGAGACCTTCCTCGCGGCCTTCGATCCGGTCTTCGACTAAGCGCCTACCAGTGCGGCGGGCGCTGGTCGGCCAGAGAGGAGCGGTCCCGGCTTCCGCCTCGCGCTCGGCCTCGCGCTCCATCAGGAGCGCGAGCCGCGCCTCGAGCCGGGCGATCTGGCACGCCTGGGCGGTGACGACCTCCGAGATATTGTCGACGGTGCGGCTGAGGTGGGCGAGGCGTTCCTCGATCCGGGTGAGGTGATCCATGAGCGCCCCATAGCACGGGCGGGTCGCGCAGGGGAGGCCGTTCAGCCCGCCACGACCTGGGTGGTGACGGCGGCGTAGAACACCAGACTCGCCACCAGCACGAAGCCGTGCCAGATCGTGTTGTGGAACGGCAGCCGCTCCCACAGGTAGAACACGGCGCCGCCGGTGTAGAGCAAACCCCCGATTAGCATCAGGCGGGTCACTTCCGGCGGCAGCGCCTCGAACAGCGATCCGCCCACCACCACGCCGGCCCAGCCCATGGCGAAGTAGAGCGCGAGCGCGGGCCAGCGGAAGCGCCAGGGCGCGATCACCTTGAGCGCCACGCCCGCGGCCGCCGCGCCCCAGAGCGCGACGGTCAGCCCGAGGCCGTGGCCGGAGATCACGGCGAAGGGCGTGTAGGTGCCGGCGATCTTGAGGTAGATCGCCGAATGGTCGAGTCGGCGCAGCAGCCAGGTCCAGTGCGGGCGCTGGACCAGGTTGTAGAGCGCCGAGGCGAGGATCATCAGGACCAGCGTCACGCCATAGACCGCGACGCCCGCGACCGAGGCGGCATCGCCCCGCGTCAGCGCGGCGACCACGACCAGCACCGGCACTCCGCCCAGCACCGCGGCAAGTCCCGTTAGGTGCACCGCGGCGTCCGAGAGATACTCGGCGCGGCTGTAGCGGCGGATCGGTTCGGGTTGGGCCATGAGTCAGATTTAGGGATTCGGGGCGTCCGCGCAAACAGTGGCGTCCGGATAACGAGACCGAGAGGCCGCAAATCCAGGGTGAGCGAATCGTGATATCCGTCTTCGATTCAGCGTCTTGCCCTGCCGGCGAGCGGTACCGACGTTGCATGGGCAGCCCCTCCGCTCACCTTCCCCTGGCCCTTGTAATGGGCTATCCCTGCCGCCGATGACCTGGACGATCCCGAACATCCTGACCACACTGCGTCTCCTCGCCGCGCCGGGGGTGGCGGTGATGTTCCTCTACTTCAACCGTCCCTGGGCCGACTGGGCAGCGCTGGCGCTGTTCCTCGGCGCCGCGATCACCGACTATTTCGATGGCTACCTCGCCCGGCTCTGGAAGCAGGAATCGCGCTTCGGCGCCATGCTCGACCCGATCGCCGACAAGGCGATGGTGGTGATCGCGCTCCTTGTGCTGACCGGCTACTCGGGGATGAATCCCTGGATGATCCTGCCCGCCACGGTGATCCTCTTCCGCGAGGTCTTCGTCAGCGGGCTCCGGGAGTTTCTCGCCGACAATGCCGCGCAGCTGAAGGTGACGAAGCTCGCGAAATGGAAGACCACCGCGCAGATGGTGGCGATCGCCGTCCTGTTCCTCGGCACCGGCCTCGAATTCATCCAGGTGCGCCGCTACTACACGATGAGCCCCGAAACCTACGACCGCCTGCTGCAGTCCGGCCCGGCCGACTGGAACGGGCTCTGGCTCGCGGCCACCGGCGGCTGGTACGCCGGCATCCTGGGCTACATACTGATCTGGATCGCCGCCGCGCTGACGCTGGCCACCGGCTGGGACTATTTCCGCAAGGCGCTGCCGTTCCTGCAGGACGGGGGGCCGCGATGATCGAGGTGCTCTATTTCGCCTGGGTGCGCGAGCGGATCGGCCTGCCGAAGGAGCGGGTGGAGACCTCCGCCGCCACACCGGCGGAACTGGTCGAGGAGCTGAAGCGCCGGGAGGAGCGCTACGCCGCCGCCTTCGCCGACCTCACGGCGCTCAGGGTCGCGGTCGACCAGGAACTCGCCGAATGGGACGCGCCGCTCGCGGGCGCCCGCGAGGTGGCGTTCTTCCCGCCGATGACCGGAGGCTGAGATGGCCGTCCGGGTCCAGGCCGAGCCCTTCGACTTCGGCGCCGAGGCGGGCCGCTTCGCCGAGCGCCACCGCGAGGCCGGCGCGCTCGTCACCTTCACCGGCATCGTGCGCGGCGAAGACGGCCGGCTCGAGCGGATGGAGATCGAGCACTATCCCGGCATGACCGAGCGCGCGATCGCCAAGATCGAGGCCGAGGCGGCGGCCCGCTGGGGCCTGACCGGCAGCCTGGTGCTCCACCGCTTCGGCCCGATGCAGCCGGGCGAGCCGATCATGATGGTCGCCACCGCCGCCAGCCACCGCGCCGCGGCCTTCGCGGCGGCGGAGTTCCTGATGGACTACCTGAAATCCCGGGCGCCGTTCTGGAAAAAGGAGTTCGGCAAGGACGGTGCGGAATGGGTCGCGGCGAAGGATGAGGACGAGGCGGCGCTGCGGCGCTGGTAGGCGTCGGCGCTCGCGGCCCGACCGCGACCGGGCACGCCGCCGCGCGTCATTCGCTTTTGGCCTCGGGACGAGTTGCCCGGCGCCTGCCGGGCAACATCGCCGGATTGCTCAGTGCGGCATTTCCGTGTCGGTGGGCAGCATCGAGAAGAGGTGGATGTGGGTCTTGTCGCCCATCGACCCGGGCTCGTAGCCGTAGGTCATTCCATCGCTGTGATAGGCGATCGCCAACCCCGATCCGAGCTGCGAGCCGCCACCCTGCAGGCAGGGTTCGAAAGACGCCTCGTAGACGGCATTGCCGTTGGCATCGGCGGTGAACACCGATTCCGAGCCGTCGCGCGCGCCCACGGGCATGTCGTAGGTGCTGAAATGCGCCGGCAGCGGCATTCCCATCCAGAACTGCCACATCGTGTAGAGCCCATCGGGAACGAGATTCTCGAACTCTGCCGAGATGGATCCGGCCCCGTTCTCGCAGGTGATCTTCGCGGTGCCGGTCGCGTTCAGCCACTCGTCCAGCGTGAAGCCGAGCTCCATGCCCTTTTCATAGGGCCCGATCTTGTCCATGCCCATCGGATCGTGCTCGACGCCCGCGGCCGTGGTGTAGACCTTGGCATCCATGTGGTCGGAGTAGTCGGCCGGCGTGACGCGGAACACCATGCCGCCGTCCCTCTCGACATAGACGTCCTGCTCGATCATCTCGGCCGTGATATGGTCGACGAACGTCACCTCGACCTCACCGGCCAAAGCCGGAGCCGGGACGAGAAGGCAACAAAGGGTCAATCTGCAAAACGTAGCCATAAGGGTCTCCCAAGTCTTAGTTCCGCTGCCGTCGGCAGCTTGGACTACGCTCGTGACTCAAGAAGAATCGGAAATAGGCTGCCGCGGCAGACCGATGGAATGTACCACGAATCCGCGCGTTTTTCATGTCGGGCGCGTTTGGCGGGAACGCGGTCGCCGTCGTTCAACCGATCAGAGCGTTCGACCGGAGGACTCGCTCCAGAAGGTCGGGCCGCGGCCCGCCTCCGCTCAGCCGACGTTCATCCGCTCGATGTAGCCGCGCAGTTCCTCGGCCTCGTGGCGGGCGTCCCTGAGGCCGTCCATCGCCGCGCGCAGCTCGGCGTCGGTCTGGCTGAGCTGGTTCATCAGCTCGGCCTCGCGCTGCTGCAGGTAAGTGATCGCCTGGTCGCGCATCTCCTCGGCGTCGTGCAGCTCCTGCGCCATGCGGTCGAGCTCGCCCATCTCGGTGCCCGAGACTCGGGTGAAACGGTGCAGGAGCCAGTAGGCGAACCAGCCGAGCGCAAAGGCCACGAACAGGATCACGGCCGTGGCGACGATGAATTCAGTCCGGTTCATTTGCGCCCTCTGCCGGGTCTTCCGCGGCGGAGTCCGCCTCTTCGGTGGCTTCCCCTTCCGCCGTACCCTCTTCTTCGGGCAAGACCAGCGTGAATTCAATACGCCGGTTCGCCTCGCGGCCCTCCTCGGTGTCGTTGTCGGCGATCGGTCGGTCCTCGCCGTAGCCCACGGCGCTGAGGTTCGAGGTCAGCACCCGGCGGGCGAGGAGCCCGTTCAGAACCGCATCGGCGCGTGCCTGGCTGAGGTTGAGGTTCATTTCCTCGCGGCCCTGGCTGTCGCTGTGCGCACCGATCTCCATCGGCACCTGGGAGCAGTCCTTCAGCGCCTCGGCGAGCTGGTCGAGCGTATCGAGCGCCTCGCCCTCGATCTCGGACGCGCCGGGGGCGAAGGCGATCTTACGCTCGAGGAGGATCGCGTTCACGCGCGCCACGCATTCCTCCGGCGTCGGCAGGGTGGCGACCGGATCGAGCGTCTCAACGTAGGTGACCTCGATCTCGAATTTCTTGCCCTCGCCCAGCTTCTCTGCAAGCAGCCGCGCGATCTCGGCGTTGGCGCCGGGGCTGCCGGTCCGGCCGGTGACCCGCACCAGGTCGGGCCGCACCAGGATCGAGCCGCTGGCCAGCTCGTCAAGCGCCTCCAGCGCGGCGAGCACGCGCACCGGCCAGCCCTCGGGCAGCTCGGGGTCGAGCCGCGCCGCGTTGTAGACCCGGCCCGCGCCGCCGAAGCGGGCTGCAGCGAAGCTGTCGACCACTGCGCGTACGCGCTCGTCGGTGAGGCGGCCGCGCATGCTGAGCTGGCCCTCGCCGTCGAGTGTCGCCATGAACTCCGGCGGGCCGCGCTCGGTGGTGTCGGCCTTGGGCGTCAGCACCGCGGTCAGCGAGAAGGCGTCGGGCAGCGCCCGCTCCAGCTCGCCGATCACCCGGTCGAAATCCCCCTGCGCCACGGTCTCGGCCCCGATCAGCGAGATGTCGGCGTCGGAGAAGGTGAGGCTGCCGGCGCCGAGCTCGGCCAGCGCCGCGATCGAGGTCTCGACGGCCTCGGTCCAGCGCGGCGAGGGCACGCCCATGCCGATGATGCAGTCCGACTTGCCCTCGGCCCCCGCGGCCACGGCGGCGGCAAGGATGCGCGTGCGCGCCAGCTCGGTATCGGCCGAGCAGGCGTCGAAGCGGGCGCCCGCGGCGTCAATCAGGAAGCGCAGCGTAAAGGGCGTGATCACCGGCCGCGGCGCCGAAAGCTCCAGCGTCAGCCTCAATCCGGGTGGCGCCTGGCGGGCGAGCTCGGCCTCGAGGCGGGCCTTCTCGGCGGCGCTCGTGGTGATCGCGGTGATCGTCACCCGCTCGGGCGTGATCGAGATCTTCGATCGCGGCAGTCGCGACAGCGAGGCGAGGCCGAAGTCGAGCGCCGGCTGCCAGGTTTCGGGGGCGGGGTAGTCGGCGGTTTCCAGCATGTCGGACACCCGCCCGGCGCCGGCGAGCTCGGAGAGCCGGGTCACCACCGCCTCGCGGTCCCCCGCGGCGGGAATCAGGCCGATCAGCGAGATCCCGTCGTCGTTGCGCAGGATCTCGACCGAGAAGTCCGGCGGGCGCATCTGGGCGGCCGGGCGCACCTCCATCGCATCAATGACCCGCGCGGCGTCGACAACGGTGCCGGCGACCGAGAGGGCGCGGAAACGGATGGCCTCGGTCTCTGCGGTGCCAGTCAGGCGTACCAGCAGCCCGTCAGCCTCGACCGAAACCCAGTCCTGGCCTCCGAGCGCGAGCGCCGATCTCACCTCCTGCGCGGTGCGACGCTCGATCGCGCCGACGACGATGGTCGCCACGATGACGGCGATCCCCGCGAAGGTCACGAACACGATGGGAAGCAGGAACTGGCGGCTGATCTTCATGTGACTCGCGGTTCTGCGGCAGGGCAGGGTCTACCTAGGTGGCGCGGCCCCCGGGTTCAATCAGACTACAAGAGATGCAGCGAGAAACAGCGCAGGAATCAGCCCCGCGTCTCGGTTGGCGCGGAACAGGCTGAGACAGTTGGCGGGATCGTCGATGTCGAGCCGGGCGAGCTGCCAGGCGAGGTGCCAGCCGAAGCCCCAGACGCCGGCGAGCACCAGCATCAACCGCGGCACGCTCGCCCCCGCCGGCACCAGCGCGACCAGCGCGGCAAGCGCGAAGAGCGAGACGGAGAGCACCAGGAACAGCCGGAGCCAGGGCTTGGTGTTGGCGCCGAACAGGCGGGCGGTGGATCTGACCCCGATCAGCGCGTCGTCCTCCTTGTCCTGATGCGCGTAGATCGTGTCGTAGAACAGGGTCCAGGCGATGCCGGCGGCATAGAGCAGAAGCGCGGCCAGGCCGAGCGAGCCGGTATGCGCCGCCCAGGCGAGCAGAGCGCCCCAGTTGAAGGCGAGGCCGAGGAAGACCTGCGGCCACCAGGTGAAGCGCTTCGCGAAAGGGTAGATCGCCACGAGGCCGAGCGAGGCGACGCCGAGGCCGATCGCCGCCCTGTTGTAGCTGAACAGGATCAGCGCGGCGAGGAGCGCCTGCGCCAGCATCCACAGGTAGGCCTGGCGCACCGTTACCTGCCCCGAAGGGATCGGCCGGCTCCGGGTGCGGGCGACGGCAGCGTCGAACTCGCGGTCGGTGATGTCGTTCCAGGTGCAGCCCGCGCCCCGCATCAGGAAGGCGCCGAGCGCGCAGCCCGCCACGATCCAGAGATCCCAAGCCCGCGGGCTGCCGGCGGCGGCGGCGAGGCCCACGCCCCAGAAACACGGCAGGAGCAGGAGCCAGGTGCCGATCGGCCGGTCGGCGCGGCTGAGCCTGAGGTAGGGCCGGCTCCAGGCCGGCGCCAGGCGGTCGACCCAGTTGCCGGTCACGGCATCGGACACCTGCCCCGCGGGCGCTGGCGTTCGGGGGGTCTCGGGCATAAGGTCCGGCCTCGAAATGGCGAAGGTCAGGCTCTATGTAGACCCGCCCCTGGCCGAGGGGCAACCGGTGCCGCTCAGGCGGGAGCAGGCGCACTACCTCTTCGCCGTGATGCGTCTTTCACCCGGTGACGAAGTGCTAGCGTTTGACGGCCACTCGGGCGAGTGGCGCGCCGAGGTCGCCGAGGCGGGCCGCAAGGGCGGCAGCCTCTTCTGCCGCGAGCGGGTCAGGCCGCCGCAGCCCCCGCCCGACCTCTGGCTCCTGTTCGCGCCCCTGAAGAAGGCGCGCACCGATTTCATCGTCGAGAAGGCGGTGGAGATGGGCGCGGCGCGGATCCTCCCCGTGCAGACCGACTTCACCAATGCCGAGCGGGTCCGTCAGGACCGGCTCCAGGCCCATGCCGTCGAGGCCGCCGAGCAGTGCGGCGCCACCGTCGTGCCCGAGGTCGACGGGCTCGCCCGCCTCGACCGCGTGCTTTCCGACTGGCCCGAGGGGCGGCGGCTGGTCTGGGCCGACGAGGCGCCGGAAGGACCGAAAGCGCGGCTCGACGGCGCCAAGCCCGGCCCCTCGGCGATCCTTGTCGGCCCCGAGGGCGGCTTCTCCGTGGCCGAAAGGGAGAGGCTCCGGGCGCTGCCCTTTGCGCTGCCCCTCGGCCTCGGGCCGCGCATCCTGAGGGCTGACACCGCGGCCGTGGCGGCGCTGGCGCTCTGGCAGGCCGCGCTCGGGGACTGGCGGTGACCGGCCTCCTGCGCCCCGAGGCGCTGGCTGCGCTCGCCCGCTGGCGCGAGGTGGCCGGAACGCTCGCTTTCGCGGGTTTCGGCCTCTGGGTCACGAGCTTCGGCGGCTGGTTCTTCCTGGGCGTCGGCCTCCTCCTCGCGCTCGCCGGCCTCTGGGGCGCGGTGATCGCGCTGCGCCGGATGCGGTTCCGGCGCGACGTCGAGCAGCCCGGGATCGTCGAGATCGACGAGGGCCAGGTGCGCTATCTCGGTCCCTACGGCGGCGGCATCGCGGCGCTGCCCGAAGTGGTCGAGCTCGAACTTCTTTCCGATCTCGCGGGCCGCCGCTGGTGGCGGCTCAGGGAGGCCGGCGGCAACGTGATCGCGATCCCGGCGGCCGCCGAGGGCGCCGACCAGCTCTTTGACGCCTTTGCTCGGCTCCCCGGGCTGTCGCCCACGGCCCTTCTCGCCGCCCTCGACGAGCCGCGCGGCAAGACGGTCAGGGTTTGGCGCCGCGCCGCGCACCGGGCCTTGACTTGACCGCCGCGCCGGGTCAGGTGAGCCCCCTGACGCGCGAACCCCGGAGCCTCCGATGTCCATCCCCCAGTCCGGCGGCGGCCCGATCGAGCGGGAAAGCCAGCTTGCGGAGTATCTGGCCGCCGGCTGCAAGCCCAAGGCGGACTGGCGGATCGGCACCGAGCACGAGAAGTTCGGCTATTGCAAGGACACGCTGAAGCCCTTGCCCTACGACGGCCCGCGCTCGATCAAGGCGATGCTCGAGGGGATGGCCGACCGTTTCGGCTGGGCGCCGGTCTTCGAGGGCGACAAGATCATCGGGCTGGTGAAGGACGGTGCAAACGTCTCGCTGGAGCCCGGCGGCCAGCTCGAGCTTTCCGGCGCGCTTCTCGAGTCGATCCACCAGACCTGCGACGAGGTGAACGAGCACCTGCGCGAGGTGCAGACGGTGGCCGACGGCATCGGCGCGGGCTTCATCGGGCTTGGCGCGGCACCGGTCTGGACCCACGCCGAGATGCCGATGATGCCCAAGGGGCGCTACCGGCTCATGACCGAGTACATGAAGACCGTCGGCACTCACGGCCTGCAGATGATGTACCGCACTTGCACCGTGCAGGTGAACCTCGACTTCGGCTCTGAGGCCGACATGGTCCAGAAGATGCGGGTGGCGCTGGCGCTGCAGCCGGTCGCCACGGCGCTCTTCGCCAATTCGCCGTTCCTCGAGGGCAAGCCGAACGGCCACAAGTCCTGGCGCAGCCGGATCTGGCGCGACCTCGACCCGGCACGCACGGGGATGTTGCCCTTCGTCTTCGACGAGGGCTTCGGCTTCGAGGCCTACGTGCAATACGCGCTCGACGTGCCGATGTATTTCGTCTACCGCGACGGCCGCTACATCGACGCGCTCGGCCAGTCCTTCCGCGACTTCCTGAAGGGCAAGCTTCCGGCCCTGCCCGGCGAGGTCCCGACGCTGTCGGACTGGGCCGACCACCTGACCACGATCTTCCCAGAGGCGCGGCTGAAGAAGTTCATCGAGACGCGCGGCGCCGATGGCGGACCTTGGCGGCGGCTCTGCGCGCTGCCGGCTCTCTGGGTCGGGCTGCTCTACGACCGGACCGCACTCGATGCTGCCTGGGACCTAGCGAAGGGCCTCGACGCCGAGACACGCGAGGGGCTCCGGGTCGCGGCCTCGGTCGCCGGACTGCAGGGCGAGGCCGGCGGCGTGAAGCTGCACGATCTGGCGCGCGAGGCGGTGGCGATCGCCGAGGCGGGCCTGAAGGCCCGCGCGAAGCCCGGCGCCAACGGCATGATCCCCGACGAGACCCATTTCCTCTCGGCGCTGCAGGAAAGCGTCGAGTCCGGTAAGGTGCCGGCCGACGAGCTCCTGGAGAAATACCACGGAGCCTGGGCGGGCGACCTCAGCCGGATCTATGCCGAGTACAGCTACTGATCGGCGCGGCGGCCCGGGTCAGGCAGGCCGGGCCGGGTCGGCCCCCAGCGGGTCGGAACCGTACTGGTTCGGCCCCGCCTCGCCGGGCTGGATGTACCACCAGATCAGCACCAGGATGCCGACGATCGGAACCAGGCCGATCAGCAGCCACCAGCCCGAGCGGCCGATGTCGTGCAGCCGGCGCGCGCCGACGGCGAGCGAGGGCAACAGCACCGCGAGGGAGAAAAGCGTGCCGAGCGGCTGGAAGCCGCCGCCCATGCCGCGGCCCATGCCGAAGATCGCGCCGTCGACGAAGCCGAGAACCAGACTGACGACGAAGGTGAAGAGTGCGAACCACCAGAGTTCGGCGCGCCGGGCGCGGCCGGAGAACTCGGCGTATTTCCGAAAGCAGGTCCGGACGGCGGTCTGGAATTCCATGGCAGGTTCCCTTCTTGGCTGCCCGGGCCTCAGTGTCCTCTCTGTCCGGCCGTCTGTCCAGCCCGAGGCGCACTAGAGCTTCAGGTCGATCTTCGACTCGGTCCCCTGCCGCAAGCGCCGGATGTTGCTCAGGTGCTTGAGGTAGACGAGGATCGTGAGCACGAAGCCCAGCATGAAGAGCGGGCCGTAGCCGAGGCCGAGAATCCAGAATGGCAGGGTGGCGACCGTGATCAGTGCTGCGAGCGAGGAATAGCGAGTGGCGTATGCGGCCACCAGCCAGGTAGCGCAGAGCGCGATGCCGAGCGGAAACGCCAGCGCCAGGAACAGGCCGAGGAACGTCGCCACCCCCTTTCCGCCGCGGAACATCAGCCAGACCGGGAACACGTGCCCGAGAAAGGCCGCGAGGGCGGCCACCTGCGTGGCGTCCTCGGCGGCCAGCGCGCGCGCCAGGATCACCGCCACCGCGCCCTTGCCGGCGTCGAAGAGAAGCGTGAGCCCGGCGGCGAGCTTGTTGCCGGTCCGGAGCACGTTTGTGGCGCCGATGTTGCCCGAGCCGATTTTCCTCAGATCGCCAAGCCCCATCAGCCGCGCCAGCACGATCCCGAACGGGATCGAACCAAGCAGGTATCCGATCCCCGCCCAGAGCCAGAGGGTGTCGGTGGAGCTTTCCAGCAATGGCATCAGGCGTCTCCCATCAGCTCGCCAAAGACGGGCGTCCCGCCCACCAGGGTCGCGCGCACCTTGCCCTGCATCCGTGCGCCGTCAAACGGTGTGTTCTTCGATTTCGAGTTGAGCGTGAAGCGATCGAGCAGGAAGGGCGCGTCCGGGTCGAACAGCACCAGGTCCGCTGGCGCGCCCTCGGCGAGACGGCCGGCCTCGAGCCCGAGGCGCCGCGCCGGGTTGTAGGACAGCGCGCGGAAGAGGCGCGGCAGCTCGATCGCGCCGGCATGGACCAATCTCAGCGCCGCCGGCAACAGCGTCTCCAACGCGACCGCCCCGGCGGCCGCCTCCTCGAAGGGCAGCCGCTTCGATTCCTCGTCCTGCGGCGTGTGCATCGACGAGATCACGTCGATCAGCCCGGAGGCGACGGCCTCGACCACGGCGAGCCGGTCCTCCTCCGAGCGCAAGGGCGGCTTCAGCTTGAAGAAGGTGCGGTAGTCGCCGACGTCGAGCTCGTTCAGCGTCAGGTGGTGGATCGAGGTGCCCGCGGTCACGTCGAAGCCGTTCTTCTTGGCCCGCTCGAGGGCCGGCAGGGCGCGGGCGGTGGTGATCTGGTCGGCGTGGTAGCGCACGCCCGTCATCTCCACGAGCGCGATGTCGCGGTCGAGCCCCATCCGCTCGGCCATCGGCGAGACCGTGGGCAGGCCCTTCAGCGAGGCGAACTTGCCCGAGGTCGCCGCCGCGCCGGCCGAAAGGCCGGGGTCCTGCGGGTGGCCCATGACCAGCGCGCCGAGGCCGCTCGCATAGATCATCGCCCGCGACAGCACCTTGGTGTCGGTCACCACCCGGTCGCCGTCGGTGAAGGCGAGGGCGCCCGCATCCATCAGGAACCCGAGCTCGGTCATCTCCCGGCCCTCGCGGCCCTTGGTCAGCGCCGCCATGTGGCGGATCCGGACCGGCGAGGCCCCTGCGGCGCGGCGGGTCACGAACTCCAGCGTCTCGGGGCTGTCGATCGGCTGCGCCGTGTCGGGCCGGGCGACGATGGTGGTGATGCCCCCCGCGGCGGCGGCGAGCCCCGCGGAGCGGAACGATTCCTTGTGCCGCTCCCCCGGCTCGCCCACCTTGACGCCGATGTCGACGATCCCCGGTGCCAGGCAGAGTCCGCCGCAATCGACCACCCGCGCGCCCTGCGGCGCCTTGCCGCCAAGGCCGGCGATGCGGCCGTCCTCGATCCGGAGCGAGCCCTCGGACTCGCTCAGCCCCTCGGGATCGATCAGGCGGGCGTTCTGCAGGACCAGGGCCATCACGCGGTCCCGTTCTGGATGCGCCGGATCATGGCATAGGCCCCGTTGCCGTCCGCGATGTGCTCGAAGCCGATCCGCTCCGACGTGCGGTCGCCATCGCTGTCGACCGAGGTCTCGGTGGCGAAGAACAGGCTGGCCTCGCGCCCCGGCTGGTAGTCGACCAGCGTCTCGCGGCCGATCGGAAAGCTCTTCATGCTGCGCTTGCCCGCCCAGGTGGTGATGATCGCCCGCCGGTCGGTCAGCGCATAGCGGGTGCGGCGGCGGCGCCAGGCGTCGTGGAGGTAGTGGCCGAAGAGCATGTAGGCGCCCATGGCAACGAAGGGCAGGCCGAAGAGCGGGAAGAACACGAAGAACCAGCCGAAGCCTTTCGGCATCTCGCCGGTGAAGCCGCCGATCCAGGGCGAGGCAGCGCCCAGCGTCCAGAACAGCGAGAAGCCGAAGAAGAAGAGGCCGAAGGCCGAGGTGGCGATGCCCTTCGGCGTGACGCGAAGCCCGCCCGCCGGCGACCCCACCCAAAGGAGCCGCTCGCCGGGGTCGAGCAGCTCGGCCCACTCCTCCCGCGGGTCCTCGCTCACGCGGTCACCTCCTTTATCGTCCCAGGGACCTCGGCCTCGCCCCGTCCGGTCACGGTCCGGATGTGCGCGAGCGCCTGCCGGAACGAAGGCTCGGAGAGGTTATGGAAGACGAACGGAAACGGCGCCACGGGGATGGTCGTGTGGACGCTGAAGGCGAGACAACAGCTTCGGCCGGTCTGCTTCACGGCCACTTCCCCGCTGGGCGCGATGGTCGCTACGACGTGCCGGGGGCCGACGAGTCCCGGACACCCTTCGAACATGCGGCGCTCGCTGAGGGAGTAAAGCGTTCCCGCGGCCAGAAAGAGCTGGATCGCCAGGAAGCTGGCAAACACGAGGCCGATAAGGGAAATCATGCCCTGTGTGATCATCGCTCGCGGCGAGCGGACCATGAAGCCCTCGAAGGCCGTTCCTTGGAAGGCGCGGTTGGCCGCGACGAGGTCTAGGATGCCGGAAATGCCGTGGATCGCGATCGCCAGCCCCAGAACGAAGAGCGGAACCTGCCAGGGACGAACCGTGCAGAGCACGATGGGACGCCCGCTCCAGACAATTCGTTCGCCGGGCTGCAGGAGGGGGGAGGGGGGCTCCGCCTTCTCGTGCGCCCTACGCCGTTCCGAGCGCGTCATCACACCATCACCCCTGCCGCCGCGCGGCCGCGCTCGGCCCGCAGGTTCTGCGCCAGAAGCTCCATCGCCGCCATCCGGACCGCGACCCCCATCTCCACCTGCTCCTGGATCACCGAGCGGTTGATGTCGTCGGCGAGCGTCCCGTCGATCTCCACGCCGCGGTTCATCGGGCCGGGATGCATGACGATGGCATCCGGCTTGGCTGTGGATAATTTCTCGCCGTCCAGGCCGTAACGGTGGAAATATTCCCGCTCGGAGGGGATGAAGCCGCCGTCCATCCGCTCTTTCTGCAGACGCAGCATCATCACCACGTCGGCGCCCTTCAGGCCCTCCTTCATGTCGTCGAAGACCTCGACGCCGAACTCCGCCACCTGCGCCGGCATCAGTGTGGGCGGCCCGACCAACCGGATGCGGTTCTCCAGCTTGCCGAGGAGAAGCAGGTTCGAGCGGGCGACCCGGCTATGGGCGATGTCGCCGCAGATCGCCACCGTCAGTCCATTGAGCCGACCGGTCTCGCGGCGGATCGTCAGGGCGTCGAGAAGCGCCTGGGTCGGGTGCTCGTGGCGGCCGTCGCCGGCGTTGATCACCGCGCATTCCACCTTCTGCGCCAGCAGGTCGACCGCGCCCGAGGCCGGGTGGCGGACGACGAGGAGATCGGGGTGCATGGCGTTCAGCGTCAGCGCGGTGTCGATCAGCGTCTCGCCCTTCTTCACCGAGGAATGGCCTACGACCATGTTCATCACGTCGGCACCGAGCCGCTTGCCGGCCAGCTCGAACGAGGCCTGGGTGCGGGTCGAGGCCTCGAAGAACATGTTGATCTGGGTGAGGCCGGCGAGCGCGTCGCCGCGTTTCTCGGTGCGGCGGTTGAACTCGACGTAGCGCTCGGCGAGGTCGAGGACGGCCAGGATCTCCCGCGGGGCCAGGTGCTCGATGCCGAGCAGATGCTTGGCGCGGAATGTCATGCGTTCCCCGTCCTGCTTCCCTCGTGCCCCCGGTTCCGCTTATGGCAAAAGCCGGGCGGGCGGGCAACGGGTCGGCTTCCCGGTCGGCCCTGAATCGGCTAGGTCTTTGGCCATGCAGCACGACCTTACACCGGAAGCGATGCTCGCGGCGCTCTCCTGGCAGGTCGAGCTCGGCGCCGACGAGGCGATTCGCGACGCGCCGGTGAACCGCTTCGAAGAGACCACAACGGCTAAAGGCCAATCCGCGCAGCCCGAACCGACTCCGCCGCCCAGGTCGCGCCCCACCGACGGTCCCGCGCAGGCCGATCCGTTGGCCGAAGCGCGCGCTGCCGCGGCGGCGGCGAAAACCCTCGACGAACTCGTCGAGGCGATGGCCGCCTACGAGCGCTGCGAGCTGAAGCGAGGGGCGCGGAGCTTCGTCTTCTCCGACGGCAACCCGGATGCACGGGTGATGATCGTCGGCGAGGCGCCGGGACGCGAGGAGGACCAGCAGGGAAAGCCCTTCGTCGGCCGCGCCGGCCAGCTGCTCGACCGGATGTTCGCCGCCATCGGCCTCTCGCGGGCAAGCCCGGACGCGGAAGCGTCGTTCTACATCACCAACATCCTGCCCTGGCGGCCGCCGCAGAACCGCGACCCCTCGTCGGACGAGCTCGCTATGATGACCCCGTTCATCCTGCGCCACATCGAGCTCGCCGATCCCGAGATCGTGGTCACCATGGGGCGGTTTTCGCTGGGAGTGCTGACCGGGCTTTCCGGGATCACCCGGGTCCGCGGCAAGTGGACGCAAGCCGGCGGAATACCCTGCCTGCCGATGCTGCACCCGGCCTACCTGTTGCGCAATCCGGCGGCGAAGCGCGAGGCCTGGGCGGACCTGCTGGAACTGAAGGCGCGGCTCGGGGGAGGCTGACGTGCGAATCCTCGCGTTCTCCGACCTGCACCTGTCGCGGCTCCACGCCGAGGCCCTGGTCGAGGCCAGCGGCACCGCCGACCTGGTGATCGGTGCCGGCGATTTCTGCAGCGCCCGGCGCGGGCTCGACGAGGCGATGGCGCTCATCGCCGGGATCGGGGCGCCGATGGTCGTCGTGCCGGGCAATGCCGAAAGCGCAGACGAGCTTCGGGCGGCGGCGCCGGACGGCACGGTGGTGCTGCACGGGGAGGCGGCCGAAATCGGCGGGGTGAGCCTCTTCGGGCTCGGCTACGGCGTGCCGGTCACGCCCTTCGGCGCCTGGTCCTGCGACCTCACAGAGGCGGCGGCGGCCGAGCTCATTGCGCGCTGCGACACAGCCGAGATCCTGGTGACGCATTCGCCGCCGAAGGGGGTCGCCGACCTCACCTCCTCGGGGCAGTCGGTCGGCTCGACGGCGGTACGCGCCGCGATCGAGCGGATCCGGCCGGAGTTGGCGCTCTGCGGCCACATCCACGACAGCTGGGGCGTGGAGGGCAGGATTGGCCCGACCCGGGTAGTCAACCTCGGCCCCTCCGGCCACTGGTTCGAGCTCGCGCGATGATCGACCCGCTCGCGCTTCTCACCTTCCTGCCCGCCGCGCTGGCGCTCAACCTCACGCCGGGGGCCGACATGATGTTCTGCCTCGCCCAGGGCGCCCGCGGCGGCCCGCGCCCGGCGCTCGCCGCCTCGGCCGGGATCTCGGCGGGCTGCATGGTGCACGTCACCCTGGCCGGGCTCGGCCTCGGCGCGCTCGTCGCCCGCGCGCCCTGGGCGTTCGACGCGATCCGCTGGGCCGGGGTCGGCTACCTGCTCTGGCTCGTGCTGCGCACTCTCCGCACCCCCGTCGGCGGCGCCGACCGGCCGGCGGTCCGGCCCGCCCGCGCCTTCCGCGACGGGCTGATCGTCAATCTCACCAACCCCAAGGTGATCCTGTTCATTCTCGCCTTCGTGCCGCAGTTCGTGTCGCCCGCGGTGCCGGTCCTGCCGCAGTTCCTGATCCTCGGCGCGATCCTCTCGGCCGGCGGCTTCGTCGTCAACGGCGCGGTCGGCGTGTTCTCGGGCGGGCTCGGCCGGGCGCTGGCGCGGAACGCGAGGCTCGAGCGGGTTCTGCGACTCTTCACCGCCACCGTTTTCGGCGCGCTGGCGCTCAGACTTGCGCTCGAAGGGAGGAAGGGATGAGCCGGATCGACGAGACGAAGGAGTTCATCCCGGTCCGCTTCGCGCTGCTCACCGTGTCGGACAGTCGCAGCATCGCCGAGGACAAGTCGGGCGACACGCTGGCGGGTCGCATCGCCGAGGCCGGCCACGTCCTCGCCGACCGGCGGATCGTCAGGGACGAACGGGCCGAGATCGCGGCCATCCTGCGCGAGTGGTGCGCGGACGCGGAGATCGACGCGGTGCTTACCACCGGCGGCACCGGGCTCACAGGCCGCGACGTGACGGTCGAGGCGCACCGCGACGTCTACGAGAAGGAGATCGAGGCCTTCGCCACGGTCTTCACCATGGTCTCGATGGGCAAGATCGGCACCTCGGCGGTGCAGAGCCGCGCCTGCGGCGGTGTCGCGAACGGCACTTACCTCTTCGCGCTGCCCGGCAGCCCCGGCGCCTGCCGTGACGCATGGGACGAGATCCTGAAATGGCAGTTCGACTACCGCCACCGGCCCTGCAACTTCGTCGAGATCTTTCCGCGTCTCGACGAGCACCTGCGACGGAAGTAGTCTCGAGCCACGTAACACGCATGTGGCTTGGAGCCGCGCGCCCCGCGCGCTAGATTCCTCATGCGGGCAAGAGATCGCCCGCAGTTAGCCGGACACGTGCGATGCGCTTTCTCCGCCGCAGCCTCGTCGGCCTGTTCCTCGTCGCCGTCACGGCGGCGCTGCTCGCCTGGGCCGGGGCCACGCTGGTCGGCGCGATCCAGGAGCGGATGGCGCGCGACGGTGGCGCCCGGCCGGCGGAGGAGCGGGTCTTCGCTGCCAACGTGGTCGCGGTGGAGCCCAGCACCATCGCGCCGCAGATGACCGTCTTCGGCGAGGTCCGGAGCCGCCGCACGCTCGAGGTGCGGGCCACGTCCGGAGGCACCGTGGTGGAGCTTTCGCCCAATCTCGAGGAGGGCGGCGCGGTCGCCGCGGGCGAGCTCCTCGTCGCCATCGACCCGGCCGATGCCGAGGCCGCGCGCGAGGTCGCGCGCACCGATCTGGCCGAGGCCGAGGCGAGCCTCGCGGAGACTCTGCGCGCGTTGGTGCTGGCCGCCGACGACCTCGCTTCGGCCGAGGCGCAAGCCGAGCTGCGCGCCCGCTCGCTGGCCCGCGCCCGCGACCTGGCAGCGCGCGGGGTCGGCACCGAGGCCGCCGTCGAGACCGCCGAACTGGCCGAGGCCCAGGCCGCTCAGGCCATCCTTGCCCGCCGCCAGGCGCTGGCCCAGGCCGAAGC
>JBFKAV010000006.1:0-53442 GCA_041621405.1 Paracoccaceae bacterium
GTGTCGGGTCCGATGCAGAATGCCCGATGCCAGCCGATCGCTTGCGCGCGCCGCTCTTCACGACGAGCGAAGTCCGGCCTCCACATCAATGAGCCGAAGGCGAACAGCCAGAATTGGTCAGGATCGGGGCGGGTGGACAACACGGAGTGCAAGGTCTGCGCCACCACGTTCTCGTTCTGCAAATCCGCTATGTCCGCCATGGGGCCGGGGTCGGGGATCGTCGCCGGGATCTTTTCGACAAGCGCTCGCGTCAGGCGAAGTGTCCGAGCCATCGTGATCTCTCTTGCAACGGCGTTCGGCGAGAAATCTGCACGGCGAATGGATTCCTGTCGCTACGGCAACTTCGAGCGGCCAGGTGAGCGCCCTTCCGGCGTCGCGAAAGGGCTCAAACCGGACTTTGGCTTCCAAACGCGCGCAGAGTAGCCTCAGGCAACCCCTCCGGCCGGCCGCCCCAGCCCCCGTGTCATACCCACCCGAACCCTTTCAAATCCCTTAACGAAGTTTGGAAAATCGCACCATATCAGCATCTTAGCCAGGCCTTTCACTGTGAAATTCCTGCCGCGCAACACACTCTCCCGGCCGCCCCCCGGCCCGGCTATACTGCTCCCATGCCCGCCCTCTGCCGCGACTGCCTGACCCAATTCGACGGCGACGCCCAACGGACCCGCTGCCCCGCCTGCCGCTCGCCCCGCCTCCTCTCCCACCCCGAGCTCTTCACCCTCCGGATCGCCCATATCGACTGCGACGCCTTCTACGCCTCCGTCGAGAAGCGCGACCGTCCCGACCTCGCCTCGACCCCGGTCATCATCGGCGGCGGCAAGCGCGGCGTCGTCTCCACCGCCTGCTACATCGCCCGCATCAAGGGCGTCCGATCCGCCATGCCGATGTTCCAGGCCCTGAAGCTCTGCCCCGAGGCCGTCGTCCTGAAGCCCCGCATGGACCTTTACGTCGAAGTCTCCCGCAAGGTCCGAGCGATGATGGAGGAGCTCACCCCGGCCGTCGAACCGCTCTCGCTCGACGAGGCCTTCCTCGACCTCACGGGGACGCTGCGCCTCCACCATGCGCCGCCTGCCGTCCTCCTCGCCCGGCTGGTGCGGCGGATGGAGGCCGAGCTCGGCATCTCCGCTTCGGTCGGGCTCTCGCACAACAAGTTCCTCGCCAAGCTCGCCTCCGACCTCGACAAGCCCCGCGGCTTCTCGATCATCGGCGAGGCGGAGACGCTCGCTCTCCTCGCCCCGAAGCCGGTCCGCCTGATCTGGGGCGTCGGCCATGCCGGCCAGGCGGCGCTGGACGCGGCCGGGATCCGCCGCTTCGCCGACCTTCGCCGCTGGTCGCTCGACGACCTCTCCCAACGTTTCGGCGCGATGGGCGAGCGCCTCTTCCACCTCGCCCGGGGTGAGGACCACCGCCGCGTCAGCCCCCACGAGCGCCCGAAGTCGATCTCCAACGAGACCACCTTCCACGAGGACACCGCAGACGTTGAGCTGCTCGACGGCCATATCTGGCGGCTGGCCGAGAAAGCCGCCGACCGTGCCAAGGCGAAGGACCTCGCCGGCCGCACCGTCACGCTGAAGCTGAAGCGCGCCGACCACCGGCTGCTGACCCGCCGCACGTCCCTGCGCGAGCCGACCCAGATCGCCGACCGGATCTACCGCACGGCGCGCGACCTGCTCGACCAGGTGGCCGAACCCGGGCCGTTCCGCCTCCTCGGCGTCGGTCTCTCCGACCTCGCCCCGGCCAGCGCGGCCGACCTCTCCGGCGACCTTCTCGACCCAGGCGCCGCAAACCGCGCCCGCGCCGAACGCGCCACCGACGCGATCCGGGCGAAGTTCGGCCCCGACGCCATCGTCAAGGGCCGGTCGCTGCGCTGATCACTCCGCCGCCAGCGGAATGGAGGCGCCGTTCTGCCCGATCGCGGCAAGCTCCGCCACAACGCTCCGCATCAGCGTCTGGAACGCCTCGAAATCCGGACCGGGCGCGACCTCCTGCTCGTCCATGTAGAGCGCCCGGTCGATCTCCACCTGCACCACATGCGCCCGGCGCGAAGGCCGGCCGTAGGCCTGGGCGATATAGGCGCCGGCGAAGGGCGCGTTGCGCGCCACGCGAAGCCCCGCGCTTGCGAATGCCGCCTCGACCCGTTCCACCACGTCGGAGGCCGCGGCGGCGCCGAAGCGGTCGCCCAGCACAACGTCGGGCGGCCGCGCCCCGGGAGCGCTCACTTGCTCGATCGCCTCGTGCGGCATCGAGTGGCAGTCGATCAGGATCGCCTCGCCGAAGGCCGAGAGCGAACCCTCCACCAGCCCGCGCAGCGCCGCGTGGTAGGGCTGCCAGTGCTGGGCGATCCGCGCCTCGGCGTCGGCCAGGGAGATCTTGCCGCGGTAGATCACGCGGCCGTTCGCCACGACCCGCGGTATGACCCCGAGCCCCGAGCTGATCCGCGGATTGTGGGCGCTCCGCGGCACGCCCTCCACCAGCGCCGGGTCAAGCTCCGCGGCGGCGCGGTTGAGGTCGATGAAAGCACGGGGCGTGGTGGCGGCGAGCAAGGGCGCGCCGAATTCGGGCGCGGCACCGAAGAGCTCGTCGACGAAGGCATCCTCCGAAGACCGGATCGAGCGCTCGTCGAGCATCGAGGCGGCCAGCAACGCCGCCGGGTAGTCGCGCCCCGAATGCGGAGAGGAGAACACCACGCTGGTGGTGCGCGCACTGGGCAGCATCAGGCGATAGCTCGCAGGCGGCATCTCTCTCCCCGTTTCTCGAGATATAGACCGAAACCGGGCGCGCCCAAAAGGCCTTGAACGGCCGGGCGACTCCTTCTATAGACCTGCCGACCGACGCGGTTCCGCCCGCGTCCTTTTGATTTGGGCGGGGCCGATGTCAGGGCGCGTAGCTCAGCGGTAGAGCACTACGTTGACATCGTAGGGGTCACAGGTTCGATCCCTGTCGCGCCCACCACTCGAGCCGCGCCCCCGTGCGCGAAACAGGAACCCCGCGCCTAGCCAGGGCGCGCGACCTCAAGGAGAGACCCGATGAAGGTCCGCAACTCGCTCCGCTCGCTGAAGGCGCGGCATCGCGATTGCCAGATCGTGCGCCGCAAGGGCCGCGTCTACGTGATCAACAAGACCCAGAAGCGCTACAAGGCCCGCCAGGGCTGAGCCGTCGAACATCCGACGAAAAGGGCCGCCGGGAGCACTCCGGCGGCCCTTTCGCTTTGCTTGGCCGAATTGCTCCGCCGGGATCCGGTCAGGCCGCGGCCGACTCCGGCGCTGCGCCCTCCACGACGATGAAATCGGCCTCGGCATTGGCGCTGCGGATCGCCTTTGCCGCCTGGTATTCGGGGCTGCGGTAGCAGGCGAGCGCGGTCGCGTAGTCCTCGAACTCGACGACGACGTTGCGGTCGCGCGCCGCGCCCTCCATCGCCTCGAAATCGCCGCCGCGCACCAGAAACCGGGCGCCATACTTGTCGAAGGCGGGCTTCGCCGCCGCCAGGTAGCTCGGGTAGTTCCCGGCGTTCTTCACCGTAACCCGGACGATCCAATAGCCCTTGCTCATGACTGAACTCCGTTCTGGCCAGCTTCGGGAGGGACTCACGCGGCCAGCCTGCGCCGCCGCGGCGCGCCAGCCGCTCTCATCGCGCCGGCGATCCCCGCGTAGGCGGCGCTCCAGGCCGCTGCCGCGTCTTGCGTCCAGGCCTCGCCCAGGCCCTGCTCTAGCGTCCAGAGCAGCGCCGCGCCGACCGAGTCATAGTCCTTGTCGGCAACGCCATAGCCGGCATGGCGCCGACCCAGTTCGCCGAGCGTGGGGCGCAGCGCCTCGAAATCCTCGAGCGCGCCGACCGCGAGGTCGAGCGCCGCGGCCAGCTTGCGGTGCTGCGCCCTGCGGTCGGTCCCGGCGAAGAGTTCGCGCAGCGCCGGGTCGATCGCGAAGAGCCGGTCGTAGAACAGCGCCACCGCCTGATCGGCGATCGGCACCACCTCGGCCCATGTCCGCTTCACGATGGCCAACTGATCCGGTGTCATCCTTTGCCTCCCATCCTTGGTTGCGGTGGTCTTTGGATAACGGTTGCGGCGGGCGCAGAAAAATGAATAATCAGAACATAATCGATCTCTGGGAGAGATGGATGGACCTTTCCGACCTCCGGATCTTCCGCGCTGTCGTGCGTGAGGGCGGCGTCACGCGCGCCGCAGAGCGGCTCCGCAGGGTGCAGTCCAACGTCACCAAGCGAGTGCGCCAGCTCGAGGACGACCTCGGCGTGCAGCTCTTCCTGCGCGAGGGCAAGCGCATGCGCCTGACACCGGAGGGGCGGGTGCTGCTCGGCTATGCCGACCGCCTGCTGGCGCTGGCCGAGGAGGCCCGCGCCGCGGTTCAGGACGAGAGGCCGCGTGGTCTGCTCCGGCTCGGGACGATGGAAAGCACCGCAGCGGTCCGCCTGCCGGCGCCGCTGGCCGAATACAGCCGGCTCTATCCCGAGGTCGAGCTCGAGCTGCGCACCGGAAATCCGGTGCAGCTCTGCAGCGCGCTCCTCCGCGGCGAGATTGACGCGGCGCTGGTCGCCGAGCCGGTGGCCGAGGCGAAGTTCGACTGGGTGCCGGCGTTCGAGGAAGAGACGGTGATCGTCACCGGGGGCGAGCACCCGCCGGTCGGCGGCGGCGACGGCGTACCCGCCACCGTGCTCGTCTTCGAGAACGGCTGCCCGCACCGCAAGCGACTCGAAGAGTGGTACCGGAGCCTCGGCGAGATCCCCGAACGCACGATCGAGCTCGGCTCCTACCACGCCATGCTCGGCTGCGTGCTGGCCGGTATGGGGGCGGCGCTGCTGCCGAAGAGCGTGCTCGCCACCTTCCCCGAAAGCCGGCGGCTCAGCATCCACGAGCTCGGGGCGCGGCGCGGCCGGCTGCGCACCCTGCTGGCCTGGCGGAAGGGCGCTCTCGGCGCCAACGTGAAGGCGCTGGCGGATCTCCTGTGCCCGCCGCCGGCGTGACCGGCCTGCCGCCTCAGCGCAGGATCGAATCGGCCAGGAGCCGCACCACCGTGTCCTGGGTGAGATACCCCGTCGCCGGCAGGTTGCGCGCCGCCTGGTAGCGACGGATCGCCCGGCGGGTGTTCGCGTCGAACACGCCGTCGACCCGGCCCGGGCGCAGCCCCAGCCCGTCCAGCCGCGACTCGATCAGGTTGCGGGTGAAGGCATTGAGCCCAAGCGCCTCCTCGGCGCGGATCGCCTGGGCGTTCTCGGTCTCGCGCTCGAGCTCGGCGATCCGGTCCTCGGCGGACTCACGGAAGGCGCCGCGCGGCTGCGCCGCCAAATAGTCGCGGTAGGCCGCGATGGTGTCGCGCGCGCGGGCGCGGTCCCAGGCGGCACGGTCGGCGGCCGCGGCCTCACCCTCGCGATCGCCGACGATGCGGTCGAGCCGCTCGCGGGCGATCTCGGAATAGAGCCCGTCCGGGTAGCGCTGCAGATAGGCGCGCAGGCCAGCCTCGTCGCCGAGGGCGCCAGTGTCGTCCCAGTAGGCGCGGTCCTGCCGCTCGAGTTCCGCCTGCCTGGCTTCCGCCTCGGCCTCGAGCTCGGCGGCGCGTCGCGCGGCCTGGGCGTCGATCCGCTCGATCTGCTCGCGGGTGAGGTAGCCGGTCTCCTCGTAGCGGTTGGCGCGCTGCCAGCCCGCGACCGCGCCGCGCGTGGCCGGGCCGAAGATGCCGTCGATGCCGCGCGTGTTGAAGCCCAGGAGCGAGAGGTTGCGCTGTACCGAGCGGCGCTGGTCGCGGGTAAGCGCCAGCGCCTCCTCTGCGGCGCGGGCGCCGGCCTGCGGGTCGGCGGCCCTGAGCCGCTCGATCGCGGCGCGGGCCAGGGCGGCGTTTACGCCGCCTGGATGGTCTTCGAGGAACCGCTCGTAGCCTTCGACCGTGTTCAACGCGAGCGCCGCCGCCCAGGCGGCGCGCTCGTCGCCAACGGGCGGTCTGTCGGCCGACGGCGGCTCGGCGGCCGCCTCGGCTTCTTCGGCCTCCTCGACCTGGAACGGGAAGGCGTCGCTGACGAATCCCTCCGCACTGAGGTCGGAATGGTCCGCCACCGCGGCGGCAAGGCCCGCGCCGGGCTCAAGGAGCGTGTCCTCGACGAAATCGGCCAGCTCGCCGGCATCGCCGCGGATCACCGCCACGCCCTGCGGCACCGGCAGCGCGCCGGTCCCCGCCAGCACGCCCGTGCCGAGCCGGATCGACCGGGCCTCGGTGCCGAGCAGAACCACAGCGCGGCCCGGCGCGCGGCCCGCGATCTCGTAGAGTGTGGCCAGCGACAGCCCCTCGGCGCCTGCGGTGATCAGATCCGGCGCGTCGGTATCGGTGCCGAGGAACCAGGCGCCCAAGTCCGATTGCACGAAATGCCCGGCGAGCGCGATCGCTATGCGCCCCGAGCCATCGGCCGCGGCCGCGAACTCCGAGGCCAGCCGGCGCAGCGCCTCGGCCTGAAGGTCCTCGCCGGTGAAGACCCGGAACCCCGCCGCCTCGAAATCCCTCGCGGTGTCGGCCAGATCGTCGGCACCCCAGAGGCCGCGGGCGTTGTCGTAGCTGCCGTTGCCGACGATCAGCGCCACGTCCTCGGCGATGGCCGGCGAAGACCCCAACAGAAGGGCGGCGAGCAGTGCACGGGTCATCTGGGTCCTCCGGTCGGCCGCGTCTCAGTCGTAGCGACGGAGGTCCTCGATCACCTTGCCGTCGTTGGGCAAAGACCCCGGCGCCACGAGCTCGATCCTGCCCCGGAGCTTCAGGCTATCCAATAGCGAATGTTCGTAGGCGGCCGGATCGGTGGACGGCGTCTCCACCTGCACCGTCATCACGTCCATCTCGCCCTCGCGGGTGGCCACCACGCGGGCGCGCGCCACCTCCGCGTGCCTGGCGACGAAGGCCGCCACCTGCTCGGGACGGACGAACATGCCCTTGATCTTGGTGGTCTGGTCGGCGCGGCCCATCCAGCCCTTGATTCGCATGTTGGTGCGTCCGCAGGGGCTTACGCCCGGCAACACCGCCGAAAGATCGCCGGTGGCGAAGCGGATGAGCGGGTAGTCCGGGTTGAGCGCGGTCACCAGCACTTCGCCGACCTCGCCTTCGGGCACCGGGTCGCCGGTGCCGGGGCGCACGATCTCGACGATCACGCCCTCGTCGATGATCATCCCCTCCATCGCCGGGCTCTCGTAGGCGATGTTGCCGAGGTCGGCGGTGGCGTAGCATTGCAGGCAGGCGATGCCCCGCTCGGTGTACTCCTTGCGGAGCGAGGGGAAGAGCGCTCCACCACCCACGGCGGCCTTGGCGAAGCTCAGCCGCGTGCCCATCTCCTCGGCCTTGTCGAGGATCACCTTCAGGAAGTCGGGCGTGCCGGCGTAAGCCGTCGCACCGATATCGGCCGCCGCGCGCACCTGCTGCTCGGTCTGCCCGGTTCCGGCCGGAAACACGATGGCGCCCACCGCCCGCGCTCCCGCCTCGAACATGTGGCCCGCGGGCGTGAAGTGGTAGGCGAAGCAATTCTGCACCAGGTCGCCCTTGCCCACGCCGGCGGCGTGCAGGAAGCGCCCGACCCGCCACCAGTCCGGCCCGGCGCCGCCGGGCTCGTAGATCGGCCCGGGCGACTGGAAGATGTTGACCGCGTTCGCCACCGGGATCCCGCCGAAGGGCCGCTCGGCCTTCTGCCGCTGCGAAAGATCGGCCTTGCGCAAGACCGGCAGCCCGGCGAGGTCGGCGAGCGCGCGGATATCCTCGCCCGCCAGCTCCCGCAGTGCCTTGACCTGCGCCGCCTGCCGCTCGTCGGCGCTGCGTGTCTCCAGCGCGTCGTAGTGGGTCATGACCGCATCCTCCGACATCGCGTCCCGCATCAGCTCAGCCACCGCTTGCGGCGGCGGTAGCTGCGCACGTCGCGGAACGACTTGCGGCCCTCCTCGGAGACGCCGAGGTAGAATTCCTTCACGTCGGGGTTCTCGCGCAGCTCGGCGGCCGATCCCTCCATCACCACCCGCCCGCTTTCGAGGATGTAGCCCATATCGGCGAAGCGGAGCGCCACGTTGGTGTTCTGCTCGGCCAGGAGGAACGTCACTTCCTGCTCCTCGTTCAGCCGCTTCACGATCTCGAAGATCTGCTCCACGAGCTGCGGCGCCAGCCCCATCGAGGGCTCGTCGAGGAGGATCGTCTCGGGGCGCGACATCAGCGCCCGGCCGATCGCGGTCATCTGCTGCTCGCCGCCCGACGTGTATCCCGCCTGGCTGCGCCGCCGTTCCTTGAGCCGCGGGAAATATTCGTAGACCATGTCCAGGTCGGCCTGGATCGCGCCGCGCCCGTCGCCGCGGGTATAGGCGCCGGTCAGGAGGTTCTCCTCCACCGTCAGGTGCTCGAAGCAGTGCCGGCCCTCCATCACCTGGATCACGCCGAGCTTGACGAGCTCGGACGGCGAGAGGTCCTGAACCCGTTGCCCGCGATAGGTGATCGAGCCCTTGGTGACCTCGCCGCGTTCGGAGTGGAGCAGGTTCGAGATCGCCTTCAGCGTGGTGGTCTTGCCCGCGCCGTTGCCGCCCAGCAGCGCGGTAATCCCGCCCTTCGGCACGGTGAGCGACACCCCCTTCAGCACGAGGATCACGTGGTTGTAGATCACCTCGATGTTGTTCACCTCGAGCAACGTCTCGCGTGTCTCACCAGCGTCCAGCATGGGTCCGTCCTCGCGGCGAAATCGAGTGGATGCGCCGGCCGGGGCGCAGGTCCCCGGCCGGCAGAGTCAGCTCAGTTGCAGCGTTCCGTCACGCCGGCCTCGGCGGCGAAGGCGGCCGAATCCTCGGCGATCAGCGGGTCGATCACCGAGCGGTCGCTTTCGATCCAGTCGGTCAGGATCGTCCAGGTCTGGGTGTCGGCATCCCACTGCTGGACCTTTCCCCGGCCCGAGCCGCCGTGATTGGCGCAGCTCACCGAGAAGGCCGGGCCGAAGTCGGGCATCCCGAGCGCGGCCATCGTCTCCTCGGTGATCTTCAGGGCCTCCATCCCGTCGCGCATCTGCAGGGCGTTGATGTCGGCCGTCCCGGCCAGCTCCTGCGCCTTCTTGGCGGCCTCGGCCGCCAGCATCGCGGCGTAGAGCCCCCGGTTGTAGAGCACCGTGCCGTGCTGGTCGCCCGCCCCGGCGGCCTTCCCGGCATCGAAGACGTATTGCTTGAGGTCGGCGTAGAGCGGGTAGTCGGTGCCGATGTTGTGCATGTTGAGCGACTTGTAGCCATCAGCCCCCGCACCCGCCGGGATCACGTCGTTCTCAGAGCCCGACCACCAGATGCCGATGAAGTTCTCCATCGGGAAGCGGATGTTGGCGGCCTCCTGCACGGCCACCTGGTTCATCACCCCCCAGCCCCACATCAGCACGTAATCGGGGCGCTGCTGGCGGATCTGCAGCCATTGGCTCTTCTGCTCCTGGCCGGGGTGGTCGACCGGGATCTCGACGAACTCGTAGCCGTGCTTGGCCGAAAGCTCCTGCAGGGTCCGGATCGGCTCCTTGCCGTAGGCCGAGTTGTGGTAGAGCAGCACGACCTTCTTGCCCTCGAGGCTGCCGCCGTTCTCGCTGAGCAGGTAATTGATCGCGATCGAGGCGCCGTCCCAGTAGTTCGCCGGGTAGTTGAACACCCACTCGAAGACCTTGCCGTTCGCCACCGAGGTGCGGCCGTACCCCATCGTGTGGAGCGGGATCTGGTCGACGCCGACCTTGGGGATCAGCTGGTAGGTGATGCCGGTCGAGAGCGGCTGGTAGATCAGCGGGCTGTCACCCTTGGTCGCCTCGTAGCACTCGACGCCCTTCTCGGTGTTGTAGGCGGTCTCGCACTCGGGCACCCGCGTCATCACCCCGCCGATGCCGCCGTCGCGCTCGTTCAGGAGCGTGAAGTAGTCGGCGTAGCCGTCCGCGAACGGGATGCCGCCCGCGGCGTAGGGTCCGGTGCGGTAGCTGAGCGAGGGGAACACCAGTTCCGCCATCGCCGGACCCGCCGCGATTGCCGCCGCGAGGGCCAGGGCCGTTGCCTTCAGTCTCATCGGTTTCTTCCTCCCTTGGTTCATCCGATCTATTTCCCGGCCCCCCCTAGTGCGGGAAAGGCCAGAGCCTCAGTTTCTCCTTCGCCACCCGCCAGAGCTGCGCGATCCCGTGCGGCTCGGCGATCAGGAACGCCACGATCAGCCCGCCGACGATCATCAGCTCGATATGAGCGGCAAGGTCGGTGGGCCAGCCGAGGCCGCCGACCAGCACGTTCTTCAGGAACACCGGCAGCAGCACCAGGAAGGCCGCCCCGGCGAAGCTGCCGAAAATCGACCCGAGCCCGCCGATGATGATCATGAAGAGCACGAGGAACGATTTCTGGATGCCGAAGGCCTCGCCCACCTCGACCGCGCCGAGGTAGACGGCGAAGAACAGCGCCCCCGCGACACCCACGAAGAACGACGAGATCGCGAAGGCGGTCAGCTTGGCCATCAGCGGGTTCACCCCGATGATCTCGGCGGCGATGTCCATGTCCCGGATCGCCATCCACTGCCGCCCGAGGTTGCCGCGGGTGAGGTTCCGCGCCACCCAGGCCAGCACCGCCACGAAGACGAGGCAGATCATGTAGGAGGCCCAGGCCGGCGCGGCCGGGCCGGTGACGGCGACGCCGAGGACGGTGCGCTCGGGCGACGAGATCTGGCCCGAGGCGGAGTAGTTGTAGAACCACGGCACCCGGTTGAAGAGCCAGACCAGGAAGAACTGCGCGGCAAGCGTGGCGACCGCGAGGTAGAAGCCCTTGATGCGGAGCGACGGCAGCCCGAAGAGCACGCCCACCGCCGCGGTGATGCCGCCGGCGAGCAGGATGTGGATGACGATCGAGATGTCGGGGAAGGCCGTCATCAGCTTGTAGACGGCATAGGCGCCGACCGCCATGAACCCGCCGGTGCCGAGCGAGACCTGCCCGCAATAGCCGGTCAGGATGTTCAGCCCGATCGCGGCGATGGCGTAGATCAGGAACGGGATCAGGACGGCGTTCGCCCAGTAGTCGTTGATGAAGAAGGGGATCACCCCGAAGGCCACCGCCAGCACGGCGTAGTAGCGCCAGCGGTCGAAGGCGATTGGGAAGGTCTGGCTGTCGGCGACGTAGCTCGTCTTGAAGTCGCCGGCCTCGCGGTAGAACATTGCTCAGATCCCCGTTCCGACGGAAGGCCGGGGGGCGCTGCCCCCCGGACCCCCCGCGGTATTTCGAACAAGAGGAAGAAGCGGACCGCGGTTCATCCTCACACCCTCTCGATGATCTTCTCGCCGAACAGGCCCTGCGGCCGGAACACGAGGAAGAGAAGCGCCAGGACGTAGGCGAACCAGTTCTCGGTGGCGCCGCCGATCAGCGGGCCGACGAAGAATTCGAAGAGCTTCTCGCCCATGCCGATGATGAGGCCGCCGACGATGGCGCCGGGGATCGAGGTGAAGCCGCCGAGCATCAAGACCGGCAGCGCCTTGAGCGCGATCAGCGAGAGCGAGAACTGCACCCCGAGCTTGGTGCCCCACATGATGCCGGCGACCAGCGCGACGAAGCCCGCGATGGCCCAGACCAGCACCCAGATGTAGCGCAGGCTGATGCCGACCGAGAGCGCCGCCTGGTGGTCGTCGGCCACCGCGCGGAGCGCGCGCCCGTCGCGCGAAAACTGCGAGTAGACGGTGAGCGAGAGCACCAGCGCCGCGGCGATCACGGTCGCCACGATGTCGAGGTTGTCGATGAAGAAGCCGTAGCCGAATATGTTGAAGGTGGTCTCGTCGATCACAGAGTTCAGTCCCTGCGGCAGGCCGACGTCGAGGCGCTTGATGTCGGCCCCCCACATCACGTCGCCGAAGCCCTCGAGGAAGTAGGCGAGCCCGATCGTCGCCATGAAGAGGATGATCGGCTCCTGGTTCACCAGGTACTTCAGCACCAGCCGCTCGACCGCGATGGCGAGCGCGATCATCACCACGACCGTCAGCGCGATGGCCAAAAGCGAGGGCACCGTCCAGCCGAAATGGTGCACCGAGGTGCCGAAGACCGCGTTGATGAGATGCGCGAAGGGCACCTGGCCCTGCTGGATGCCGACAAGCGTCAGCGCGGCGAAGAGCGCCATCACGCCTTGCGCGTAGTTGAAGATGCCCGAGGCCTTGAAGATCAGCACGAAGCCGAGCGCGACGAGCGCGTACATGACCCCCGCCATCAGCCCGTTCAGCGTCACCTCGGCGGCGAAGAGAAGCGTGTCGGGCATTAGTCCCTTCCCTCAGTCATGGGCCACCCCAAGGTAGGCGTCGATCACCGCCGGATTGGCGCGCACTTCCGCCGGCGTGCCGTCGCCGATCTTCTTGCCGTAATCCATCACGACGACCCGGTCGGAGAGGTCCATCACCACCCCCATGTCGTGCTCGATCAGCGCGATGGTGGTGCCGAATTCGTCGTTCACGTCGAGGATGAAGCGGCTCATGTCCTCCTTCTCCTCGACGTTCATCCCCGCCATCGGCTCGTCGAGCAGCAATAGCATCGGCTCGGCGGCGAGCGCCCGGGCGAGCTCGACCCGCTTCTTCAACCCGTAGGGCAGGCGGCCGACGGGCGTCTTGCGGATGTGCTGGATCTCGAGGAAGTCGATGATCCGCTCCACCTTCTCGCGGTTCGCGACCTCCTCCTTCTGCGCGCGGCCCCACCAGAGCGCCTGCGCGAAGAGGCCGGCGTGCATGTGGGTGAGCCGGCCGGTCATGATGTTGTCGAGGACGCTCATCCCGTCGAAGAGCGCGATGTTCTGGAAGGTGCGGGCGATGCCCTGGCGGGCGACCTGGTAGGGCTTCATCGAGGGGCGGCGCTGGCCCCGGAACCAGACCTCGCCCTCCTGGGGATGGTAGAAGCCCGAGATCACGTTCAGCATCGAGGACTTGCCGGCCCCGTTCGGCCCGATGATCGCGCGGACCTCGCCCGCGCGGATGTCGAACGAGATGTCGCGGAGCGCCTCGACCCCGCCGAAGCGCAGCGTGATGTTCCGCATCTCCATCAGGACGCCGCCGATCTTGCGGCCGTCGGCGGTGGTGTGGGGTTCTGTGGTGTCCTTCACGTCCTTGCCTCCGGCTTGGGGTGGCGCGCCCCGCGGTCCACGGTCCTGCACGGAGAGGAAGAAGTTCTCGCCGAGCCGCTCATTCCGCCGCCATCCTTGCCTGGGTCTCCACCACCGCCGCATCGCGGATCTTCAGAGTCGCCTTGATCTTGCCCTTGCGGCCGTCCTCGTAGGTCACCTCGGTCTCGGTGTAGACCTCGTCCTTGCCGCCGTAGAGCGCCTCGATCAGGTCGCGGTACTTCTCCTCGATGATCCGGCGGCGCACCTTGCGGGTGCGGGTCAGCTCGCCGTCGTCGGCGTCGAGCTCCTTGTGCAGGATCAGGAAGCGGTGGATCTGGCAGCCCGAGAGCATCTCGTCGCCGGCCACCGAGCGGTTCACCTCCTCGACGTGCGACTGGATCATGTCGAGCACTTGTCCGTGCCCGGCGAGCTCCTGGTAGGAGGAGTAGGCCAGGTTGTTGCGCTCCGCCCAGTTGCCCACGGCGGTGAGGTCGATGTTGATGAAGGCGCAGCACATCTCGCGGCCCGAGCCGAACACCACCGCCTCAAGGATCGAGGGGTAGAACTTCAGCTTGTTCTCCACGTATTTCGGCGCGAAGAGCGAACCGTCGGCCATCTTGCCCACGTCCTTCGCCCGGTCGATGATCCTCAGGTGCCCGGTCTCGGGCTCGATGAAGCCGGCATCCCCGGTCGCGACCCAGCCCTCGGGGTCCTTGGTCGAGGCGGTGGAGTCGGGGTTCTTGTAGTATTCCACGAACACGCCGGGCGAGCGGTAGTAGACCTCGCCCGAATCCGCGATCCTGATCTCCACCCCCGGAGAAGGAACGCCCACGGTGTCGGGCCGGACCTCATGATCGGGCTGCTGGGTGATGAAGACCGAGGCCTCGGTCTGGCCGTAGAGCTGCTTGAGGTTGATCCCGAGCGAACGGTAGAAGTCGAAGATCTCCGGCCCGATCGCCTCGCCAGCCGTGTAGGCGACGCGGATCCGCGACAGCCCCAGGGTGTTCTTCAGCGGCCCGTAGACGAAGAGGTTGCCGAGCAAGTACTTGACGCGATCCCGGGCGCCCACCGGCTTGTCGTCGAGGATCTTGGGGCCGACCTTCCTGGCGTGTTCCATGAACCGGGCGAAGAGCCAGCGCTTGAAGCGCCCGGCATCCTCCATTCGTATCATCACGTTGGTCAGGAGCGTCTCGAAGATCCGCGGCGGGGCGAAGAAGTAGCTTGGCCCGATCTCGCGCAGGTCGGTCATCATCGTGTCGGCCGATTCCGGGCAGTTGGTGCAGAACCCGGTCCAGTAGGCCTGGCCGATCGAGAAGATGAAGTCCCCCACCCAGGCCATCGGCAGGTAGGCCAGAACCTCGTCGGACTGGCGCAAGTGGTCGAACTCGGCGGAGTTCTTCGAGGTCTCGATGATGTTTCGGTTCGACAGCACCACGCCCTTGGGCTTTCCGGTGGTTCCCGAAGTGTAGAGCATCACGCAGGTGTCGTCGTAGCCGAGTTCGGCCTTCCGCACCTCGAGCTCGCGCTCGAAGCGCTCGTGCGCCGCGCGGCCCTCGGCCTCGATGTCCTTCAGCGCATGGAGCCGCGAGTGGTCGTACTTCCGCATGCCGCGCGGGTCGAGGTAGATCACGTGTTCGATCGCCGGGACGCTCTCCTGCACCTCGAGCACCTTGTCCACCTGCTCCTGGTTCTCGGCCACTACGAAGCGGGCCGAGCAGTGGTCGAGCACATAGGTCATCTCCTCGGCCACCGCGTCCTGGTAGAGCGGCACCGGCATCGCGCCCACGGACTGCGCCGCGACCATCGACCAGTAGAGCGCCGGGCGGTTGCGCCCGATGATCGCCACGTGGTCGCCCCGCTCCATGCCCAAGGCCAGGAAGCCGAGCGCTAACCCCCGGATCTCCTCGGCCACCTCGAGCCAGGTCCAGCTTTGCCAGATGCCGTATTCCTTCTCGCGGTAGGCCGGCTCGGCGCCCCACCTCCGCGCGTTCCGCGCCAGCAACGCGGGAATGGACTGAAGCGCGCCGTCCGGCGCGGTCTCCGTGGCCAAGAGCGATCCTCCCCTGCCGGCTGCCGCCGCCGGGATCTCTGCCCCGGGGTCGGCGCCCGACGCCAGCCTGACGCGGGCCACGTTTCTCCGCAACCGTTTCCCGAGTGTGTCGCAATTCCTGCGAATTGTAACAGGCCTTTCCGAGCCCCCATGTGCAGGCTACCGATAGGGCGGGAGGAGACCGATGCTGACCGATGCCCAGCGCTCGAAGCTCACCGAAGCGGGGCTCAACCTGATCCAGCAGGCGCTGTCGATCTACGACAGCGAGCTCAGGCTCGCCGTCTCGAACCGCCGGTTCCAGGAGATGTTCGGCCTGCCCGAGCGCTTCGTCACCCCGGGGTCGGACTTCGGCGACCTGATCCGCTACCTCGTCGAGCGCGGCGAATACGGGCCTCAGGACGACCCCGAGGCGGCAATCAAGTTCCGCGTCGACCAGGCCCGGACCTTCCAGCCGCACTACCTCGAACGCCAGCGCCCCGACGGCACTTGGATCGCGGTCGAGGGCAGCCCACTGAAGCAGGGCGGATGGGTTGCCGTCTACACCGACATCACCGCGATCAAGCGCCAGGAGGCGCTGCTGCGGGCCCGCTCCGAGGAGCTCTCGGGCGATCTTCTGGCCCATGCCGAAGAACTCTCCGAGGCCAACCGTGCGCTCGCCGCCACCAATGCCGCGCTGGAAGAGGCCCAGCGCGAGCTCACCGAGATCGAGGCGCGCACGCGGCTCACCGCCGAGATGATGCCCGCCCACATTGCCCGTGTGGACCGCGACCTGCGCTACACCTACTCCAACCGCCGGCTCTCGTCGGTGCTCCCCGGCCGGCCCTCGGCAATCGTCGGCCTCGACGCCCGCGAGGCGCTGGGCGCGGAGGCCTTCGCCAAGATCGAGCCGTACCTCGCGGCGGCGCTCGACGGCGAGGGCTCGGTCTTCGAGTTCAGCCACGACGAGACCGCGCGGCGGATCCGCGTCGCCTTCACCCCCGACCGGGTGGGGGAGGGCCCGGTGGGCGGCGTCTACATCCTGTCGATGGACATCACCGAGGAAAGCCAGGCCCGCGTCAGCCTGATGCAGGCGCGCAAGCGCGAGCTCGCGGCCCAGCTTACCAGCGGCTTGGCCCACGATTTCGCCAACCTGCTGACCATCATCCTCGGCCTGCAGAGCCGGCTCGAACGGCTGCCGGGCCTGCCGGGCGAGGCCAAGGAGATGACCGCCGCCACCACCGCCGCCGCCCGCCGCGGCGGCACGCTTCTGGATCGCATCGCGCAGATGTCGGGCCGCCGTGAGATGCGGCCCGTGGCGACCGATCTCCGCGTCTTCCTCGCCGACTTAAGGACCTTGGCCGCGCCCTCGCTCCCCGACACCGTCGCCTTCGACGTCGACGCCAGGGCGCTGACCCGGCCCTTGCTGATCGACCCGGGCAGCCTTCAGGACTCGCTCCTCAACCTCGTCCTCAACGCCCGCGACGCGATCGGCGCGGGCCCCGGCGCGATCCGCGTCGAGGCGGTGCCGGTGCGCGACACCTGGCTCGAGATCACCGTCTCCGACACCGGCCCCGGCCTTTCGCCCGAGGCGCTTGAGCGTGGGCTCGAACCGTTCTTCACCACCAAGCCCGGCGAGGGCTCGGGGCTGGGGCTGTCGATGGTCTACGACCTCGTCACGCTCGCCGGCGGGCGGGTGCTTCTTGCCAACACCGCGCACGGCGCCGAGGTGACGCTGCGCCTGCCCTTGCGCCCCGCCAGCGAAACTCTGGCGCCGCGCCTCGTCCTTCTGGTGGAGGACAGCCCCGACATCCGCCAGACCGTGCGCGAGATGCTGATCGAGCTCGGCCACACCGTGATCGAGGCCGAGACCGCCGACGAGGCCGAGCGGCTGGCCGAGATCCCCGGCATCGACCTGGTGCTCTCGGACATCACGCTGGCGGGTGGCCGCAGCGGGCTGGAGCTTCTCGACGCGCTTTGGCCGAAGGGGATCGCCGACATCCGGCTCATGTCCTCGCTGCCGCCCGGCAACGCGCTCCGCGACAGCGCCGAGGCGCGCGCAGCGCTACTGCCGAAGCCTTTCTCGAAGGCCGAGCTCGCGGCCTTTCTTGGGGGCGGCGGCATGATGAGCCGGGTGATGGCGGCCAGGCCGGGGGGCTCCGCCCCCCAGACCCCCCAAGGTATTTGGAACAAGAGGAAGGAGGGAATCCCTTGAGTGCCAGCGCGCCTTACGTCGCGATCCTCGACGACGAGCCTGAGATCAGGCGGATGCTGGCCGAGGCGCTGACAGAGGCGGGCTTCCGCACCCAGAGCTTTGCGCGGGCGACCGAGTTCGAGGCGGTGCTCAATCGTGCCACGCCCGACGTGTGCCTCGTCGACCTCGGGCTGCCCGACAAGGACGGGCTGGCGCTGGTGCACCGGCTGGCACTGGAATCCGGCGCAGCGATCATCATCATCTCCGGCCGGGCGCAGGTGCAGGACCGGGTCACCGGGCTCGAGCTCGGCGCCGACGACTACATCATCAAGCCCTTCGACCCCGCCGAGGTGGTGGCCCGCGTCCGCGCCCGGCTGCGCAAGGGTCGGGACAGCCCCCGCGCCGCGATGACCGCCCGCTTCGAGGGCTGGGAGGCGCGCTTCGCCTCCTATCTTCTCGTCGCTCCCGACGGCACGCAAGTGCCCGTCTCACACGCCGAGGGCGAGGTGCTGCGGCTGTTCCTGGAAAGCCCCAAGCGGCTCCTCTCCCGGCCGCAGATGCAGGAGGCGCTGGGCGGCGCCGCGGGCGACAGCTTCGACCGGGCGATGGACGTGCGGATCTCGCGGCTCCGCCAGAAGCTCGGCGAGGACCCGAAGAACCCGCGCCTGATCAAGACGATCTACGGCGCCGGCTACATCTTCCTCGGCGACGTCAGCTGGAGCTGACGCTTGCCGGCAGCCGGCCGGGGCGGCACAGTCGGCCGGATGGGAGGCGAGGATGATCCACTGGTGCGGAACCGGGCTCTCCGCGGTGCCGGGGCTGCGGCGGCTCATCGGATCGGGGCGCGACGTAACGGTCTGGAGCCTCCCGCGGCAGGTGGCGGTCGACGCCGTGGGCGACCTCACCGAGCGGATCGAGGAATTCGACGAGGAGGCCTTCGCGGCCGCGCTCTCCCTCGGCGACGTCGTCGTCTCGATGGTCCCCGCCGAGGCGCACCTGGCGCTCGCCCGCCACGCGCTCGCGGCCCGGGCGCATTTCGTCTCCTCCTCCTATCTCACGCCGGCGATGCGCGGCCTCGACGAGGAGGCGCGGGAGGCCGGCTCGGTCATCCTGGGCGAGGTCGGGCTCGACCCCGGCATCGACCACCTGATGGCACATTGGCTGATGGCCGACTACCGCGCCTCGCCGGCCTTCCACGCCGGGGACGCGCTGTCCTTCCGCTCCTGGTGCGGCGGCATGCCGCGCGAGCCGAACGCGCTCCGCTACAAGTTCTCCTGGTCTCCGCTCGGCGCGCTCCGGGCGCTGGCCGAGCCCGCTCGCGCGATCCGCCATTTCACCGAGCTCGCTGTCGCCCGCCCCTGGGACGCGCTGCGCACGGTCACGCTGCCGCTCGATCCCCCCGAGCTCTTCGAGGTCTATCCCAACCGCGACAGCCTGCCCTACCTCGCCGAGTACCGCTTCGAGCCCGGCTGGAAGGTCAAGGAGTTCGAGCGCGGAACGCTGCGGCCGCTCGGCTGGGCCGAGGCCTGGGCGCCGATCTTCGCGGAGATTTCCGGCGCCGAAAGCGCGGAGGGGGAGGCGCGGCTTGCCGATCTGTCCAAGCGGCTCTGGCGCGAGAACGCCTATGCCCCGGGCGAGGCGGACCGCGTGGTTCTGATGGTGGAGCTCGAGGCCGAACGCGAGGGCCGCCCGGTCTACCGCAAGGCCTGGCTGCTCGACGCCTGGGGCGACCTGCGCGGCAGCGCGATGGCAAGGCTGGTCTCGGGCACGGTAGCGCTCGCCGCGGAGGCGGTCCTCCTGCGCGAGATCCCCGTCGGCGTCCATGGCGCGCCGTCCGACCCCAGGCTCGTCGCCCGCTGGCTCGGCGCCGTCGATCAGCTTGCGCAGCGCTGCCGGGTGGTCGACCGGCTCGGCCGCTGAGGCTCAGTAGAGCTCGTCCTCTTCCTCTTCCGGGTCGATCCCCAAGGCCTCGAGCCCGGACTCGAGGTAGTCGGCGAGGAGCGGCACGCCCATCAGGTATTCCGAGGTCTTGTTCACCGCCTCCTGCTTCGCCGTCTCGATCGCCTCCTCCAGGTCGTCCGCGGTGAACGTGTCGCGGCCGATCCACATCACCGCCACCAGGCTCGCCTGCTCGTCCTCGTTCAGCCCGTCGATGAACTCGGTGAACTCCAGGATCGCCGGGTCGTCGGCATGGGCCTCGAGGATCGCGCCGCCGTCCGAATCGGCGTCGTCGCCCTCGGCGTCCCAGGGTGCGACCTTGACGTCGATCTCGCGCGCGAGAATGGCGACATAGGCCACCTTCTGGGCGCTGATTTCGAGCATGGCGACCTCCCAGGGCAGTTCCGAGCGGAAGAATCTTACGGCTTCTGCGGCCCTCCGCAAGCCCTGGCGGTCAGCCCCGGAACAGGCGGAACCAGGCCCAGTCGGGCAGGAATCGCGCGGCGCGGAACATCAGCCCGAAGGCGAAAGGAAAGCTCTTTCGGAAGCCGCGGCCGTCCATCAGGGCGAACATCGCCTCGGCGGCCTCCTCCGGCGTCATCAGGAACGGCATCGAGAAATCGTTCTTGTCGGTCAACCGCGTCTTGATGAAGCCCGGGTTGGCAAGCTGCACCTCGATGCCCGTGCCCCTGAGATCTGCGCGCATTGTCTCGGCCAGAGACATCACGGCGGCCTTCGAAGCGCCGTAGCCGATCGCGCCGGGCAGGCCACGGAACCCCGAGAGGCTGCCGGTGAGCACCACGTGCCCGCGCCCGCGCCGAACCATGGCGGGGATCACGGCACCCAGGGTCCGCACCGCGCCCGTGAAGTTGACGTCGGCCATCGCCTCGGCCTGCTCGGGTTCCCATTCCTGCGCCGACATCGGCCAGTAGACGCCCGCGAGGTAGACGAGGCCGTCGATCTCTCCCGCCTCCGCCGCTGCCCTCTCCACCGAGGCCCGGTCGGCGACGTCGACCGTCACGACCCGCGCAGGCCCGGGGAGCTCGCGGGCAAGCTCTTCCAGCCGCCCGGCACTCCGTGCGCTGAGGGCCAGCTCGGCGCCCCTTTCCGAGAGCCGACGCGCGAGCGCGCGGCCCAGCCCCTCGCTCGCGCCGACGAGCCAGTAGCGCTTGCCCCGCCAGTCCCTCACGCGGCGTCTTTCGGCCGCATCGTCGCGACCAGCTCGGCCACCTTGATCCCGAACTTTCGGAACTGGCTGCGGTTGATGATCGCGCCGTTCTCCATCAGGTACATCCAGTCGGTGGCGTCGAGCACGTGCCCACCCGAGCTCTCAGGCAGCCGGATCCGGTAGCTCAGCACCGCCGCCGGCCCGGCCTGTTGCCCGAGGCCGGTGCCCACCAGATCGTCGGCCTCGGCCCGAATCGCGCCGTCGTTGCCCAGCGTCAGCCGCCACTCGCGGTTCTGAGTGGTCCCGCTGTCGTATCGGAACGCCTCGGTCACGGTGCCGATATTGCCCTCCCAGCGCGCCTCCATGTCGGCCACGAAACGCGAGGCGACCCGGCCGGTGGGGCCGTAGATCACGCCCTCGCAGAGGATCGGGCCCTTGAGGTGCTTGCGCAGGTCGAAGTACGGGCCCTTGTCCGCGTAATCCGCCGGCCCCTGTCCGCGGAAGCCGAGGTACCGCGCTTGCAGGGCGACCAGGGCGAGCGCGAGACCCGTGCCGAGGAGGAGAGCGAGGAGCGGTTCCATTTGATCAGACTTCCTTCAGGGGCGTCGCCGCGAGGAGGGCGATCGCCGCGAGTTTCAGGGCACAGGGGAGGAGCGCGTAGAGCGCGGTGAGGGCGAAAAGCGCCTCGGGCGCGTTCGCCTCGCCGGCGGCGAAGCCGCTTGCTTGAAGCAGTGGCAGGAGTGTCACGGCCGCGAAGGCGAGCGTGAACTTCGAGACGAAGGACCAGAGCCCGAAGGCCTGGCCTGCGCCGGGCGCGACTGTGGCCATGCGGCAGGCGAAGATCGCCGGCAGCAGTGTCATGTCGGCCCCAAGCGCGGCCCCCGAGGCAAGGCAGATGACCGCGAAGGGCACCACGTCGCCCGCTCCGAGCGTGGCCGCGAAGCCGAAGGCGAGGATCGAGAGAGCCATGCCGGCAAGGAGCGCGCGTTTCGCGCCGACCGCTTCGGCCGCCCGGCCCCAGAGCGGCGCCGACAGCGCCGCGGCAAGGAAGAACAGCAGCAGCAGCGGCCCCTCCCAGCCCGACGCGGCGAGGCGGCTTTCGACGAAGAACAGGAACAGCGTCGAGGTCACCGCCACGGGGGTCGCGTTGATCAGCGCGAGAACCAGAAGCCGGCGCGCGACGGAATCGCTCAGCACCGCGCGGAAGCCGCAGGCCCCCGGGGCGCGGCCTGCCCCCCATTCCCGGCGCATCGCCAGCGCGGAAAGCAGGCAGAGCGCGGCGAAGCCCGCGGCGAGGAGCGCCAGCGGGCTCCCCGGGGCGAGTGCGAGCGCGGCCGGCGCCACCGCCGCCGCCGAAATGCCGATGAGCGCCCCCGCCTCGCGCCAGGCGGCGAGCCGCAGGTGGCCGCCATGCCCGAGCCGTCCAGCCTTCGCCACGCCCTCGGCATAGAAAGTGACGGTGAGAAACGAGAACGCGCTGAAGAGCGCCGTCAGCGTCAGCGCGAACCACAAGAGAGGCGCCACGGGCGGCGCCACCGCGAAGAGCCCGACCATCGCCGCCGCCATTACCGCCAGCGCGGCGGCCACAGCCTGCGCGCGCTGGACGCGGAGTCGCTCGGCGAGCCATCCGAAGAAGGGGTCCTGAGCTACGTCGAGAAGCCTCAGCGCGAACAGAACCACGCCCAGCGCCGCCAGGCTGACGCCGTATTCGTCCACGTAGAACTTCGGCGCATGAATGTAGATCGGCAGCCCCGCCGCCGCGAGCGTGGCCCCGAAGAGCGACCACGGCCAGAGCGCCGCCGCCCCGGCCCGCGCCGGCGCAAGGGCTGCCGCCCGGCTCACCGGGTCACCTCGTCGGCCGGCGGCTCCGGCCGCAGCCGGTACCGCGCGCCCTTCCACCAGAGCTTCAGCGCCTGCCAGTGGATCAGCGCCATCACCCTTCGCGAGCCGAAGGGCCGCCTGATGCAGGCCCGCAGCAGCCCGAGGCTGGTGAGCGGCTTCCGGTTACCGGTCAGCGTTGCGACGAGCCCGCCATTGCCGGCCGCGTAGTCGATCCGGATCGAGATCCTGTCGGGGCGGATGTCGAACCGGAAGCGGTAGCCGCCCGCGACCGGCTGAAACGGCGAGACATGAAGGATCTTTCGCGCCGTCACCCTGTCGTCGCGGGTGAGTGGTGCCAGATCGTCGCGGTGGCAGAGGTAGCTGTGGCGGTCGCCGAAGGTGTTGGTCACCTCGGCAATCACCACGCGGAGGCGGCCCTCGGCGTCGTGGCAGAGCCAGAAGCTGACCGGGTTGAAGACATGCCCGAGGATGCGCGGCTGGGCGAGCAGGAGCACCTTGCCGGCTACCCCCGGCACGTGCTGGACAAGAACCTCGCGCACCCATTGCGGCCCGCGCCCACGATACGGCGCGCCGCCATGATCGGCATCGTGCAGCGACGCGAGATTGGTGCGGTTCCGGGAAAAGAGCCTCGGTGCCGATACCTCGGACTCGGGCTCGAGGAGCACGTAGTCGACCGAATAGCGGAAGGCATTCTCAACCGCTCCCCGCCGCCCGTGAAAGCTGCTGGCCTCGACATGCTCGACGGTGCTCATGCCGCCACCCGCGCCGCGCCTTGCCGCGCCATCGTCGCGGCCACTTCGGTTGCCGAGGCAAGCCCGTCCTCGTGAAAGCCGTTGCCCATCCAGGCGCCACAGTACCACGTGCCGCGAGCGCCATTCATCGCCCGAAGCCGTTCCTGCGCCCGAAGCGCCGCGAGATCGTAGACCGGGTGCGCAAAGGTGACCTCGTCGTAGATCAGCTCCTCGCGGATCGGGCGGGTGGAATTCAGCGTCACGAAGAGCGGATCGCCCTTCGGGATCGGCTGCAGCGAGTTCATCCAATACGTGAGATCGATCCTATCGCCGCGGCGCCCGGCCTCCTCGGCATAGTTCCAGCTCGACCACACCGCCTGCCGCTTCGGCATCAGGCTTGCGTCGGCATGAAGCACTGCCGCGTTCGGCTGGTAGCGGATCGCACCGAGCGCCGACCGCTCCTCCGGCGTCGCGTCCGACAGCATCGCGAGGGTCTGATCGGAATGGCTGGCGAAGACCACCTCGTCGAAGGTCTCCCATTCGCCGCCCCGGGCGCGCAACTCCACACCGCCCGGCCGCCGGCGGACCGCCGCGATCGGTGCCGAGAGGCGGATGTCGACTCCCTGCCGCCGGAGCGCCGCCGCAAGCCGCGCCACGTATTCGACCGAGCCGCCCTTCACCGTGTACCATTGGTGCTGGCCCGAATGGTTCAGGAGCGCGTGGTTCTCGAAGAAGCGGATCATCGCCTCGGCGGGGAAGTCGACGATCCTCTCGGCCGGGCTCGACCAGATTGCCCCGGAAAGCGGCAGCAGATAGTAGTCGCGGAACCAGTCACCGAGCCTCAGCCGCTCGATGAGCCCGGCAATCGTCTCCGAGGGATCGCGCGTCGTCGCCGCCGCCTGGGCGTTGAACTTCAGCACGTCGCGCATCATGCCGAGGAAGCGCGGGTTGGCCAGGTTCGACCGCTGCGCAAAGACGGCCCGCAGGCTCCTCAGCCCGTATTCGAGCCGGCCGCCATCGATCGATGCACCGAAGCTCATGTCGCTCTTCACCACCGGCACGCCGAGATCTCTGAAGAGCGAAGTCAGGCGCGGGTAGGTGGCATGGTTGAAGACGATGAAACCGGTGTCGACCGGCTGGTCGCCACGCTTGCCCGCGATCACCGTCCGCGCATGGCCGCCGAGCCGCGCCTCGGCCTCGAACAGCGTCACCCGGTTGGAGCCGGACAGAAGATGCGCCGCGCCGAGGCCGGAAATACCCGCACCGATCACCGCAATGCGTCTCGCGGGAGTGGCGGAGATGTCGAAGGGCATGAACTCGCTCCAGCTTTTTTTGTTGCTCTCACGATTACGATGCCCGTGCGCGTCCGGATCAATCGCGAGGCTTGCGTCGAAAATTCGAGCTCCGCGGTGATCCGATCGCCGCCGCCGCCCGTAAACCGCACATGTTCGCCGAAGCACACCTCTCAGAGAATCCGGATGCAGGCGCTGTTTACTCCTCTTATTATCGAGGGGCTTACACGGCTGTGATTTCCAGGGGGGCTGCAAAGGTGAGTGCCGGATCGGCAGAGGCAGTTTGGCTAGACGCGGTGGAGCGTATCCGGGTCCACAAGGATCAGGACGCCTTCGCGGCATTGTTCCGCCACTTCGCCCCGCGCGTGAAGGCATTTCTGATGAAGTCGGGGGCGGATGCGTCGCTCGCCGAGGAATGCGCGCAGGAAGTCATGGCCACGCTCTGGAACAAGGCACATCTGTTCGACCCCGCGCGCGCCAGCGTGGCGACCTGGATCTTCACCATCGCCCGCAACCGCCGGATCGACGCGCTGCGCCGGCAGCGCCGACCCGAGCCCGAGGAACTGCCCTGGGGCCCGGAGCCCGAGCCCGACCAGGAGGACGCGCTCGCCCTGCAGCAGGAGAGCGAGCGCCTGGGAGAGGCGCTGGCGCAGCTGCCGGAGAAACAGAGAGAGCTGATCGAGAGGGCCTACTTCGGCGAGCTCTCGCACAGCGAGATTGCTAACGAGACCGGGCTTCCGCTCGGCACGATCAAGTCGAGGATTAGATTGGCGCTGGAACGTCTGCGCCACGAGATGAAGTGACCGTAATGGCAAAGATCAATCACCACCTAACCGACGCGCTCCTGATGGGCTACGCCGCGGGCGCCCTGCCCGAAGCGTTCGGCCTCGTCGTCGCCAGCCACGTCTCGCTTTGCGACGAGTGCCGTGCCCGGCTCGGCGCATTCGAGGCGCTGGGCGGCGCCGTCGTCGAGGAGGCGGCCGAGGAGTCGATGTCCGAGGGCAGCCTCGAGGCGACGCTCGCGCGGATCGCCGGCGGCCCGCCGCCCGCCACTGAAGCGCCGAAGCGCCGGGGCCCGTTCCCGGCACCGCTCGCGTCCTACGTCGGCGGCGGGCCGGAGGCGGTGAAATGGCGCGGCGTCGCGGGCGGCGTGAAGCAGGCGATCCTGCCGACCGCGAAAGGGTCCACCGTGCGGCTTCTGTCGATCCCCGGCGGCGCCGCGATGCCCGACCACGGCCACCGCGGCCTCGAGCTGACCCTGGTATTGCAGGGCGCCTTCCGAGACGAGTCCGACCGCTTCGGGCCAGGCGACGTTGAGGTCGCCGACGCCTCGGTGAAGCACACCCCGCTGGCCGAGGACGGCGAGACGTGCATCTGCCTCGCCGCCACCGACGCGCCGCTTCGCTTTTCCGGGATCCTGCCACGGCTGGCGCAGCCGTTCTTCCGGATCTGACGCTTCGGCCGGCCGCGCCGTGGCGTGGGCACATCGCCCGGCGCCCGGCTGCGCCCTACTCCGCCGGCTTGGCCAGCGGCATCGGCGCCGGGTCGTCCGGCGCCAGTTCCTCGAAGTCGAAGCTGTCGAGCCGCTTTGCCCTGCGGCCCGCCTTGTCGGCCGAGATCTTGATCTCCTCGAGGTCCTTCGCCGCCTGGCCGAAATGCCTGTCGAGGTTCTCGACCCGCGAGCCCATCCGGTCGACATCGGCATGCAGAAGCGCCAGCTCGCGCCTGATCGCCCCTGCCTGCTCGCGCATCCGCGCGTCTTTGAGCACCGCCCGCATCGTGTTCAGCGTCGCCATGCAGGTCGTGGGCGAGACGATCCAGACCCGGAGCCCGAACCCCTCGCGCACCACGTCGGCGAAGTTGGCGTGAAGCTCGGCATAGACCGCCTCGGAGGGCAGGAACATCAGGGCGCCGTCGGCGGTCTCGCCCTCGAGGATGTAGCGCTCGGCGATGGCGCGGATATGCGTTCTGACGGCCGCCTTCAGAAGCCGCGCCGCCTCCTGCACCTCGCGCTCGTTGCCGGCCGCGCGCAGCGCCTCGTAGGGCTCCAGCGGGAACTTTGCGTCGATCACGATCGGCCCCGGCGGATTGGGCAGATGCACGAGGCAATCCGCCCGGCGCCCGTTCGACAGGGTCGCCTGCATCGTGAAGGCGTCGGGCGGCAGCGCCTTCTGCACGATGTCGTGGAGCTGGATCTCCCCGAACGCGCCGCGGGTCTGCTTGTTCGAGAGGATGTCCTGCAAACTCAAGACGTTGCCGGAAAGCTTCTCGATGTTGGCCTGGGCCTTGTCGATGGTCTCGAGCCGCTGGTGCAGCTCGCCCAACGACCGCGCCGTCCGCTGCGCCGAGCCCTGCAGGTTCTCCGTCATCGCCTGCGTCACGGTCTGCAGGCGGTGCTCCATCATCTGCAGCATCTTCGCCTGGGCCGCCGCCTGCGCCTCGCTCACGTGGGAGAGCCCGCCCGAAAGCTGCTGCTGCCCGTCCGACAGCATCTGCACCCGCTGCCCGAGGCTGCCCATCTCGCGCGCCAGGGGCTCCGCCATCCGCGCCGACTGCCCAGCCCGGCGCACCGCGAGGATGAGGAGCACGAAGAGCAGAAGCACCAGCACCCCACCCGCCAGTGCCGCCAGCACCAAGGGGTCGTCGAAACGGTAGATTTGTCCGCCGATCTCGATCATGTCCGCCCGAACAGCCGCTCGATGTCGGCCAGCTTCAGCTCCACATAGGTTGGCCGCCCGTGATTGCACTGTCCCGAATGCGGCACCGCCTCCATCTCGCGCAGGAGCGCGTTCATCTCCTCGGCACGCATCGAGCGCCCCGCCCTGACCGAACCGTGGCAGGCCATGCGGGAAATCACCGCCTCGATCCGCGCCTGAACGCCCCGTGCCTCGCCGGCCTCGGTGAGTTCGTCGAGCACGTCGCGCAGGAGCGCCGCGGCGTCCACCCGCCCGAGGATCGCCGGAGTCTCCCGCACCGCCACCGCGCTGCCGCCGAAGGGCTCGATCACCAGCCCCAGCCGCCCGAGGTCGTCGGTCGCCTCCATCAGGTGTGCCAGGTCGTCTTCGACCAACTCCACGATCTCGGGAATGAGCAGCGCCTGCGACTTGACCCCGCTCTCCGCCATCTGCCGCTTGAGCCGCTCGTAGACCAGCCGCTCGTGCGCCGCGTGCTGGTCGACGATGACCACACCGTCGGCCGTCTGCGCGACGATGTAGGTGCCGTGAAGCTGCGCCCGCGCCGCGCCGAGGGGTTGGTCCGTGTCCTCCGCAGCGAGTGCCTCCTCGACCCGCGCCATCACCGCCGCCGCCTCGGCGAAGCCGGGGCCCTGCGCGTCGTAGGCCGCGCGGAGCGTCGGCGTCGAGGGCCGGTCCATCTGGTAGACCCGCGCGCCCTGCGCCTCCGGCCGCATCGCCCCGAGCGTCGCCCCCGCCACGGTCGTCGAGGCCCGGTGGCCGGCACCCGCCAGCGCGTGGCGCAGGGCCGAGACCAGAAGCCCGCGTGCGATCCCGGGATCGCGGAACCGCACCTCGGACTTGGCCGGGTGCACGTTCACATCCACCAGATGCGGGTCGCAGTCGAGAAAGAGCACCGCCGCCGGATGCCGGTCGCGGGCGAGGAAATCGGCATAGGCCGCCCTGAGCGCGCCGACGAGGAGCTTGTCGCGCACCGGCCGGCCGTTGACGAAGAGATACTGCGCCACCGCCGCACCGCGCGAATAGGTTGGCAGCGCGGCGTAGCCCGTGAGGTGCAGCCCGTCGCGCTCGGCGTCGATCCGAAGCGCGTTCTCGGCAAACTCGGCGCCGAGCACCCGCGCGAGCCGGCCGTGCAGCGCGTCGAACAGATCCCCGGTCTCGGCCTCGGCGCGGAACACCACGCGCCCGTCGCCGCCGTCGGTGAGGTCGCGGAGCGTGAACGCGACGAACGGCTCTGCCATCGCCAGCCGCTTCACCGCGTCGCCGATCGCCTGCGCCTCGGCCCGGTCCGAGCGCAGGAACTTCAGCCGCGCCGGCGTGGCGAAGAAGAGGTCGCGCAACTCGACGACCGTGCCTCGCGTCAGCGCCGCGGGCTTCACCGGGCCCATCCGCCCGCCGTCCACGGTGACCGTCGCCGCCTCGGGCCCGGCGGCGCGCGAGGTGATCGAAAGCCGCCCCACCGCGCCGAGCGACGGCAGCGCCTCGCCACGGAAACCGAAGCTCACGATGTCGAAGAGGTCGGAGCCGTCGATCTTCGAGGTGGCGTGGCGGCAGAGCGCCAGGGGCAGGTCCTCGGCGGTCATGCCCCAGCCGTCGTCCGTGACCCGGATCATCACCTTGCCGCCCTGGGCATAGGCCACCTCGATCCGCCGCGCCCCGGCATCGAGCGCGTTCTCCACGAGCTCCTTTACGGCGGAGGCCGGCCGCTCCACCACCTCGCCGGCCGCGATGCGGTTGATCGCGGCCTCGCCGAGCTGGCGGATGACGGGCCGGGACCCTTCTATCTTGCGGTCAGCGGCGGTCATGCCACTACCACTAGCATAGCCGTCGCCGATTCGGCCATCACTCCCACGGCATTCCGGGGAATTGTTCGGCCAGTTCCGAAGCCAGCGTGTCGACCGCCAGACCTGGCGCGCAGAACGGGCCGGCGCAACCGGAAAGCTCGATCGCGTCGCCGTCGATCCGCCTGATCCGGCCGCGATAGCGCCGCCCGTTCCGCGCGTCGGTCAGGCGTCCGCGCCATCCGCCGTCTACCGCGCGGAGGTCGTGGATCATCTCTTCGCCGGCGCGCACGTGCCGCGCCAGGTCGTCGTCCCAGGCGTCGACCAGCACGCTGCATGTCAGCGCCGCGTCCGCGGCGCAGGGCGCGAAGCGCACGACGACACCGAGCCCTGGCGAGACCCAGACGCCCGACAGTGCCTCGGCCCGGCCGGTGCCCGGCAGCGACGCCGCCGATAGCGCCAGCGCCAGCAGCAGAGCCGTCTCCCGGCCGGGCAGGCCGAGGGGTCGCGCCGTGGCCGCGAAGCGGTCGAGGTACTCGGGGTGCTCGGTGCCGCAGAGCCGGTCCCACCAGGTGAAGTAGAGGCCGAGGTTCCAGCGCGCCTCGGCATGGTGCAGGTCGTGATGGGTGACCGTCGTGAGCCAGCCCATCAGCGGCCGCCCGTCGCGCCGCGCCGGAAACAGCTCCACCCCAGAATGGGCGATCGCGTTCCTCGAGATCATGTGCGCCGTGAAGAGGAAGATCGCCCCGGGATGCGCCGGGATCAGCATCAGCGCCAGCGGCAGGTAGGCCGCCTGCACTGCCGCCTCGGTCGCGTCGAAGCTGTACGCAGTGAACGCGGTGGGGTTGTGGGAGCGGTGATGGGTCCGGTGGAACAGGCGATAGAGCCACGGACGGTGCATCAGACGGTGCGCCCAGTAGAACCAGGCGTCGTGCGCCACGATCAGCAGCACTAGGCTGGCGCCGAACCAGGTCCAGCCGCGCTCGGCGATCTGGAAATAGACCGGCAGCAGCCCGGCCTGAACCCCGGCGAAGATGCCGAGGCCAAAGAGAGCGAAGATCGCCACTGTGCGCAGGCTCGAAGCGATCTCGCTGCGGATCTGGGTCCAGCCGGGGCGCGGCTCGGGGCGGATCCGGCGCCGGCGGAGAGTGCCGTGGAGCGCGCGGGCGACGAGGAAGTGCACGCCGCCGGCGGCGACCGCGTAGCGCAGGAAGTCCTCGAGCAGAATCCATGGATAGTGGGTGAGCAGCTCGGCCATCTTGGGCCCCCTTCAGTGAAGTTGCGGAGACCCGGATCCTGCCGGCGCCATCGCGGCCCCGACGCGCCGATTTCGAAATCGGCGCGCAATGCGCGGGATCGGCGCGGCTATTTCGGTTTCGTCAACTCGGCTGCGCGATAGTCCGAGGGTGACCGTCCAGCGATCTCGCGAAAGGCGCGGTTGAACGGCCCGAGCGAGGCGAAGCCCACTTCGAAGGCGATGCTGAGAACCGGCTGGTCGGCCCGCGCGGGATCGGCCAGGAGCGCCTGCGCCGCCGCGATCCTCCGCTCGTTCACGAAGCGCGCGAAGTTGCGGTAGCCGAGGCCCTGGTTGATCAGCCGCCTGAGCCGGTGCTCGGAGGTCCCGAGCCGCCCAGCCAGCGCGGCGATCGTCAGCCCCTCCTCGGCCCAGGCACCCTTCGCCATCGCCGCCTCGAGCCGGTCGAGCACGGCCAGCTCGGCCGGCGAAAGCGCAGGGGAACTGTGCGGGACCGGCGCCGTCTCGGCGGCGAGCGGCAAGTGGTCCTCGGCGCGGAGGAGCCAGAGCAGGAAGGCGGCCAGGAGCAGCGCCAGGAGGGTGGCCTGGGCGAGCTGCAACGCCGGCGCGTCGAGGCCTGGCCCGAGCCCGGCCTCGACCGCAAGCACGCCGAGCCCGGCGAAGGCGACGAGCCCGACCAGCGCCCCGCGCAGGCGCCGGCGCGACGCGACCAGGTCGCCCCCGGCGCCGCTTGCGGCGATGTAGAGCACGTGCAGGTAGAACGTCGCGGCGAGCGCCTGGCGTGCGATGTCCGCCGCACCGACGTCGAACAGGTAGAGTCCGACGAGCCCGAGGGCCGCGGCCGGACCGGCCCGCCTGAACGCCCGGTTCGCCTCGAAGAGCTCAAGCCCCGCCCACCACATCAGCGCCGGATTGGCCACCGCGAGGAGCACAAGCGCCGGCTCCGCCGGCCCGGCGAGCCGCGCCGCCGACGGGGCGGAGACCAGCGCGTAGGCGGCAAGCCCGAGGCCGAGGAGCGCCAGCGCCGCGCCGAGCCCGCCGCGCGGCAGCCGGAGGGACGCGAAGCCGGTCAGGAGCAACGCGAAGCCCGCGGCGGCGCCGCGAAACGCGGTATCGACGAGAAGCACGGTTTCCACGGGCGCCGGCCTCCTCCCGATGGCCGCCGAGGATAGGCGCCCCGCCGAAGGCCCGGCAAGCTCAGTTCGAGGCTTCGAGCCCCACCGGGCTGCCTACAACCACGAAGGTCAGTTTCTCGGGCCTGAGCAGCCGCGCCGCCACCCGGCGCACGTCCTCCAGAGTCACCGCCTCGACCTGGTCGTTGCGGGTCTCGGCGTAATCGATCGGCAAGCCCTCGGCCTGCATCCCCGAAAGGATGCCGGCGATGTTGGCGTTGCCGTCGAAGCGCAGCGGGTAGGAACCCGTGAGGTAGGTCTTGGCCATCTCCAGCTCCTCCGCCGTCACCCCCTCGGCGGCGGCCCGGGCCCATTCCGCCCGCACCACTTCGATCGCTTCGGCCACCCGCTCGTTGGCCGAGGCGAACTGGCCGAGATAGAGCTCGGCATGGTCCATCGGCAGGAGATAGGACCCGATGCCATAGGTCAGGCCGCGCTTCTCGCGCACCTCGGTCATCAGCCGCGAGCTGAAGCCCTGGTCGCCCAGCACCTGGTTCAGCACATAGGCCGCGAAGAAGTCGGGATCGAAGCGCTCGATGCCTTCGTGGCCGAAGATCACCACCGATTGCGGCGTCTCGAACGGCACGAGGTGGACGCCGCCATCGAGCCGCACCTCGGCGCGCCCCGGCTGCGCCGCGCCCTCCGCCGGCAATCCGCCGAGCAGCCGGTCGAGCAGCGGCCCGAGCTCCTCCGCAGTGATGTCGCCCACCGCCGCCACGTGGATCCGGTCGCGCGCCATTACCCGGTCCTTCGCAGCCAGAAGGTCGTCGCGGCTGAGCGCCGCCACGCTCTTGAGGGTGCCGTTCCGCGACGAGCCGTAGGGATGCTCGCCGAAGGCCAGCGCGTCGAAGCGCTCGGAGGCGATCGAATTGGGGTCGGTCGCATCCGAACGGATGATCGACAGGACTTGCCCGCGCACCCGCTCCACCGCGTCGGCGTCGAACCGCGGCTCGGTCAGCGCCGAGCGCAGGAGCTCCACCGAGGCGTCGCGGGTCTCGGTCAGGATCGAGGCCGAGACCAGGAGCGTGTCGTCGTAGACGTCGAACCTGAACTGCGCCGCCAGAGCCTCGGCCTCGGCGGCGAAGGCGCGCGCGTCGCGCTCGCCCGCGCCCTCCTCGAGGAGGGCCGTCATCAGGTGGATCGCGCCGCGCTTGCCCTCGGCATCGAGGCTGGCGCCGCCCTTGAAGCGGATGTCGAGCGCCACGAACGGGATCGAGTGCTCCTCGACCAGCCAGGCGGTGACGCCGCCTTCCGAGGTGACCTCCACGATCTCCACCGCCGCCCGCGCCGGCAGCGCCAGCCAGACCGCAGCGAGGCCCGCGACAAGTGCCCGGATCATTGCATCACCTCCCCGCCACCAGCTTCCATCAGCCAGCCGGTCACCGAGCGGCGACGATCGAAGATCTCGGCCGCAGCCGCCATCACCTCTTCCTTGGTCACCCGGTCGAGCACCTCGGGCCAGGCCTCGATGTCCTCCAGCGTCAGCCCCGAGGTCAGTCCCTCGCCATAGCGCCGGGCCAGGCCCTGGATGTCGTCCTGGGCGTAGATCTCGGCGGCGCGGATCTGAAACCTGATCCGCTCGAACTGGGCGTCGTCGATCCCCTCTTCGAGGAACTCGGCCACCGCCTTGTCCATCGCCGCCTCGGCCTCGGCGAGGCTCACGCCCTCGGCCGGGACGACGGCGAGCCCGAAGCTGCCGTCGTCGTACGATGTGCCGTCGTAGAACGCGGCGGTGTAGATCGACACCTGGCTCTCGAACTGCAGCTTGCGGCCGAGGACCGAGGTGGCGCCGTTGCCGCCGAGGATCTCGGCCAGAAAGGTCAGCGCCGCCGCTTTTTCCTGTTCGCCGGGGTCGCGCTCGGGGGCGAGGTAGCTGCGGGTGACGTATGGCTGCGCGACGCGCGGGTCGGCGAACGGCACCCGGCGCTCGGCAAGCTGCGGCGGCTCGGCGGGGCGCACCCGCTCCGCCAGGCCGGCCGAAGGCTCGAGCGGCCCGTAATGTCTCTCGGCGAGCCGCCGCACCTCCGCGGGATCGACATCGCCGGCGACGACCAGGATCGCGTTGTTCGGCGCGTAGTAGCGGCGGTAGAAGTCGAGCGCGTCGTCGTGTCCGAGCGCCTCCATCTCGTGCCGCCAGCCGATGATCGGGATGCCGTAGGGATGGTTGAGATACTGTGCCGCCCGTCTCTGCTCCATGAAAAGCGCGCCCGGGTCGTTCTCGATCCGCTGGTTGCGCTCCTCGAGGATCACGTCGCGCTCGGTCGCCACGTCGGCCTCCGACATCTGCAGGTCGCGCATCCGGTCGGCCTCGAGCTCCATCATCAGCTCGAGCCGGTCGGCGGCGACGCGCTGGAAATACGAGGTGTAGTCCCACGAGGTGAAGGCGTTGTCGGAGCCGCCGTTCAGCTCCACGATCTGGGAGAACTCGCCGGCGGCGCGCTCGTCAGTGCCCTTGAACAGCAGGTGCTCGAGGAAATGCGCAATCCCCGACTTGCCCGGCGGCTCGTCGGCGGCGCCGACCCGGTACCAGAGCATGTGCACCGCGACCGGGGCGCGGTGGTTCTCGATCACCACCGCCTGAAGACCGTTCTCCAGCGCGAAGCTCGTCACCTCCTGCCCGGCCACCGGCAAGGCCGGCAGCATCGCCAGAGCGAGGCCAAGAAGGCTTTGGCGCATCGTCGTCCTCCTTCGAAGTGTCGGGGAGAAAGTACGCGGCCCTCGCGCACATTCAAGCCGCGCTGGCGCGGAAGTGATGGGTCTCAGTACTCGACCTCGGGGTCGGGCGGGGCCGAGGGCGTGCGCACGCCGAGGAGCCGCCAGCGCTCCAGCTCGGCGTGCTGGTCTAGGCTCATCGGCTCGTAGGCGCGGAAATAGACGTTCACGTTGAACACCCGCTCCAGGAGCCTGCCGTCGTTGGCGCGGCGGTATTCCAGGTCTGCGGCGGCCAGCTCCGGGCGGATGCCCGGCGTCGTGCCGTAGCGCGCAGCGTGGCGAAAGAGCGCGCCGTCGGCAGCCGGGATCCCGGTCCGCGCCAGCGCCGCGGGGTTGCCGCCCAGGGCCGCCACGGCATCGGCGTGCGGCGCGGGATCGACCCGGTTGGCGCCACCGGGCGTCGGCGCGGGCAAGGCGGTGTAGTCCGCGGGCGCCTCCAACGGCTTCGTCGGCAGGATGCCGAACTCGTCGGGCGTGGTCGTACGGATGTTCAGGAGCTGCGGCTCGCGGTCGCGGGCGCAGGCCGAAACCAGCCCCGCCGCGATCAGAACCGCCACCCAAGCGTGCCGCATGCCCTGCCTCCGCTTCCCGCTCCGCCCCCGTTTATCCGATTGGACCGGGCGCGTCACGGGGTCTTCTCCCGCCCGGCAAAGATCACCAGCCCCACCGCGCCGAGAAAGATCGCCACGTCGGCCACGTTGAAGGCAAAGGGGTTGTCGATGCCGCAGCAGGACATGTTGAGGAAATCGGCAACCGCGCCGTAGCTGAGCCGGTCGACCACGTTGCCCATTGCACCGCCCACCAGCAGCCCCGCCGCCGCCAGCACCACCCGCGAATGCGGCTGCCGCCGGACCCAGAGCGTCACCCAGGCCGAGATCGCCAGCGCCAGCGCGATCAGCACCCAGCGCATGGTCTCGGCATCGTTGGCGAAAAGCCCGAAGTTGACACCCCGGTTCCAGGCCATGCGCAGGTTGAGGAACGGCGGAACGACGTCGATCGCCAGCCGCTCGGCGAGCCGCAGGTGATGGACCACGTAGTACTTCGTCAGCTGGTCCAGTACGAAGACCGCGGCCCCGATTGCGAACATCCGGCGCATGCCCTGCCTCATCTCGTCTCGCCTGCGCCCGGCGTTTACCCGGCCCGGAGCCGGGAGGAAAGGGGCGCGGGCTCACGTCCGCGCCGTCACTCGGGCAAGCCGGCCCGCTCGAGCATGCCGGTCATGAACGCCAGGTCCTCGGGCCGCTCGTAGGGCAGGAACCGGCGCGCCACGGCAAGCCGATAGTGCGGATTGGACTCGCTGAGCCGGGCGACGGTCTCGCGGGCCTCCTCCAGACGCCCCGCCGCTGCGAAGGCGACGGCGAGGAAGGCCAGTGCGTTCGAATGACGCGGCATCTCCGCGACCACCCGTTGCGCGAACGGCAGCGCTTCCTCAATCCGGCCGATCAGCAAAAGTGCCCGGCTGCGGAACCCGTCGAACACCGCAAGGTGGTGCGGACTCTCGCGCGCGGCGATCTCGAGCTCCTCCAGCGCCGCCTTGGGCTGACCGACATAGCCCAGAACATAGGCGTGAAGCCCGCGGAAATGGGCATTGCCCGGGTTCAGCTCAAGCGCACGCCGCATCGAGGCGAGAGACCGCTCGGCGCCACGGCGCAGCCACAGCTCGGCGATACCCAGCATCGCGTGAGCCCAGGGGTCGCGCGGATCGGCGGCGACCGCGTCACTCGCCGCGCGGTGGGCTCGCTGGAACGACTCCGATGGGTCCGCGACCCAGAAGTTGTTGGCCTCGTTGATGTGGCTCAGCGCCAGGATCGCGTGCGCCCTCGCCAGGCTCGGGTCGATCGCGACCGCCTTCCCCGCCTCCTCGCGCGCCAGGTCGTTGTCCTCGGGCGTCACCCGCCAGGCGTGCTCCATCGCCTTCAGCGCATGATCGTAGGCGTCGGTCGCCTCCGGCCCCTCGGCGAGCACCCTCAGGTAGTGCTGCCGCGCGATCTGCCCGGCCAGAGTGTTGACGATTACCGCGGTAATCTCGTCCTGCACCTCGAAGATGTCCGTCAGGTCGCGGTCGAAACGCTCGGCCCAGAGTTCGTTGCCGGCATGGGGGTCGATCAGCCGTGCTGTCACGCGCACACGGTTGCCGGCGCGCCGCACGCTGCCCTCGGCGAGGTAGCGCACGCCGAGCTCGCGGGCGATCTCGCGCGGCGGGGTCGAGGTGTCCCGGTAGGCGAAGCTCGAATGCCGGGCGATGACGAACAACTCGCTGTAACGCGACAGGTCGGTGATGATGTCGTCGGTGATGCCATCGGAGAAATAGGCCTGCTCGGGGTCGCCCGACATGTTCTGGAACGGCAGCACCGCGACCGAGGGCCTGGCCGGCAGCGCCGGGCGCCTTGCTGGCCCGGTCGTGCGTTCATCCGCATCGGCCGCCGTTTCCATCGTCACCTCCGGAACGAACAGGTATCCCCGGCGCGGAACGGTCCGGATCACATTCTGCGCAGCGCCATCGTCGCCTAGGGCCGCGCGCGCGGCATTGATCCGGGTCGAGATCGCCGAGTCCGACACGATCCGCCCGTTCCAGACCCCGGCAATCATTTCGTCGCGGCTGACCACGCGGCCGGGGTTCGAGGCCAGGAACACGATCACATCCAGCACCTGCGGCTCAACCGGAACCGTTGAACCTTGCCGTCTCAGTTCGCCCCTCGCGAGGTCGATCCGGCTGTCGCTGAAAATGAGTATCCCGCCCGTCATTCCGCCCGCAGATCCAGACCCTTGCAGCTGACCTTAACATGAATGGACGGTCTCTGGACGTAGTCTGGACCGGGCCTGAAGGACTTGCGCCGCCCCGGCGCGCATCCTGTCTCAATCGAAGCCGAAGAGAAGGATGGAAAAGATGACCCGCCGCGAGGACCAGATCTTCCGCCGCGCTTCCGAGATCGCCGAGTGCAAGGAACGCGCCGCGCGCCGTCTGCAAGGGCAGGAGGCCGCTCGCATCGCGAAAGGGGCGTTCCGCGCGGCCGCACGCGCCGTCGTCCGCCTCGCCCGCCGCTCCGTCAGTGCCGGAAGTGCCGCATTCCGGTGAAGACCATCGCGAGCCCGGCCGCGTCGGCGGCGGCGATCACCTCGTCGTCCCTGACCGAGCCGCCGGGCTGGATCACCGCCGTGGCGCCGGCGTCGGCGGCGGTCAGGAGCCCGTCGGGGAACGGGAAGAAGGCGTCGGAGGCGACCACCGAGCCCTTGGTCGGCGGCTCGGAAAGTCCCAGCGCCTCGGCCATGTCCTCGGCCTTCCGCGCCGCGATCCTCGTCGAATCGACCCGGCTCATCTGCCCAGCCCCGATCCCCACCGTGCCGCCGCCTTTCGCGTAGACGATGGCGTTCGACTTCACGTGCTTGGCCACCCGCCAGGCGAAGAGCAAGTCGGCAATCTCCGCCGCACCTGGCGTCCGCTTGGTCACGACCTTCAGGCCGTCCGGTGCAAGCCGCCCGTTGTCGCGGTCCTGCACCAGGAAGCCGCCGGCCACCTGCCGGACGGCGAGCCCCGGCGCGGCCGGGTCGGGCAGGCCGTCGGTGGTCAGGAGCCTGAGGTTCTTCTTAGCCGCGAACACCTCCTGTGCCGCATCGTCGGCGCCGGGCGCGATCACCACCTCGGTGAAGATATTCGAGATCGCCTCCGCCGTCGCCCCGTCGAGCGGGCGGTTCAGCGCCACGATGCCGCCGAAGGCCGAGGTGCGGTCGCAGTCGTAGGCGCGCCGGTAGGCCTCCACCAGCGTTTCGCCCTGCGCCACGCCGCAGGGATTGGCGTGCTTGATGATGGCGCAGGCCGGGCCTTCCGCGGCGGGGAACTCGGCGACCAGCTCGAAGGCGGCGTCGGTGTCGTTGATGTTGTTGTAGGAGAGCTCCTTGCCCTGCCACTGGCGTGCCGTGGCGACGCCGGGCCGGGCCGAGCCGTCGCGGTAGAAGGCCGCCCGCTGGTGCGGGTTCTCGCCGTATCGCAGCGGCTGCGCCAGCACACCCGCGAAGGCCCGCCGCCGCGGCGTCTCCTCGCCGATCGCGCCGGCCAGCCATCCCGAGACCGCCGCGTCGTAGGCCGCGGTGCGGGCATAGGCACGTTCGGCGAGACTTCTGCGGAATTTCAGGCAAGTGGCGCCGTCGTGGTGCTCGAGCTCGCCGAGGAGCTTCGGGTAGTCCTCGGGGTCCACCACCACCGCCACGTGGCCGTGATTCTTCGCCGCCGCGCGGATCATCGCCGGGCCGCCGATGTCGATATTCTCCACCGCCTCGGCGTAGTCCGCGCCCTTCGCCACGGTGGCCTCGAACGGGTAGAGATTGACGACCAGAAGGTCAATCGGGGCGATCCCGTGCGCCTCCATCGCCGCCCGGTGCCCGGCATCGTCGCGCAAGGCCAGGAGCCCGCCGTGCACCTTCGGGTGCAAGGTCTTCACCCGCCCGTCCATCATCTCCGGAAACCCGGTCAGCTCGGCCACGTCGGCGACCTTCAGCCCCGCGCCCCTGAGCTCCCGCGCCGTGCCGCCGGTCGAGACCAGCTCCACGCCCCGCGCCGCCAGTGCCCGGGCGAGGTCGAGAAGCCCGGTCTTGTCGGAAACGGAAAGAAGCGCGCGCTTCAGCGCAACCGGGTCGGTCATGGGCAGGTCCTTTCAGCGTTCGGCCAGAGGGTCCGCGACCTCCACATCGCGGAGATTGGACGGAGTATCCAGAGCCTTCGCCAAGGTCCAGCTCACGTGGCCCGCGTAATCCATCACCCGCCCCGCCAGCACGATCTGCTGCGTCGGCCGCGGGTTCAGCCTTCCGCTCTCCAGGTACACCGACGGCTCGAGCGACAGCTCCGCCATGCCGTCGTGCCGGAACACCCAGATTTCGCCCGAGCGGAGCGCGATCGACACCGCCTTGCCGCCCAGATCGAGCTCGGGGTCGGCGTCGGGGTGCAGGTGGAAGTGCACCGAGAACGGGATCCCGCCGAGCTTCACCTCGTCCATCGCGTAGTCGAAGATCCGCCGCTCCTCTGGCGAGATCGCCAGCAGCGAATCCTCGCCGCCGAGGGCGCGGCCGTCGGTCGTGAGCGCAAGCTCGCGGAAGCAGGTCAGCCCGTGGGTGGCCAGCCAGCCGTCGTGGCTCAGCGAATAGCGGTGCTCGCCGTCGCCCTCGCCGCGCTCGGCCCAGACGTCGGCCGGCCCATCGACAAGGGGCTCCAGCGCCATGCCGCCGACGATCTTGGGCGCTCCGAGCCGCGCCGAGGACAGTCCGGCGACGCAGAGCGCCGAATGCGACGGCGTCGCGCGCCCGGCCCGCCGCCATTCCTCGCCGAACGACAGCCCCGAGCCGCAATTCACGATCAGCGGCCGCCGCCCCGAGGTCAGCTCGAAGGCCAGGGTCGAGGCGTGGGCGTTGTAGGAGGCCGCCCGCCGCGGCGGCGCCGCGGCGTCGACGATCACACTGGTGCGCCCCGCCGCGAGCCGGGCGAAGCCCATCGCCAGCCCGTGGCCCGGCGGCGACCGCACGCCCGAGGCGGCCAGCGCCTTCTCGAGCCGACCCTCGGGGCCGCGCCCGCCGCCGTGGAACCGCGCCAAACCGCCATCGGCGTGGCGCAAGGCCCTGAGCGACGGCACGACCCGCTCCACCGCCGCCATCAGCTTCCTCGGCGGCGCCCGCCCCGCCTCGGTCAGGGCCGCCACGGCCCAGGTGAGCAGGGTCAGCACGTTCAGCAGCTCTTCGGGATTGCGCGTGGGGATCCCGCCGCCGGCGTCGATCCCCTGCTCGCATTCCTCGGCGAGCGCCGCGATCGCCGGCTGGGCGCGGTCCTCCATGCCGGTCAGCGCCAGCCCCGCGCAGATCATGCCGGTCAATGCCTCGAACCGCGGCAACCCCGGCGCCGCGACCTTCCAGCGACGCGCCAGGTAGACCGTCTGCTGCGCCAGCGAGGCGTAGAAGGCGCGCTGCTGCGCCTCGTCCCGGCCCGCCAGCAGGAACGGCGCGTGGTTGATCCAGCGCATCAGCCGCCGCGCCACCAACTCCGGCGCCCAGCCCGGGCCGCCACCCTTGCTGTAGCGCTCGATCCAGCTCCAGACCCAGTCCTGCGCGCGGCGGCGAGCCGCGAGGTCGCCGGTAGCGGCCAGGTCGTCGAGCCAGGCCGAGCCCTGCGCCTCGGCCGCAAACGCCGCGTTCGGCGCCGCGAGGTCCCAGATCAAGGTGTCCCGCGCCTCGACGAGCCGCCCGGCGAAGAGGAAGTTCCCCGCCGAGAGCTGCCGGCCGCGGGCGTGGCTGCCGATGGTGCGCGGCTCTGGCTGCGAAACGAAGCCGCCGGCCGGAGCCGCAAGCCCCGCCAGCCGGACGTGCAGCGCCGTCGCCCAGCGCGCGCGCCCTGCCTCTCGCGGCCCGGATGGTTCAGCGCCTGCCATGTGTCTCAGGTGCCCGTTCGGAGGTATCCGCCCTGTGCGATCGCCCCAAGGCGCATCATAGCCATGGCCGGAAAGTGTTGTCACCCGCCCGATGCGCGCTCATCCGGTCTTCCTCAGGAGCGCGATGTAGAAGCCGTCGATGCCGCCCGCCTCGGGCCAGTAGTCCGGACGCAGGCGGAGGCCGCCCTCTTCCGTCGCCCAGGTCGGATCGACGCCCGGCACCAGCAGCGCCGCAGCATCGGCGGCGAGCCCCGGGTGCCGGGCCAGCGCCGCCGCCACCTGCCGCTCGCCCTCCTCGGGCAGGAGCGAGCAGGTGCAGAAGACGAGCCGCCCGCCGGGCGGCAGCAGCGACAGCGCCCGGTCGATCATCCGGGCCTGCAGGTCCGCCAGCGGCTTCACGTCCGCCCCCGAGCGGATGAACGGCAGCTCCGGATGCCGGCGGATGGTGCCGGTCGCGGTGCACGGCGCGTCGAGCAGGATCGCCTGCGGCACCGACTCCGGCGCCCAGTCGAGCACGTCGGCCACCACCGTTTTCGCCTTCAGCCCCGTGCGCACGAGGTTCTCGGTCAGGCGCGCCATCCGCTCGGGCGAGGCGTCCACCGCCGTCACCTCGGCGCCCGCCGCCGCAAGCTGCAGGGTCTTGCCCCCGGGCGCGGCGCAGAGGTCGGCCACCCGCTCGCCAGGCCTGGGCGCCAGGATCCGCGCCGGCAGCGCGGCGGCGGCGTCCTGCACCCACCAGTCGCCCTCGATGTAGCCCGCCAGCGCCGTTACCTGCGCGCGCCCGGGCATCCGCACGCTGCCCGTCGGCAGCGCCAAGCCGCCCAGCCGCGCCGCCAGCCCGCCCGCGTCGCCGTCCTTCGGAGTGAGGTCGAGCGAAGCGCCGGCGGCGTGCGCCCGCTCGACCGCCGCCACCGCCTTGGCGCCGTAGGCCGAGAGCAGCCGGCCCCGGAGCCAGCCCGGCAGTTCCTGCGGCCCGAGCCGCGCCCAGTCCTCCCCCGACCCAGAAACCTTCCGCAGGACCGCGTTGACCAGCCCGGCGGCATGCCCCGTCCGCCGCCCGGACCGCGCCAGCCCGACCGCCACGCTAACCGCCCCGTGCGGCGCCGCACCGAGCTCCAGCATCTCCACCGTGGCGACCCTGAGGATGTTGTGCACCGTCAGGGGCGGCGCTTTCCGCAGATGCGGCTTCAGCACCCGGTCGGCCCGGCCGATATTCCGCAGCGTCTCGACCGCCAGCCGCTGCGCCCGCGCCCGCTCTCCGGGATCGGAAAGCCACGACAGCGGCCCGCCCGGCGCGGTCAGCTCCGAAAGCGCCCGGCCCTCGCCCAGGACGGCATCGAGAAGCGCCACCGCCGCCCGCCGCGCCGCCCCGCCGCCCTCGCCCATGCGCCCCTCCTTGCCCGGAAGCCCGAGGGGGGTATATCAAGCCCCCTGCCTCCCACAAGGAGAAGCTCGATGCCCGCCACCCCGCCCGACGCCCGGAACGACCTCACGCCCGAGGCCCGCCGCGCCCTGGCCGAGGCCGAGGCGCGCCGCAAGACGGCCAAGGCCCTCGACCTGCCGCCCGAGCTCGGCGGCCGCGAGGGCCCGGAGCCCGTGCGCTACGGCGACTGGGAGAAGAAGGGTATCGCGGTTGATTTCTGACAGCCCGGCCTTTGGCTCTCGCGCCACGCCGCCCAAGGCCGGCTGCTAACCTCCGGCGTGCTGGGGTCCCGGTCCCCCTGAGCAGCGTCACGCCCAGCACAGCGGCGAGGCCAAGCCCGTGCTACGCGACCGTCCCCACGAGCGCGGCGAGGGTCACATGGAGCCGGATCACCAGCGCGGTGCTATCCGAGACGTTCCAGAAGATCTCCGCGGCCGGGGGACGGGGAAGATCGCGATGTGGAGGCCCCCAACTTCGGCCCGCCGAGAAGGCTCCAAGAGGCCAGTGCGTGGAAGCCGTTGCGCGGCACCGACAGCGGGATCGTCGGCGCGAAATGCGCGGCGAGCGACACTGGTCCTGGCAAATGCCTAGGCATCGACGCCCGTCGCTTCACTCGCGATCGAGCTACCACTCCCGAAGCGATGCAGATTATTGATCTGATCGCTTCATCGAACCTGCCGCGAGCCTTCGGGGCATAGCATGAGCAATCCCGCTCCCGCCCAAGAACCGAGGTGGCGGATCGAACGGAAGGCGGCTCCGCCAAGAGTTTCCGGTGCGAAAGAAGCGGGCTTCCTGAGCGCGAAAGCAGCCCTGCCCCTCCCGCGGTTCGGACGCCCGAGCAAGCCGGCAATCGCAAGGCTCCACGGTGCCCGCAACCCGGGGTGACGCCGGAACGGCACTTGCGAACTGCAGGAGGATCGGGCGCGACGGTCTCACGTGCCAGTCTGTGGCCGTGCCTCCTCCTCGGTACCCGTTCCGGCAAAACGAATCTTCACGCTTCTCGCGCCCGGAACCACGCTCTGCAGGATCTCCGGCGGGATCATGATCGTTCCGGTGCCCGATCTGTCCACGCGGAAGACGACGATCTTGGGCGTGACCTTCCGCCTGTCGCGGAACTCGGCGCTCGGAAGCGAGACCCTGTTTAGGCCCTCGGACAGGGCGCACGGGACGATGAAGGTCAGATCGCGCCCCTCGCGCTCGACAGCCGTCGGCACGTGATCGGTGGCCGTAAGGCCGGCTGCCGTGCCGTGGCGCCCGCCGGCATCGAGATGGATCACGTTGGCGCTCGGCGCAGCCTCCCAGGAACGGTTTCGCTCGCCGAACATCCTCGCGCAGGCCTCGATGGCGTCACGGGAGAGCTTGGCGGCGCGCACGGTGACCTTTGGCCGATGGGAGCCTCTCCGTCCGCTCTCCGGGCGCGGACGAGTGCCGGGCTCATCCCCCACCAGAAGAGCGTAGGCGGCCTTGGCGCGGTCGAACGCCTGGCGTGAACCGTTGTTCCGGTCAGGGTGGGTTTCGAACGCGACGCGCTTCCACGCGGCGTGCAAATCCTCGGCGCTCGCCCGAAGACCGACGCCAAGAAGATCTCGCGCTCCGGCAAGGGCGTTCATCTTTTCCACGTAACTCATAACATGACACCTCGCTAACGACGCGGCCACTTGGGCCCCCAGTGGATCACCTGGCCGGTGATCGTTCAGTTGCTTCCCCTGCGAGCCAAATCCCCCGTGCCGACCCCGGCCGCCGAACGAAGGACCCGCTCCGGGCGTGACCAAGCCGCAGGCACGAGCCTGCCCCGGGACGCAAACCGCTTTCGACGCGATCCGCAGCAGGTGAAGAGAGCAGCCGCTCCCAACGACGGGCAGCCTTCCAGACGCGGATCTGCCGCGCGGGCGCATCGGTCCTTCCAGTCACCGGGCGCGCTGACGCGGCCAAGGCAGGGCACTGCAATACACGGCATGAGGCGCCCGGCCACCTGACCGAGCCCATTCCTGAGTCCTGGGTATTTCTGCCACGCGCGAGACCGCGTGTCGGCGGGTCCTGCAAACGGGCTTTGATCTCGGCCATTCCTCGCACACCCGGGCGCCCCTGCGCCCAGCCAATCACTCGTACTCAAACACGCTGGTCATACAGCCCACAGGAGTTCGGGGTAGCAAAATCAAGATTAACGGAAGATGAATGGGACGGCGGCGGGACGGGAGCGAGATCCGAAAGCGCACCCGCCTCCGGATTGAATTGCCGCTTGCCGGATCCTCGACGTTTCCGAGATCCGGTGCGTGTCTGGTCGCGCCTCCGCCGGCAGCCTTCACCCGATCGAGGCTGACTAGGCCGGCTGTAAAGGCCTTGCAGCAGGTTCCGTCGGAATCGACCGGGTCGTCGCTCGGTCCCCGGCCCAACCGGAAACGTCGCGCGCTTCCCGGATCGGGGCATCTGCAATCCGAAGTCGTTGCGACAGTCCGAACAGACAGTTTCCCACGCTGTCCGGGTATCCGCGGAGTGAGGCGGCAGTTCAGAAGAAGCGGCCCCGGGGCGTCACCCGAGGCTTCCGGTGTCCTCCAGGACCAGGGCCCCGGCCGCAGCAGCCGGGAGCAGTGCGCTGCCCCGGGCAGCGCCCGTGGGGACCGGCCGTGCAATCCCGCCGCCCCCTGGTGGTCTGGCCTGGGGCGGCCTAAAGCCCCAGCACGTCCATCATGTCGTACTGCCCGGGCTTCTTTTCCTGCCCCCAGAGCGCCGCCCGCAGGGCTCCGCGGGCGAAGATCGCCCGGTCGGTCGCCATGTGGCGGAGGACCACCCGCTCGCCGGGGCCGGCGAAGATCACGTCGTGCTCGCCGACGATGTCGCCGCCGCGGATCGCCGAAAAACCGATATGGCCGCGCTCGCGCGCCCCGGTCATCCCGTCGCGGCCTCGGTCGGCGACCTTGGCAAGGTCGACCCCGCGCCCCGAGGCGGCCGCTTCGCCCAGCATCAGCGCGGTGCCCGAGGGCGCGTCCACCTTCTTGCCGTGATGCGCCTCGACGATCTCGATGTCGAAGTCCTCGTCCAATGCCGCCGCCACCTTCTTCGTAAGCTGCACCAGGAGGTTGACCCCGAGGCTCATGTTCCCGGCCCGCACGATGACCGCGTGCCGCGCAGCAGGAGCGAGCTTCGCGAGGTCGGCCTCGGAAAGCCCGGTGGTGCCGATCACGTGCACCGCCCTTGCCTGCGCCGCGAGCCCCGCGAACGCCACCGTCGCCGCCGGCGCGGTGAAGTCGAGCACCGCCTGGGCGTCGACGAAGGCCTCGACCGGATCGTCGGTCACCGTCACGCCGATCTCCGCGCCGCCCATCGCCACACCCACGTCCTGGCCGATCCACGCGTGCCCGGCGCGCTCGATGCAGGCGGCGAGCCGCGCCTTGCCGCTGTCCAGCACGGTCCTGACCAGCATCCGCCCCATCCGGCCCGACGCCCCTGTCACCACGATGCCCGGCAGTTCGCTCATATCGGCCCCTCCTCAGGTCGGCTCCCCTTAGCCGATCGCGCCGCTCCAGGCAAAGCCCGGCTTGCCCGGCGCGCGCCGTGGGCGTATCTCCCGGCCCATGGCACGTTCCCGCTTCTCCCAAGGGCCTGGCCCCTCGCAACGCCAGCTCCGCGTCGGCGAGCTGATCCGGCGCGCGCTGGCCGAGGCGCTCCAGCGCGGCGCGGTCCACGACCCCGAGCTGAACCGGATCTCGATCACCGTCGCCGAGGTCCGCGCCTCGCCCGACCTCAAGATCGCCACCGCCTACGTGCTGCCGCTCGGCGGCGGCCAGCGCGACCGGGCGCTCGCGCTCCTCAACCGCAACCGGGGCGAGCTGAAGCGCGCCGTGTCGCGCGCGCTCACGCTCAAGTTCACCCCCGACCTGCGCTTCGTACTCGACGAAAGCTTCGACCGGCTCGACGACACCCGCCGGATGTTCGCCGACGAGAAGGTCCGCCGCGACCTCGAGGCCCCCGATGATCCCGAGACTTGAGCTCGCGCTCGCGGCGCTCGTCGCCGCCGGCGCCGCCGAGGCCGCCTGCCGCGAGGTCGCGCACGAGGGCCGCGGCTACACCGTCTGCGAGGTCGCGGCCGAGGATGACCTGAGGCTCTTCCTCACCGCCCCCGACGGCCGCCCCTACGGCACCTTCGAGCGGGTGGATGAGGGGCTCGCCGCAGAGGGCAGGGCGCTGGTCTTCGCGATGAACGCCGGCATGTATCACCCCGACCGGCAGCCGGTGGGTCTCTATCTCGAAAACGGCGAGGAGGCGCAGCGGCTGATTACCAGCCCCGGGCCCGGCAACTTCGGAATGCTGCCGAACGGCGTCTTCTGCATCCGCGGAGGCGGCTTCGCGGTGGTCGAGAGCCGCGCCTTCGCGGCGGCGCCGCCGGAATGCCGCTACGCCACCCAATCCGGCCCGATGCTGGTGATCGACGGCGCGCTGCATCCCCGCTTCTTGCCCGACAGCACCTCGCGCTTCCTCAGGAACGGCGTCGGCGTCAGCGTCGACGGCCTTCGCGCCCTGTTCGCGATCTCCGACGCCCCGGTCAGCTTCCACGAGTTCGCGCGCCTCTTCCGCGACGGCCTCGGCACCCCCAACGCGCTTTACTTCGACGGCCGGGTCTCGCGGCTCCACGCGCCCGAGCTCGGCCGCTCCGACCTCGGCTTCCCGATGGGGCCGATCGTCGGCCTCGCCGCGCCGGCCGGTTGACCGGTTGACCGCACCGCGCTAGCAGGCGACGCTTTCCGGGGGAGGCTGCCATGGCCCGAGGCCGCAAGGGGCGCGACATCTCCGGCTGGCTCGTCATCGACAAGCCCGCGGGACTCACCTCCACCGCCGTCGTCAACAAGGTGCGCTGGGCCTTCGAAGCGAAAAAGGCGGGCCATGCCGGAACGCTCGATCCCGCCGCCACCGGGCTGCTGGCGGTTGCGCTCGGCGAGGCGACGAAGACCATCCCCTTCGTGACCGACGCGCTCAAGTGCTACCGCTTCACGGTGCGATGGGGCGCGGCCACCGACACCGACGATGCCGAAGGCCAGGTGATCGCCACCTCCGAGAGCCGGCCCACGGACGCCGAGATCGCGGCGGCGCTGCACGGCTTTTGCGGCGAGATCATGCAGGTTCCGCCCCGGTTCTCGGCGGTGAAGATCGAAGGCGCGCGCGCCTACGACCTCGCCCGCGAAGGCGAGGAGGTCACGCTCGCCCCCCGTCCGCTCTGGGTCGAGAGCCTGCACCTCGTCGCCCGCCCCGACCCCGACCATGCCGAGTTCGAGATGGTCTGCGGCAAGGGCGGCTACGTCCGTGCCGTGGCCCGCGACCTCGGTCGGACCCTCGGCTGCCTCGGCCATGTCGAGAGCCTGCGCCGGCTGTGGTCCGGCCCGTTCGACGTGGAAGCCGCGGTCACGCTCGAGGAGATCGAGCGCCTCGCCAGGAGCCCGGAGGTCGACGCGCTGCTGCTACCGCTGGAACAGGGCCTGTCCGACCTGCCCGAAGTGACGGCGACGCCGGAAGGCGCGGCACGTCTCAGAAACGGCAATCCCGGCGAGGTGCTGGCCGTCAACGTCCGCTACGGCAGGGAGGCCTGGGCCTCGTTCCAGGGTAGGGCACTGGCCGTCGGCAGTTACCGGGCGGGCGAGCTCTACCCGAACCGCGTCTTCAACTGGTAGCACCGGGCAATGGTGGCGGGTCGCCGGCGCTTGCGGTAAGACTTGGACATGCCCGCGAAGCGCCAACCCGAACCTGTCGCGGAGGCAGGCAACTCCTCGCCGGATGGCAGGTCGGCGGCGCCGAGGCAGCGGCTGCCGGCCGGCGAGCGGCGGGCGGAGATGATGGCGCGCGCGGCGCGGCATTTCGCCGAGCACGGCTTTCACAGCTCGACCCGCGACATCGCGAGGGCGCTCGGAGTGACGCAGGCGCTGATCTACAGGCACTTCGCCTCGAAGGGCGACCTCGTCGAGCAGACGCTGCAGGCGGCGCTGGGCGGGGCCCGGCGGGGAGGCAGCTGGCTCGACCCGGCGCTGCCGATCCAGGCGGCGCTCCTCGCCTACTATACGGAGTTCGTCGCTGGCTCGACCGAGGAGCGGATGCGGCTCTTCATCCGCGCCGGTCTCGACGGCCGCTCCTGGCCGGCGCGGCGCGGCCACGCGCTCACCCGCAACCTGTTCCTGCCGGCAATCGCCGGGCTCCGGGCGGAGGCCGGCCTGCCAGGCACCGATGCGCTGCCGCCGATGCGGGGCGAGCGCGAGCTCGTCATGATGCTGCACGCCTCGATGGTGTTTCTCGGCATCCGCCGTCACATCTACGGCATGCCGATGCCCGAGCGGCTGGACGACGTGGTCGCGCTTTACGTCGAGACCTTCATGGTGGGCGCGGTCCCTGCGCTTCGCGCCCTGCATGCCGGGGGCGCAGCGAGCCTGAAGGTGCGGCTCGCCGCCCGGCCGCGGGGAAAAGGCGCTGCTCCGGTCAAGGCGCCTGGTCGGAAACGAACTTCGAGAACGTGAAGTTGTAGTCGCTCCCGGCGCGGTTGGCGTGACAGGAAAAGCAGCCCGCGAAATCCGCCTCGGGCCTGGGCGAGCCGTCGGCCAGGTACCAGGCGTAGTCCCAGTTGTCGTTATCGGTGGTCCAGGCGGCGTTCTTCTCCATGACGAAGATGTTTCCGACGGCCTCCTGCGGGATCATCCGACCGTTCTCGTCGAAGGCGGGCCGCTCGCCCGTGCCGAGCACTGCGTCGTGGTCCTCCATGATCAGCACCGTGCCGTCAGGCAGGGGTTCGCCGGCCACGGCGGCCTCCAACGCCTCGGGGTTCGCGTACATCTTCCTCACCCGGTTCCGGTCCATCCGGTCGACGTCGAGATAGTTTACGAACCGGGTCTGGTAGTCCGCCGGCAGCTTCACCGTCTCTGGCCCGGCGAGGAGCGCCCCCGCGGCGAGCGCCGCGGCGAGCGCGAGAAGGGCCGATCCTGTGCGTTTCATGGCGTCACCTCCACCACTGTCAGCATGCCCTCGTGCAGCACGCATTCCACCTCGAAGCGCCCGGCCCGGCGCAGTGTCAGGCTGGCCTCGGCGCCGGGATCCTGCTTGCCGAGGTCGAGCGCGTGGCCGGCCGTCGGCACGAACACGTTGTGCGCCACCTCGTCGTCATTGACGAACAGGAGCGTGTCGCCCACCGCCGCCGTGATCTCGGCCGGCGCGTAGGTCTGGCCCGCCATCGTCACCGTGATCTCCGCGGCTGAGGCCGCGGGGGCCGCGAGGGCAAGGGAAATCGCAATCGTCGCTCGCATCATGGCTCGCCTCCCTCCGGTTTCAGCTGTGGCTCCGAGGATGGGCTTCACGCCGTAAGTTGTCAATTGACCACTTGCCTAACGCGCCACTGGCTTGTGATTCCGTCTGATTGCGGCCAAAGCAGAGGCATGATCACCCGCTGCCACCAGAAGGGCGATGCCGCCTCGGAAGCCGTCTACTCGCCCTGCGAGCGCTACCGTTACCTCCTGACCCGGACCTGGGCACCCGACGGGCGGCGGGCGCTCTTCGTCATGCTCAACCCCTCGACCGCCACCGAGATGCAGAACGACCCCACGGTGGAGCGCTGCGAGCGGCGGGCGCGGGCGCTGGGCTTCGGCGCCTTCCGGGTGACCAACATCTTCGCCTTCCGCGCCACCGACCCGCGCGAGATGAGGGCTGCGGCCGATCCCGTCGGCGCCGGGAACGATGCCGCGATCGTCGACAGCGCTTCCTGGGCCGACCTCATCGTCTGCGCCTGGGGCACCCATGGCGCGCACCTGCACCGCGGCCCTGAGGTCGCTCGGCTGTTGCGCGCCACCGGCCGGCCGCTGCACCACCTCGGGCTCTCCAAGGACGGCCATCCGAGGCACCCGCTCTACATCGGCTACGGCCGCCAGCCCGAGCCTTGGACGTGACCCCTTGCGCCGGCGCCGCCCGGCCGCCACGCTGGCGGCAGGGGAGGTGTTCCCATGAGCGCCATCGACGGCTTCACTGAGCGCCGAATCGACGTCGGACACATCACGCTCAATGTCCACGAGGCCGGCACCGGCGCGCCGCTGATCCTGCTGCACGGCTTTCCGCAGAACGCGCTCTGCTGGTCGCGGGTGGCGCCGGCCCTCGCGCGCGAGTTCCGCGTGATCGTGCCCGACCTGCGCGGCTACGGCCGAAGCGACGCGCCGCCCGACGACGCAGAGCACCGCGCCTATTCCAAGCGCACCATGGCCGAGGACGTGGTGCGGCTGATGGACAGGCTCGGCTTCGAGCGGGCGATGATCCTCGGCCACGACCGCGGCGCGCGCGTCACCTACCGGCTCGCTCTCGACCATCCCGACCGCGCCTCCCGCCTCGGCATCATCGAGATCGTGCCCACCGCCGATTTCTGGGCCGCCTGGGACTCCGAATTGGCGCTAGCCGCCTATCACTGGACCTTCCTCGCCCAGCCCGCGCCACTGCCCGAGCGGATGATCGGCGCCGACCCGGTGGCCTACATCGACTGGACGCTGAAGAGCTGGACCCTGCGGAAGACACTCGACGCCTTCCCGCCCGCGGCGCTCGAGAGCTACCGCGCCCAGGTCCGCGAGCCGGCGCGCATCGCCGCGATGTGCGCCGACTACCGCGCCGGCGCCGGCATCGACCGCGCCCTCGACGAGGCCGATCGCGCCGCCGGGCGCAGGATCGGCGTGCCGCTTCGATTCCTCTGGGCCGAGAACGGATTTCCCGCTCGCATCGGCGAACCGGCCCGGCTCTGGCGCCGCTGGGCTGCGGAAGTGACTGACGCCTCCTGCCTCTCCGGCCATTTCGCCATGGAGGAGAACCCGCAAGCGGTGCTCGACTGCTTCCTGCCCTTCTTCCGCGATGGCGCCGGCGATACGCGCGTTTAGCGCCGCGTTAACCAACTGCCACGATTTCTGCTTGTTTTGCAGGCTTTTGCAGGCCGCATTAACGATTCCCCAGCGCCACCCCGGTAGCGTCGTTCAGGCCAAGGTCGGGTGGTGCCGCCGCGGTGACTTCAATCCCGGTGCGAAGGGGGACGTTCCATGTTGATGATTGCCGCAGGGATCTTCGGTGCGATTCTGCTCGGATCGATGTTGGATTTCGGGTCGGAGTTCGATGGCGACGACGAGGACTTTGACAGCGGAGACCAGGCTGGCGACGACCTCAACAGCGAGATGGAGACGACGGGAGAACTGCCCGATCCCTGGGGCGACGAGGGCGGCGTGGCGGAGGACGGCAACGCCGGCCTTAACGAGGACGAGGAGGCCGACCTCGACGATGGCGAAGAGGCGGGCGACGTCTTCGACGACGCGGAGGACGACTTCTACGCCGATGACGGCGATTTCTTTGGCGAAGTGGACGATGTCTCCTACGACGAGGATGGCAACGATCTGCTCCCCGATACCGGGACCGAGAGCGATCCGAACGCCGACGACACGGGCGACGACGCCACCCTCGAAGGTGCAGGCGAAGGTGCGGGCGAGGCGGACTCCGGTGCCGATGCGGGCACCGACCTGGCCGGCGACCCGGGCAGTTTCGGAGAGGCGGACGACGCAGGCTTCGAGACCGCGCTCGACGAGATCCTGGGCACTGACGAGAACGATCCGATCGCAGGCGAAACGGGCGACGACGCCGCCCTCGACGGCGCCGGCGATGGGGCGGGCGAGGCAGAGATCGGCGCCGATGCGGGCACCGACACGGCCGGCGACGCAGGCGCTTCCGAGGAGGCGAACGACACTGGCCCCGAGGCCGGATTCAACGAGATCTCCGGCAGCGACGAGAACGAGATCATCGCCGGCACGCCGGCGGACGATCTGATCGCCGCCGGCGATGGCATCGACCAGGTGGGCGGCTACGGCGGCGATGATCTCATCCTCGGCGAGGACGGCAGCGACTTCCTCCACGGCGGGACTGGCGACGACACCCTTGTCGGCGGCCCCGGCAACGACTTTCTCTATGGCGAGGACGACGACGACGTACTCATCGGCAGCGATGGCGACGACGAGCTCTGGGGCGGCCAGGACGACGATGTGCTCCTGGGCGGCAAGGGCAATGACTCGCTCTTTGGCGGCGGTGGCGACGACAGGCTCTTCGGCGGCGACGGCGACGACGGGCTGCAGGGCGGCAACGGCGACGACTACCTGAATGGCGGCGCGGGCGCCGACGTGCTCCAGGGCGGCAACGGCAACGACACGCTCTACGGCGGCGACGAGTCCGGCGACGCGATCATGCGCGACTATCTCAACGGCGGCCGGGGCGACGACACCTTGATCCTCGGCGCCAACGACTACGCCACCGGCGGCCAGGGCGCGGACGATTTCTTCTTTGACGCGACCCCCGGCGGTCCGGCGCCCGTTGTCGCCGACTTCAACCCCGACGCGGATCAGCTGATCCTGACCTACGACGCCTCGCTCGGCCACGCGCCCGAGATCTCCGTCTCCCGCGACCCGGACGATCCGGACAGCGCGATCATCTTCGCCGACGGCCTTGCGGTCGCGGTGATAAAGGGCGGGGCTGGCATTACACCTGCCATGGTTCAGCTCGAGGCCGCTGCGGCTTGAGACTTGGCCGTACGGCATGGCCGGGCTAGTCTTCGGCCATGCCGAAGCCGCCGCGCCAGGGATCCGCCACCCCACCGTCAAGAAACGCCGAACTCGTTGCCGAGGTCGCGGCACTCAGGGCCGAGGTGCGCAAGCTCACGACGCACCGCTTCATGCGGATCCAGAACTCGTTCTGGAAGCTGCTTCTCTACCAGTTCACCAACGGCCTGATGGTGGGCCTTGGCACCGTCCTTGGCGCCACGATCCTGGTCTCGCTCGTCGCCTATTTCCTGTCGCAGATCGAGCTTCTGCCGATCATCGGTGACTGGGCCGGCGAGGTCATCCGGCAGATCGAGGAGCAGCGCGTGCGTTGAGGGCCGCGAGCCCCGCGACTCGAGGCTTTTCTTTTGCTGTCGCATCCCCTATACGCGCGCATCCGCCGGAGCACCGGCGGTTCTCTCCACGGGCCCTGCTGGACGACATCCCGGCTTGCGCCATGAGCTTCTGAAAGGAGACCCCGATGTCGATCACTGCCGAAGAAAAGGCGCGCCTGATCAAGGAATACGGCACCAAGACGGGCGATACCGGTTCGCCGGAAGTCCAGGTCGCCGTCCTCTCGTCGCGCATCGCCACGCTGACCGAGCATTTCAAGACCCACGCGAAGGACAACCATTCGCGGCGCGGCCTCTTGAAGCTCGTGGCCCAGCGCCGCAAGCTCCTCGACTACCTCAAGGCCAAGGACGAGGCCCGCTACGCCTCGCTGATCGAGAAGCTCGGCCTGCGCCGCTGAGACTTCTGCGCCATCGCACATCGTCGGAACGCCCGGCCGCGAGGTCCGGGCGTTTTGGCGTCTCGGCGGCCGCTTCTAGCCCAATGCCGTCATCGAGATGCAGATGCGGAGAGAGTTCCCTTTGAGGAAATTGACGCGGGTCGGATATTTTTCACCGGCGCTCGGCGACGTGCCTTGAGCGCGCCTAACCAGCGCAGGCTCAGCGCAAACTCAAGGGCGCGGATCGCGCGGTAGGTGGCGTTCGCTGCGCGGAACGCCTTCTCGTCATCGGGCTTTGGTGCGCCGAGCGCGAGGATCTGGTGCGGCAGGAGGCCTGAGGTGAGGCGCACGGTCTTGCGGGTCATGGGACAGTCTCCTCTCTTGCGATGGGAACGAGTCTGCACCGCGCTGCGGGACTCGAGCGGGACCGGCCACGGGA
>JBFKAV010000007.1:0-50401 GCA_041621405.1 Paracoccaceae bacterium
CCTGGCCGTGGCCGGCGGTCCGGTGCTGACCTCGCTCGCGCTTCTGGCGAACGCGCTTGCCACCGCCGCGGTCTTCGTCTGCTTCAACGCCTACGTGCTCGACTACGTGGCCCGCGCCGAGCTTGGCCGCAGCCAGTCGACTCAGATGTTCTACGCCGCCGCCTCCTGGACCGCGGGACCCGTCCTCGGCGTCTGGCTGCTCGAGTTCTGGCGTCCGCTGCCGTTCCTGGTAGCCGGGACCTTCGCCGTTGCGCTCATCGCCACCTTCTGGTGGCTCCGCCTCGGCAACGGCAGGGCGATCCAGAAGGCCCGCGGTCCGGCGCCCAACCCGCTGGCCTTTCTCGGCCGCTTCCTCGCCCAGCCGCGGCTGGTAGCGGGCTGGCTCTTCGCGGTGATCCGCTCCTGCGGTTGGTGGGTCTACGTCGTCTACCTGCCGATCTTCTGCATCGAGTCTGGCCTCGGCGACAAGCTCGGCGGCACAATGCTCTCGGCCTCGAACGCGCTTCTGTTCGCGGCGCCCTTGATGCTCGGCTACGTACACCGTGCGAGCGTGCGGGCGACGGTCAAGGGCGCCTTCCTGGTCGCCGCCGCGGCCTTCCTCGGCGCCGCGCTCGCGGCGCCGCTGCCGCCGTTGACGGTGGCGCTGATGGTGGGGGGCTCGGTCTGCCTGGTGATGCTCGACGTTGCCGGCGGCCTGCCCTTCCTGATGGCGGTGAAGCCATCGGAGCGCACCGAGATGGCGGCTGTCTACGCCAGCTTCCGCGACGTCTCGGGGATCCTGACGCCCGGCGTGGCCTGGGCGGTGCTGCTGGCCGCCCCGGTGGCCGGCGTGTTCGCCGCCTGCGGCGCGGGATTGCTGGCGGCGGCGGGCATCGCCACGCGGCTGCACCCCAGGCTCGGCACCAGCCGCCCCTCGCGCGGGCGGGCGATGCCGGTGGCGGCGGAGTAGCGGCGGAGACAGGCAAAGGGGGGCTGTCCGCACCCATCGGCCTTCGGCCCCACCCCCCCGAGAGAACTCGGAGAACGGGGAAGCGGGCTTTCGCGATCCATCCAGGAGGCGCCGCGCGATCACCTGCGCCTGGACTTCGGCGTGCAGCCGGCAGGCAGTGTCCACTAAACACTGCCTGCCGGGCTCAATCGAGGAGCCTCCTTGCGATCACCTGCGCCTGGATTTCGGCTGCACCCTCGAAGATCGAGAGGATCCGCGCGTCGCAGAGGATCCGGCTGATCGGGTATTCCAGCGCGAAGCCGTTGCCGCCGTGGATCTGCAGGCCGTTGTCGGCCGCTGCCCAGGCGACGCGGGCGGCCAGGAGCTTGGCCATGCCGGCCTCGAGATCGCAGCGCTGGCCGTGGTCCTTCTCCCAGGCCGAGTGGTAGGTGAGCTGGCGGGCGACCATGATCTCGACCGCCATCATCGCGAGCTTGGAGGCGACGCGAGGGAACTCGATCAGCGGCTTGCCGAATTGCTTGCGCTCCTCGGCGTAGCGCAACGCCACCTCGAGCGCCGCCTGGGCCACGCCGATGGCGCGGGCGGCGGTCTGGATGCGGGCGGATTCGAAGGTCTGCATCAGCTGCTTGAAGCCCTGACCCTCGGCGCCGCCAAGCAGGTTCGCCGCCGGCACCCGGAAGCCGTCGAAGCCGAGCTCGTACTCCTTCATGCCGCGGTAGCCCAGAACCTCGATTTCGCCGCCGGTGATGCCGGGGCCTGGGAAGGGGTCGGCGTCGCCGCCCGGTTCCTTCTCGGCGAGGAACATCGACAGCCCGCGCCAGTCGGTGCTCTCGGGATCGGTGCGGGCCAGAAGCGTCATCGCGTGCGCCCGGGCGGCATGGGTGATCCAGGTCTTGTTGCCGGTGACGACGTATTCTTCGCCGTCGCGGCTGGCGCGGGTGCGGAGCGCGCCGAGGTCGGAGCCGGTGTTGGGCTCGGTGAAGACGGCGGTGGGCAGGATCTCGCCCGAGGCGAGCTTCGGCAGCCAGTGCGCCTTCTGGTCCTCGGTGCCGCCGCAAAGGATCAGCTCGGCGGCGATCTCGGAGCGGGTACCGAGCGAGCCGACGCCGATATAGCCGCGGCTCAGCTCCTCGGAGACCACCACCATCGAGGCCTTGGAAAGGCCGAGGCCGCCATATTCCTCGGGGATCGTGAGGCCGAAGACGCCGAGCTCGGCCAGTTCCGAGATCACCTCCATGGGGATCAGCTCGTCCCTCAGGTGCCAATCGTGCGCATAGGGCGCCACGCGCTCGTCGGCGAAGCGGCGGAACTGGGTGCGGATCATCTCGAGCTCGTCGTCGAGGCCGGTGGCGCCGAAAGTGGCGTGGCCGGCCGTCTGCCGCATCCCCGCGACGAGGCGGGCGCGGGCTTCGGCGGTGTTGCCCTTAGCGATGAGCCGCTGCCCGGCCTCGCCGGGCTCGAAGCCTAGGCCGAGATCGGCGGGGCGGGCGATCTCGCCCTGGCTCATCGGGATGCCGCCGGCGATCTGGGCGAGGTACTCTCCGAAGCCGATCTGCAGGATCAGCGCCTCGGCCTCGCCTAGGTGCCCGGACGCGGAGAGCCGGCCGGCCCAGGCGCGCATTTGCTTGAGCGCCTCGACATAGGTGGCGAGCCAGGAGAGCCCATGGGCTGCGGACTGGTGGCGCTCGAGCCGCGCCGCCGAGACCTTGCCGCCCTCGGTCACGCGGGCGCGGAGCGCGTCCGTGGCCTCGCCGAGATGTGCCTCGGCGGGGGGCAGTGCGGCGGCGGTGAGCTCCAGAAGATCGGGCAGGAGCGCCCCGGTCTCGGGCGGGGTCTGTCCGTCGTGCGCCATCGCGTCGGTCCTTCGGTCCATGCTGCGCTCCCGCATAATCATTTCGCATCTGCAGCGCAACAATAATTCAAGCGCGAGCCGCCGTTCGCATGAAAATGTCGCTAGCGGTTTTCTGCTGCGGTGGCTTGCGAGGCCGGATATAGCCGGCGGAACCGATGCGGACAGGGGTATTTGGGTGGTTGGTCTCGACCCGCTTTTCCTCGTGGCGGCGATCTTCGTCGTCGCGCTGGCAGGGATCGTGAAGGGTGCGGTGGGCTTCGCCCTACCGCTGATCATGATCTCGGGGATGGGCATCTTCCTCGATCCCAAGCTGGTGGTCGCGGCGGTGGTGCTGCCGATCTGCGTCTCGAACGCGCTGCAGGTACTCCGCGCGGGCCGGATCGAGGCCTGGAGCGCGGTGCGCGAGTACAGGCTCTACACGGGCATCGTCTGCGCGATGATCCTGATCTCCGCGCAGTTCCTGACCCGGATCCCGACGCCGGCGATGTTCCTCGTCCTCGGCGTGCCGGTGGTGGCGCTCTGCGCGGTTCAACTCGCCGGGCTGCGACTGACGATCCCGCCGCGCCGCCGACCGGCCTTCTCGGTGGCGGCGGGGGCGGTTTCCGGCACCCTCGGCGGGCTCGCCGGAACCTGGGGGCCGCCGACGGTGCTCTATCTGCTCGCGGTCGAGACGCCGAAGGCACGCCAGATCGTGGTGCAGGGGGTGATCTACGGCCTCGGCTCGGTCGCGCTCCTGGTCGGACACCTGCAGTCCGGCGTGCTCAACCGCGAGACGGCGCCGCTCTCGGCGCTCCTCGTGGTTCCCGCGGTGCTCGGGATGTGGGTCGGCTTCCGGCTGCAGGATCGACTCGACCAGGAGAAATTCCGCAAACTGACGCTGGCCGTGCTCGTCGTCGCGGGGCTCAACCTCGTCCGCCGGGGCCTCGGGCTTTGAATCCGCTGCTTCCCCGTTTTCCAAGTACCCTCGGGCGCGCGCGGGGGGCAGACAGTCCCCCGCTCCGCCCTAGCCGATCGCTGCGGCCTTCACATCCTCGTCGATGTAGGGCACGTATTGCGCGAAGTTCTCGGCGAACATGTGCACGAGCTTCCGGGCCTGCGCATCATAGGCGGCCGGATCGGCCCAGGTGCGGCGCGGATCGAGCAGCTTGTCCTCAACCCCGGGCACCGAGACCGGCACGTCGAAGCCGAAGTTCGGGTCCTTGCGGAACTGCACCGAATTGAGCGCACCCTCTAGCGCCGCGCTGAGCAGCGCGCGCGTGGCCCGGATCGGCATCCGCCGCCCGGTGCCGTAGGCGCCGCCGGTCCAGCCGGTGTTGACCAGCCAGCAGGTGGCGCCATGCCGGGCGATCTTCTCGCGGAGAAGATTGCCGTAGACTTCGGGCCGGCGCGGCATGAACGGCGCGCCGAAGCAGGTGGAGAAGGTGGGCTCCGGTTCGGTGACGCCGCGCTCGGTGCCGGCGACCTTGGCGGTGAAGCCCGACAGGAAGTGGTACATCGCCTGCGCCGGGCTGAGCCGCGCGATCGGCGGCAGAACCCCGTAGGCGTCGCAGGTCAGCATGATGATGTTCTTCGGGTGCCCGCCGAGGCCGGTTTCCGATGCGTTCGGGATGTAGTCGAGCGGGTAGGCGCAGCGCATGTTCGCCGTGAGGCTCGCGTCCTCGAAGTCGAGCTCGAAGGTCTCGGGATCGTAGACCATGTTCTCGACGACGGTCCCGAACATGCCTGTGGTGGCATAGATTTCCGGCTCGGCCTCGGGCGAGAGCGAGATCGTCTTGGCGTAGCATCCGCCCTCGAAATTGAAGGTGCCGCGGTCCGACCAGCCGTGCTCGTCGTCGCCCAGAAGCGTGCGCGCCGGGTCGGCCGAGAGCGTGGTCTTCCCGGTGCCGGAGAGGCCGAAGAAGATCGCCGTGTCGACCGGGTTGCCCGGCGCGTGATTGGCAGAGCAGTGCATCGGCATGATGCCCTTCTCGGGCAAGAGGTAGTTCAGGAGCGTGAACACCGACTTCTTGTTCTCGCCGGCGTAGGCGCTGCCGCTGATCAGGATTAGCTTCTTGTCGAGGTTGATCGCGATCACGGTTTCCGAGCGGCAGCCGTGGCGCTCCGGATCGGCCTTGAACGAGGGGCAGTTGACGACGGTGAATTCGGGCACGAAGCCGTCGAGTTCGCCGCGCTCCGGACGCCGCAGCATGTAGCGGATGAAGAGCCCGTGCCAGGCGAGTTCGGTGACCACCCGGACGTCGAGCCGGTGGGCCGGATCGGCACCGCCGTAGAGGTCCTGAACGAAGGCGTCGCGGCCCTTGAGGTGCGCCAGCATGTCGGCCTGCAGCGCCTCGAAGGCCTCGGGCGTCATCGGCTTGTTGTTCTCCCACCAGATCGAGTGCTCGACCGAGGGCGTGCGGACCACGAACTTGTCCTTCGGCGAGCGGCCGGTGTGCTTTCCGGTGGTGGCAAGGAAGATGCCGCCCTTGCCCAGACGACCCTCGCCGCGCTTCAAGGCCTCCTCGATCAGCGCGTTTTCGAGCAAGTTGTAATGGACGTGGCCGAGCCCGGTAATCCCTTGATCTTCAAGCCTTTGCTTTGGGTTGACCCGTCCGGTGTCCATGCGATTGCTCCCGCTCAGGTGGCCCTCGGGCCGGTCAAGGGTGGCGCCCGCGGCCGGCGATGCGCCGGACGCCCGCGGCGGGCGGGCGATATTCGGGCTATACCACGCGCTTCAGAGGCCCGAACAGGACCGTGTGCCGCAGTTAGCGCAACCAAATCGCGGTTAGCGCCACCATTGGGACACAAAGGTGCGGCAAAATGGCCATTGGCTCGGGGAATCGGCACAATGGCGGTGCCGGTTTGTCGGGTGATTCGCAGTTCCCGGTTGATAAAGCGAGTCGGAAACGGGAAACTGCGGAAAACAAAAGGCGAGAGCAGAACGAGGATCCCCACATGTCTCGGATCGCGCTGGTTGACGACGACCGCAATATCCTCACTTCGGTGGCGATGACGCTGGAGGCCGAAGGCTTCCACGTCGATACCTACAACGACGGGCAGGCCGCCTACGAGGCGTTCTCGAAGAAGCTGCCCGACCTTGCGGTGCTCGACATCAAGATGCCGCGGATGGACGGCATGGATCTCTTGCAGCGGATCCGGCAGAAGTCGAACCTGCCGGTGATCTTCCTCACCTCGAAGGACGACGAGATCGACGAGGTGCTGGGGCTCAGGATGGGCGCCGACGACTACGTCAAGAAGCCGTTCTCGCAGCGGCTCCTGGTCGAGCGGATCCGAGCGCTTCTTCGCCGCCAGGAGGTGCTGGCCGGCGCCGACGTGCCGGTCACCGAAGAGACCAAGGTGATGGAACGCGGGCAGCTCACCATGGACCCCTTGCGCCACTCGGTCACCTGGAAGGGCGCCGACGTGGCGCTGACCGTCACCGAATTCCTGCTTTTGCAGGCGCTGGCGCAGCGGCCAGGCTTCGTGAAGAGCCGCGACCAGCTGATGGACGTGGCTTATGACGACCAGGTCTATGTCGACGACCGTACTATCGACAGCCACATCAAGCGGTTGCGCAAGAAGATGCGCTCGGTCGATTCCGAGTTCTCGGCGATCGAGACGCTCTACGGCATCGGATACCGCTACAACGAAGAATGAAGCTCTTCTCCAGGGCCAGACCGATCCGCAACTCGGCGACCGCCGACAGCACGGACGTGGTCCTCGGCGAAGACTGGGTCGCGCCCGATAGCGAGTTCGACTCCGAACTCGCGGGCGCGCGCAGGCGGCGCAAGTCGGCGGTACTGAAGCACTCGCCGCTGGCGCGCCGGATCATCACCTTCAACCTGCTGGCGCTGATCGTGCTGGTGGCCGGCGTGCTCTACCTCAACCCGTTCCGCGACAGCCTGGTCGCGCAGCGCCAGGCGATGCTTGGAGTCGAGGCGAGGCTCCTGGCCCAGCTGTTCGAGACCGGGCTGCCGGCCGAGATGGAGATAGGCCCGGCGCTCGCCTCGAAGCGGGAGGCGCGCCGGATCCTGGGTGAGCTCGACCGCAGGAGCGGCGCCGAAGCCTACCTCTTCGATCTCTCGGGGGAGCTGATCGCGAGCAGCCAGGGCAATGGCGGGCGCGCAATGCCGAGCGCCACGGACCGCTCGACCCCGATCACCGACCTCCTAAAGACGATCTGGACCGGCATGACCAAGGCCCTGCGCCCCAACGCGCCGGTGCCTTTGCCGCCCGACCCGACAGAAGCTGCACGCACCGCGGCCGACGCGGCGGCGCGCAGCGGCACGCTGGTCCATTCCAGCGCCGAGGCGGCGGGCGACGTGATCCTCGCCTCCGCCGTGCCGGTGACGCAGGAGGGCGCGGTCGTCGCCGTGGTGGCATTGGCCAGTGGCACGGGCGAGATCGACGCCCTGGTGCAGGGCGAGCGCGAGCAGGTGCTGCAGGTATTCTTCACCGCGATCCTGGTGTCGATCGCGCTGTCGCTGGTCTTGGCCTCGACCATCGCCAACCCGCTGGCCGACCTGGCCACTGCCGCCGAAATGGGCCGCGACCGGGACGCGCGGAAGATGAGCCCGAGCCGGGTGCGAATCCCGGACCTCACCGCCCGGCCCGACGAGATCGGCCGGCTGTCGGGCGCGCTGCGCGGCATGGTGGCGGCGCTCTACGACCGGATCGAGGCCAACGAGCAGTTCGCCGCCGACGTGGCGCACGAGATCAAGAACCCCCTGGCCTCGCTGCGCTCGGCGGTGGGCACGCTGCGCCTGACCCAGCGCGACGACCAGCGCCAGAAGCTCCTCGACGTCGTCGAGCATGACGTGCGCCGGCTCGACCGGCTGATCTCGGACATCTCCAACGCTTCGCGTCTCGACGCCGAACTGGTGAAGGAGGAGGAAGAGGAATTCGACCTTTTGAAGATGCTGTCGAACATCTCGGCGCACTTCCGCGAGGAGGCGAGCGGGCGCGGCGTGGAGTTCATCACCGACCTGCCGACGAAGCCGATCATCGTCAACGGGCTCGAAGCACGGGTGGCGCAGGTCTTCGTCAACCTGATTTCCAACGCGGTGTCGTTCTGCGAGGAAGGCGACGCGGTGAGGGTCTGGACCCGGCGGCGCGAGAACCGGGTGCTGGTCGTGGTGGAGGATACCGGACCCGGCATCCCCGAGGAGGCGTTGCAGAAGATCTTCAAGCGCTTCTACTCGGAGCGCCCGGCGGGCCAGTTCGGCAAGCATTCCGGGCTCGGCCTGGCGATCTCGAAGCAGATCGTCGAGGCGCATGGCGGCGTGATCTGGGCCGAGAACATCCGGCCCACCGACGCCGACCTGATGTCGGAGCCGCTCGGCGCACGCTTCGTCGTGGGCCTGCCGGTCTGACGGCCGTGGCCGCGGCGGGCGCGCGCACCCTGCTGCACGCCACGTCGGTATCGTTTTCCGGTCGTGCGCTCCTGATCCTCGGCCCTTCGGGTTCGGGAAAGTCCGGGCTGGCGCTCGAACTCATGGCGCTGGGCGCGGCGCTGATCGCCGACGACCGCACCGAGATCACGCTCCGCGATGGCCACCCCGTCGCCGGCTGCCCGGACCCGATCCGCGGCCGGATCGAGGCCCGCGGGATCGGGCTTCTTGCCGCCGAGCCTGCACCGCCGGCGCCGGTGGCGCTGGCCGTCGATCTCGGCCGGAGTGAGACCGAGCGGCTGCCGCCACCCCGGACGGTCGAGCTTCTCGGCGAGAAGGTCCCTCTGCTTCACAAGCTGGAGACCCGCCATTTTCCTGCCGCCCTGATGCAATATCTGAGGGGCGGAGCCGCGCAATGACTGAGACCAGTGCCGCAACCCACACCGGGCAAGACGCCGAGCGCAGCCTGATCCTCGTGACCGGACCCTCGGGCGCGGGTCGCTCGACGGCGATCCACGCGTTGGAGGACATGGGCTACGAGACGATCGACAACCTGCCGCTCTCGCTCATGCCGCGGCTGCTCGACGGCCCGCCGCACGGGCGGCCGCTGGCTTTGGGGCTCGACGTGAGGAACCGCGACTTCTCGGTGGCGGCATTGACCGAGCTGATCGACCGGCTGGGCGCCGACCCTGCCGTCGCGGCGCAGCTCCTCTACCTCGACTGCCGGCCCGACGTGCTAGTCAAGCGCTTCTCGGAGACCCGTCGCCGGCACCCGCTCGCCCCCGCCGAGAGCCCGGCCGCCGGGGTGGACCGCGAGGTGGATCTGCTGGTGCCGATCCGCGCCCGCGCCGACGTGCTGATCGACACGTCCGACCTCACTCCGCACGATCTGCGCGCCGAGATCGCGCAGTGGTTCGAGCGTACCGGCGGCCACCGGCTGGCGATCTCGGTGCACAGCTTCTCCTACAAGCGCGGTGTGCCGCGCGGGATCGACATCATCCTCGACTGCCGGTTCCTGGCCAACCCCTACTGGGAGCCCGGCCTGCGCCGGCGCGACGGCCGCGACGCCGAGGTCGCGGCCTATGTTGCGGCCGACCCGCGGTTTGCCGCGTTCTTCGAAATGGTGGCCGGCCTGGCCGAGTTCCTGCTGCCGGCCTACGAGGAGGAGGGCAAGTCGCACCTGTCGATCGGATTCGGCTGTACCGGCGGGCAACACCGCTCGGTTGCCGTAGCGGAACGCCTGGCCGACAGGCTTGCGGAGAAGGGGTGGCAGGTGTCTAAAAGGCACCGGGAACTGGAACGTCGCGGCGCCGAGGCGGCCGCGCAGGGATCGGGGACGGACGGAGCTTGATCGGCATCGTCATCGTCGCGCATGGCGGCCTGGCCCGCGAATACCTCGCAGCAGTCGAGCATGTCGTCGGCCGGCAGCAGGGCATTCGCGCCATCTCGATCGAGCCCGACCACGACCGGCGCGCGAAGGAGCTCGAGATCTGCGAGGCAGCCGACGCCGTGGACCTTGGCGATGGCGTGGTCGTGGTGACCGACATGTTCGGCGGCTCGCCTTCCAACCTCTCGCTCATGGCCTGCTCGCCCACCAACCGCCGCATCCTCTACGGTGCCAACCTGCCGATGCTGATCAAGCTCGCGAAGTCGCGGCACCTCCCGGTGTCCGACGCCTCGACCGCCGCGCTGGCGGCGGGACGCAAGTATATCGACTGCTTCGACGCCAGTCCTCGCGGAGCGGGGGAATGACATGACCGAGCCCGTGCAGCGCGCGCTGAGCATCCTCAACGAGAAGGGCCTGCATGCGCGAGCCTCCGCCAAGTTCGTGGAGACCGTCGAGCGGTTCAACGCCGAAGCCTGGGTTACCGTTGACGGAGAGACGGTGTCCGGCGACAGCATCATGGGCCTTTTGATGTTGGCAGCGTCCAAGGGAACCACTATTCAGGTGGAGACCCGTGGCCCGGAGGCCGGGGCGCTGGCCGACGCGCTCGAGGCGCTCGTGGCCGACAAGTTCGGCGAAGGGCACTGATCGCGCGGGCTTCTGGAAGGCCGGAACGGGGTGGGGAGGACGCGCCAGCCGTGCTGCAGCGTTCAGACGATGTCGATACAATCCGGCGCGCGGCAGCCAGCCGCAAGTATGACATGCGCCGGCTGTCCTACGCCGGGACCTTCACCAACCCCTGGAAGGCGGGCACGATCCGCACCCTCGAGTGGCTGACCGCCAAGGTCACGCTGATGCGGCTCATTCGCGATTTCGAGCGCAAGGGTGCCCCGTTCGGGCCGCCGTTCTGGCCGGCGGCGATCCGGCAGATGGGCATCCGCGTCGACACGCCCGAGGAAGAGATCGCCCGAATCCCGCTCGAGGGCCCGCTGGTGGTGGTGGCAAACCACCCGCATGGCCTGGTTGACGGGATGGTGATGGCCGAGATGATCAACCGCGTGCGGTCGGACTTCAAGATCCTGACCCGCTCGCTCCTGACCGGCATCCCCGAGGTCGAGCAGTTCATGATCCCGGTGCCGTTCCCGCACGAGGAGAACGCGCGCGAGCTCGGCCTCGAGATGCGCGACCTCACGATGGCGCATCTGCAGGCGGGAGGAGTGATCATCCTGTTTCCGGCCGGCAAGGTCGCCGCCTCGGAGAGCTGGTTCGGCCCGGCCATCGAGTCCGAATGGAACCCCTTTACCCACAAGATGATCATGCGCTCGGGCGCCACGGTGCTGCCGATCCGCTTCACCGGGCAGAACACGCGGGCCTACCAGATCGCCAACAAGGTTTCGGCGACGCTCCGCCAGAGCCTCCTGCTCTACGAGATCCGCAAGGCGCTGTTCAGGCCGCAGCGCCCGTTCATCGGTGACCCGATCGCACCCGAAGAGCTGAGGCCCTGGGCCGACAACCCGCGCGGTTTCCTGGCCTGGCTCAGGGCGCACACGCTGGCGCTCGGCTCAGAGGCGGAGCCGGAGCCGGTGGACTTCGCCCCGGGGTTTCAGCGCGTGGGAACCGGCACCTCGCCGCGGTAGTCGTAGAAGCCGCGCTTGGTCTTGCGGCCGAGCCAGCCGGCCTCGACGTACTTCACCAAGAGCGGGCAGGGCCGGTACTTGGTGTCGGCCAGCCCGTCGTGCAGCACGTTCATGATCGCGAGGCAGGTGTCGAGCCCGATGAAGTCGGCCAGCTCCAGGGGCCCCATCGGGTGGTTGGCGCCGAGCTTCAGGGACCGGTCGATCGATTGCACCGAGCCGACGCCCTCGTAGAGCGTGTAGACCGCCTCGTTGATCATCGGCATCAGGATGCGATTTACGATGAAGGCCGGGAAGTCCTCGGCCATGGCGGCGGTCTTGCCGAGCTTTTCCACCACGGCGAGGCAGGACTTGTAGGTCGGCTCGTCGGTGGCGATGCCGCGGATCAGCTCGACGAGCTGCATCACCGGGACCGGGTTCATGAAGTGGAAGCCCATGAACTTTTCCGGCCGGTCGGTGCGGCTGGCGAGACGTGTGATCGAGATCGAGGAGGTGTTCGACGTGAGGATCGTGTCGGGCTTCAGGTGCGGCAGCAGGTCCTCGAAGATCGCCTGCTTCACGGTCTCGCGCTCGGTCGCCGACTCGATGATCAGGTCGCACTGGCCGAGGTCGGACAGCTTGAGCGTGGTGCGGATCCGCTCGAGTGCGGCGGCCTTGTCCTTGGCCGTGATGATCTCCCGCGTGATCTGGCGGTCGAGGTTCTTGTCGATTCGGGCGAGCGCCGCCTTGATCGCGTCCTCCGAGATGTCGTTCAAGAGCACGTCGTAGCCCGCCAGCGCCAGCACATGGGCGATGCCGTTGCCCATCTGCCCCGCGCCCACCACGCCGACCGACCTGATCTCCATCTCGCGCCCTCTTGTTCCGCCGCGGCGACCATAGGCGCGGCCCCGCCCTGGGCGCAAGCCCGGGCCGGCGCGCCAGAATCGCTTGAATTGCGCCTTTAGCCTTTTCGCAACCCGGAGCGCCGATTCTGCCTCCGGGTGAACTTGGGTGGGCGAGATGAACTGCGTCAGCAGGAGCGCAAGCTCCATCGATTACATGCCGTGCCGCTATGGCGGCTCGAAGCTTCTGTTCCGGGGGCCGCGCCGGCGCGCCGAAGGCGCCTATGTGGCCGTGCTGGGCGGCACCGAGACCTACGGGCGCTTCGTCGAGCGGCCCTATCCGGTGCTGGTAGAGGCGGCGACCGGGCACAGGATGGTCAACCTCGGCTATCCGAACGCCGGGGTCGATATGTACCTGAACGACAGCGCGGTGCTGCAGCTCTGCGCCGGGGCCGGGGCCACGGTGATCCAGCTTCTGGGCGCGCAGAACCTGACCAACGTCTTCTATTCGGTGCATCCGCGCCGGAACGACCGCTTCCTCGCCGCCACGCCGCGGCTGAGGCGGCTCTTCGACGAGGTGGATTTCACCGATATCCACTTCACCCGCCATCTGATGGCGGCCTTGCAGGAGCGCTCGCCCGAGCGCTTCGCGTCGGTGGTTGCCGAGCTGCAGGCGGCCTGGATCGGGCGGATGGAGCAGCTGCTGCGCGCGGCGGGCGGCCGGAAGGTACTGCTCTGGATCGGCGAGGAGCAACCGGGCGACGGCGGCAAGCCCTGCGCCCATGCCCCGGATCCGCTCTTCGTCACGCGGGCCATGATCGAGGCGCTGCGGCCGATGGTGGATGACGTGGTCGAGGTGGTGGAGAGTGCCGAGGCCCGCGCCGCCGGCACCGCCGGCATGATCTTCGCCGACGGCGAGGAGGGCGCCGCGCAGAGCACGACGAACCTTGCGGTGCACGCCGAAGTGGCCGCGGCGCTGGGCTGGGTGCTGGGCTGATCCACGGCCATTGCCTGGGCAATGCTGCAGTCAATCAGCGATGCTGCAATCCTCGAACGCAAGGGCGGACCGGGTTGCGCGACGGAGAAGCGAAAGGGGCGGCGCCTTGGCCGCCCCTTCCCGATCCGTCCCGCTGAGGCCTCAGAGCTTCTCGATCAGCTCCGGCACGGCCTGGAAGAGATCGGCGACGAGGCCGTAGTCGGCGACCTGGAAGATCGGCGCCTCCTCGTCCTTGTTGATGGCAACGATCACCTTGGAATCTTTCATCCCCGCCAGGTGCTGGATCGCGCCGGAGATGCCGACCGCGACGTAGAGCTGCGGCGCCACGACCTTGCCGGTCTGGCCGACCTGCCAGTCGTTCGGCGCATAGCCCGAATCGACCGCCGCGCGGGAGGCGCCGACGGCAGCGCCGAGCTTGTCGGCGAGCTTCTCGATCAGGTGAAAGTCGTCCTTCGAGCCGACGCCACGGCCGCCCGAGACGACGATACCCGCCGAGGTGAGCTCGGGCCGGTCTGTCGCCGCCACCTTGTCCTCGACCCATTCCGAGAGGCCGGGATCGGCCGGGACGGAGACGGTCTCGACCGGCGCGCTGCCGCCCTCGCCCGCCGCGTCAAAGGCGGTGGTTCGGATCGACACCACCTTCTTGGCGTCGGCCGACTTCACCGTCTGGATCGCGTTGCCGGCATAGATCGGCCGCTCGAAGGTGTCGGAGGACACGATGGCCGAGACGTCCGAGATCACCATCGCGTCGAGCAGGGCCGCGACGCGGGGCAGCACGTTCTTGGCATCGGTCGTGGCCGGCGCGACGATGTGCTCGTAGTCGCCCGCGAGGCTGACGATCAGCGCCGCCGTCGATTCGGCAAGGCGATGGCCCAGCGAGGCGTCCTCGGCGACGAGCACCTTCTTCACGCCGTCGATCTTCGCTGCCGCCTCGCCGGCCTTGGCGGCGTGCGCCCCGGCGCAAAGGAGCGTGACCTCCCCGAGCAATTTCGCCGCGGTCACCGACTTGGCGGTGGCGTCGAGCATCAGCTCGCCGTCGGTCACTTCCCCAAGAAGAAGAACGGCCATCAGAGCACCCCCGCCTCGTCTTTCAGTTTCTGGATCAGCTCGTCGACCGAGCCCACCTTGACGCCGGCCCTGCGGCCCGGCGGCTCGGCCGTCCTGACGATGGTCAGCCGCGGCGTGACGTCGACGCCGTAATCGGCCGGCGTCTTCTCCTCCAAGGGCTTCTTCTTCGCCTTCATGATGTTCGGAAGCGAGGCGTAGCGCGGCTCGTTGAGGCGCAGGTCGACGGTGACGATGGCGGGCATCTTCACCTTGATCGTCTGCAGCCCGCCGTCCACCTCGCGGGTGACCTTCGCGCTGTCGCCCTCGACCTCGAGCTTGGAGGCGAAGGTCGCCTGGGCCCATCCGGTCAGCGCCGCCAGCATCTGGCCCGTCGCGTTCATGTCGTTGTCGATCGCCTGCTTGCCGCAGATCACCAGGCCCGGTTTCTCCTCGTCGATCACTGCTTTCAGGAGCTTGGCAACGGCCAGGGGCTCGATGTCCTGGTGCACGTCCGAGGCCGCCTCGATCAGGATCGCGCGGTCGGCGCCCATGGCGAGCGCGGTGCGCAGCGTCTCCTGCGCCTGCTTCACGCCGATCGAGACCGCCACGACCTCCTCGGCCTGGCCCTTCTCCTTCATCCGGATTGCCTCTTCCACCGCGATCTCGTCGAACGGGTTCATCGACATCTTCACGTTGGCGAGATCGACGCCGCTCCCGTCCGCCTTGACGCGGACCTTCACGTTGTAGTCGATCACGCGCTTGACGGGCACGAGCACCTTCATCGGCGTAAATCTCCCTTTGGTTCCGCCGGTGTATTAGCGGCAGTGCGGCGGGGAAGACAGGGCAAAATCGACGCGGCCACGCACGGGAACGCCACGTTCCGACACCTGCGGGCCATGCTGGCGCTAACAGGGGCGCCTGCCCTCCCGACGGGGGCGCCGCGATTTCAGTGGGAACCGATTCTTGCTGCAGCGCCGGCGGTGGCGCGCGCTACCGGTTCGCTCCGGGAACCCAGAGCACGTCGGCGCGGCCCTCGTCGTTGGCGATGCGGGCGGCGACGAAGAACCAGTCCGAGAGCCGGTTGAGGTAGATCACCGCCTGCGCGTTGACGGGCTCGGCCGCGGCAAGCTCGACCGCCAGCCGCTCGGCCCTCCGCGAGACGGTGCGGCAGAGGTGCAGATGCGCCGAAAGCGCCGTGCCGGCGGGGAGGATGAAGCTGCGCAGGGGCTCGAGCCGCGCGTTCATCGCGTCGATCTCGGCCTCCAGGCGCTTGACCTGGGCCTCGACCATGCGCAGCACAGAGTACCCGGCCTCCGCGTCCTTCTCCATGTCCGGGCGGCAGAGATCGGCGCCGAGGTCGAAGAGGTCGTTCTGGATCCGGCTCAGCGCGGCATCGACCTCCCCCTCGGCGTGGAGCCGGGCGAGGCCCACGGCGGCGTTGGTTTCGTCGACCGTGCCGTAGGCGGCGACGCGCAGCGCGTGCTTGGCCACCCGCGTTCCGTCGCCGAGCGCCGTCTGCCCGGCATCGCCGGTCCGGGTGTAGATCTTGTTGAGGACGACCATCAGTTCCCCCCCTGTCCGCGCAGCCAGATGAAGATCACGATCAGCACGACGGCCAGGAACTGCAGCCCGATCCGCCATTGCATCAGCTTGTTGGACTTCTTGCCGCGCCCCTCGCCGCCCTTGGCGAAGCCGCCGATGCCGAGGGCGAGTACGGTGACCACGGCAAGGCAGGCAATCGCGATCAGCCAGAAGAGCGAGTCGGAGAGAATCGGGTCGTCCTTTCGATTGCCCTGCCATGTAGGCGACCGGGCGCGAAAAGCGAAGGCGGAATCGCTCGCGCGTGGCGTCAGCTCCTGGCCAGCACCCAGTCGAGCGCGCGGCTGGGCAGGAGCCGGGTGAGGGCGCCCATGACATAGGTCGGCGTGGTCACGTAGTAGCGCACGCGGGGGCTGGGGTGCTCGAGCGCATGGGCGAGCTTCCTGGTGACCGCCGAGGCGGGCAGCTCGAATGGGTCGGGCTTGGATTTCGGCGCGTAGAGGCGTTTCAGAAGCGTCGCACGGTACTCGTCGGCCCGCGGCGAGGCCTGCCAGTCGATCCATTTCTCGAAATGCGGGATCGCATTCTGCCGGATCCGCGAGGTGATCGGCCCGGGCTCGATCAGGATCACCCTGACCCCGGTGCCGCGCATCTCGAGCCTCAGGACCCCGGTCAGCCCCTCCATCGCGTACTTCGTCGCCGCGTAGGCGCCGCGCCACCTGATCGGGATGAAGCCGAGGATCGAGGAGCAGTTGACGATGCGGCCGTGCCCCTGCGCCCGCATCGCCGGGATCACCCGCCGCGTCAGGTCATGAACGCCGAAGAGGTTGGTCTCGAAGATCTCACGCAGCGCCCCGCGCGGCAGGTCCTCGACCGCGCCGGGGCAGGCGAAGGCGCCGTTGTTGAAGAGCGCATCGAGCGTGCCGCCGGTGCGCGCGAGCGCCTCAGCCACCGCCGCGCCGATACTCGCTTCGTCGGCATAGTCGAGACGGAAGCTTTCCAGCCCCTCGGCGCGGAGCCGTTCGCAATCCGCCTCCTTGCGGCAAGTGGCGAAGACGCGCCAGCCGCGGGCCTTGAGCCCGTGCGCGGCGTCGTAGCCGATGCCGGAGGAGCAGCCCGTGATGAGCACCGATCTCGCCGTCATGGAGCACTCCGCGCTGGACCCCTGCCGCCGCGGCGTTTACACCACATCCATGTCGGACGCCACTGACGGCAACAACATAGAGCCCCGGGAGATTGCCGAGCCGCTCTCCCGTGCGATCGGCGAGCGGTATCTCACCTACGCGCTCTCGACGATCATGCACCGGGCGTTGCCGGACGCCCGCGACGGGCTGAAGCCGGTGCACCGGCGCATCCTCTACGCGATGCGCGAGCTCCGCCTCTCGCCGACCGGGGGCTTTCGCAAGTCGGCCAAGATCTCGGGCGACGTGATGGGCAATTACCACCCGCACGGCGACGCCGCGATCTACGACGCGATGGCGCGGCTGGCGCAGGATTTCGCCATGCGCTACCCGCTGGTCGACGGCCAGGGCAACTTCGGCAACGTCGACGGCGACAACCCGGCCGCCTCCCGCTACACCGAGGCCCGGCTGACCGCGGCCGCCGAGGCGCTGATGGAGGGGCTCGACGAGGACGCGGTCGATTTCCGGCCGAACTACGACGGCACGCTCCGCGAGCCGGTGGTGCTTCCCGCCGCCTTCCCGAACCTGCTGGCGAACGGTGCCAGCGGAATCGCGGTCGGCATGGCCACCAACATCCCGCCGCACAATCTCGACGAACTCCTGGAAGCCTGCATCCACTTGGCCAGGGCGAAGAATTCCGAGCTGGTGCGCGACGACACGCTGATCGAGATCGTGAAGGGGCCGGACTTCCCCACTGGGGGCGTGATCGTCGAGCCGAAGGACTCGCTCCGCGAGGCCTACCTGACGGGTCGCGGCTCGATCCGCACCCGGGCGCGTTGGGAGAAGGAGGCGCTCGGCCAGGGCACCTGGCAGATCGTGGTCACCGAAATCCCCTATCAGGTGCAGAAGTCGAAGCTGATCGAGCGCATCGCCGAACTGATCCAGACCAAGAAGGTCCCGATCCTCGCCGACGTGCGCGATGAATCGGCCGAAGACATCCGCATCGTGCTGGAGCCGCGCTCACGGAACGTGGACCCCGAGCTGCTGATGGGGATGCTCTTCCGCAACTCCGACCTCGAGGCACGCTTCGCGCTCAACATGAATGTGCTGATCGACGGCCGGGTGCCGAAGGTATGTTCGCTGAAGGAGGTGCTGCGCGCCTTTCTCGACCACCGGCGCGAGGTGCTCTCCCGCCGTTCGCGGCACCGACTGGAGAAGATCGACCACCGGCTCGAGGTGCTGGAAGGCTTCATCACCGCCTTCCTCAACCTCGACCGGGTGATCGACATCATCCGCTACGACGACGATCCCAAGGCGGCGCTCATGCGCGAGGACTGGGGCAGGACGCACGTTCGCGCCAGTTCGGAGAAGGACTACATGAGCCCGGCTTCGGGCGAGGGCGAGCTCTCCGAGGTGCAGGTCGAGGCAATCCTCAACATGCGGCTCCGCTCGCTGCGTCGGCTCGAGGAGCTGGAGCTCCGCCGCGAGCGCGACGACCTGATGAAGGAACGCGCCGAGCTCGAGGACCTCCTGGCCGACGAGGGCCTGCAATGGGGCCGGATCGCTGAGGAGTTGCGCGAGGTGCGCAAGAAGTTCGGCAGCGGCGCCCCGGGCGGCGCCCGGCGCACCGGATTCGCCGAGGCCGGCGAGGCGCCCGAGGTGCCCGTGGAGGCGATGATCGAGCGCGAGCCGGTCACCGTGATCTGCTCGAAGATGGGCTGGATCCGGGCGCTGAAGGGCCACCAGCCGCTCGACGCCGAGGTGAAGTTCAAGGACGGCGACGGGCCGCGTTTCGCCTTCCACGCCGAGACCACCGACAAGATCCTGCTGTTCGGGTCGAACGGGCGCTTCTACACCCTGCAGGCGGCCAGCCTGCCGGGCGGCCGCGGCATGGGCGAGCCGGTGCGGCTGATGCTGGACCTGCCGAACGAGGCCGAGATCGTGGCGCTCTTTGCCCACCAGCCGGGGGCCAGGCTGATCGTCGCCTCCTCGGTCGGCGACGGCTTCGTCGTGGCCGAGGATGAGGTCCTGGCGCAGACCAGGGCGGGCAAGCAGGTGCTGAACCTCGCCCCGGGCGTCACCGCGGCGGCCTGCGCCGCGGTCAGGGGCGACCACGTGGCGGTGGCGAGCCGGAACGGCAAGCTCCTGGTCTTCCCGCTCTCCGAGCTGCCGGAGATGGCGCGCGGCAAGGGGGTGCGGCTGCAGAAATACAAGCAGGCGCGCGGCCGGCAGGGTCAGCTCGAGCTCGATGGCGGGCTTGCCGACGTGGCCACCTTCGCCTGGGCAGAGGGGCTTTCCTGGACCATGGGCGGCGGCAAGACCCGGACCGAGCCCGACATGGGGGAATGGCTCGGCGCCCGCGCCGGCGTGGGCAAGCGGCCGCCGCACGGGTTTCCGAAGTCGAACCGGTTCGACTGACGGCGAGGCCGGGGGCTCTGCCCCCCGGACCCCCGCGGTATTTGAGACAAGAGGAAGGACGGACCTCAGGGTATCGGGTCGAGGAGCGCGTTCGTCAACGCGCAGTCGCGCGATGCATCCGCGGCGCAGGCGCGCGGTTCCAGATCGCGGGTCAGGCAGAGCCGCGCCTCCTGGATCCGCCCGGCCTTGCAGGTGACGGTGAGCATGTCAGGCTGCCAGCCGGGATTGGCCTCGAGGAAGGCCTCCTCGATCACCGAGGCGGGCAGCCGGAAGGCTTCGCGCAACTGCTGGAACAGTTCGGGGCGGTTCACCGCTTCGAACGCCGCCCGCGCGGCGGCGAAATAGTCCTCGGGCGCGAGCCCCGAGCAGCGGCCGTGCTTCTTCCACTGGTGCCAGGCCAGACCGGGGCTGCCCATGATGTCGGCCATCGCCGCGGTCTCGGCGCGGCTCGGGTCGCGCGCGGGCGTCCGGCACCACGAGGGCCAGCCGGCCTCGAACTGCGGCCAGAGGCCGTGGAGGATCCAGCCGAAATCGCGATCCTCCTCGCACTGCGGCGCGTCCCGCGCATCGCCTTCCAGCGCGCACCAGGTCGGCGACCAGGAGAGCGAGAGCACGTAGTAGTCGAAATCGCCCGCCGGCTCGCCCTCGGCGAAGGCGGCCTGCGCGGCGAGGATCAGGGCGGCGAGCCAACGCATTTTCTCTTTCCCTCGGCCCGTTGAATGCCTATATGAACAGCGATTTCCCGACATCGGAGAATCCCGGGCGAGCCCCGGTGCCGGATCCCGGCGTCGGACGAGTAGTGTCAAGGAGTGTCACCATGAACAAGCCCCTCATGGCCAAGGCCACCGCCGTCTGGCTTGTCGACAACACCACGCTGAGCTTCAAGCAGATCGCCGATTTCTGCGGGCTGCACGAGCTCGAGGTCCAGGGCATCGCCGACGGCGACGTGGCGCAGGGGGTGAAGGGCTTCGACCCGATCGCCAACAACCAGCTCGAGCCGGTCGAGATCGAGCGCGGCGAGAAGGACCCTGGCTACAAGCTGAAGCTGAAGTTCAACCCCGCCTCCGTGGGCGAGGAGAAGCGCCGCGGCCCGCGCTACACGCCGTTGTCGAAGCGCCAGGACCGGCCGGCCGCGATCCTCTGGCTGGTGAAGTTCCACCCCGAGCTGACCGACGGCCAGATCGGCAAGCTCGTCGGAACCACCAAGCCGACGATCCAGGCGATCCGCGACCGCACCCACTGGAACATAGGAAACATCCAGCCGATCGACCCGGTGGCGCTCGGGCTCTGCAAGCAGTCGGAGCTCGACGCCGCGGTGCAGAAGGCGGCGAAGAAGAACGCCGCCGAGGGCGGGCTGATGACCGACGACGAACGGCGCAAGCTGGTCTCAACCGAGCAGTCGCTGGGGATGTCGCCAGAGGCGAAGATCCCGAGCTCGATCGCCGGACTCGAGACCTTCTCGCTCAGCAGCGAGGAGGAAGAGGAGAAGAAGGAGGACGAGCCGCCCGACGCCGACAGCCTGTTCAACCTGCCCTCGGGCGAGGACGACGAGGAGGACGAGGACGAGCGCGGCCGCTAGGCGCTCCTGTCCTGCGGCGAGATGGTCCCCGTCTGCGCGGGGGCCTTTTTCGTACCGGGGCGCGGCGATGTCCCCCAACGCGCACGAAGTGACGTTTTTCGACACGACGGAATCGGGTCGCGGGCGCACCTGTCGCCGCAGCGGGCCATCTCCCGGCCCGCGCCGGAGGACCGCCCATGCTGAGAGACCCCGAGGTTCTGTCCCTTCTGCTCGCCCGTCGGCCCGAGCATTCGCTGGCGCAGCCGTTCTACACCGACGGCGGCATCTACGACGCCGAGCTGCGCCAGATCTGGGCGCGCGAGTGGATCTTCGCCGCCTCGGCCGCCGAGCTGCCGAAGCCGGGGAGCTTCGTCACGGTCCAGATCGGTGCCTACCCGGTGGTCATTGTCCGAGGCCAGGACGGCGAGGTGCGCGCCTTCCACAACAGTTGCCGCCACCGCGGCAGCCGGATCTGCTCGGCCGCCAAGGGCAACACCCCCAAGCTCGTCTGCCCCTATCACCAGTGGACCTACGAGCTCGACGGCCGCCTGCTCTACGCCCGCGACATGGGCGCCGATTTCGACACCTCGAGGCACGGGCTGAAGCCGGTGCACGCCCGGGTCGCCGCCGGCATGGTGTTCCTCTGCCTCGCCGAGACCCCGCCCAGCTTCGATGCCGTGAAGGAGGCCGCCGACCGCTACGCCGCGCCGCATCGCCTGGGCGAGATGAAGGTGGCGCAGCAGTCGACCATCGTCGAGCAGGGCAACTGGAAGCTGGTGATGGAGAACAACCGGGAGTGCTATCACTGCTCGGGCTCGCATCCGGCGCTCTGCCGCACCTTCGACGACGATCCCGACCTGGTCGGCGGCGAGGACAGCATCGGCTCGCCCGCCGGCGCAGCCCATGTCGAGCGCTGCGAGGCGGCGGGGCTGCCGTCGCGCTATCTCTGCGATCCGGGCGACCAGTGGCGGCTGGTCCGCATCCCGTTCATCGGCGAGGCGGTGAGCTACACCATGGACGGCAAGCAGGCGGTCAGGAAACTGATCCCCGGCATGCCCTTTGCCAATGCCGGCTCGCTGCTGTTCTTCCACTACCCCAACACCTGGAATCACTTCCTTTCGGACCACGTGATCAATTTCCGCGTCCTGCCGGTGGGCCCGACCGAGACCCAGGTCACCACCACCTGGCTCGTGCACAAGGATGCGGTCGAGGGCAAGGATTACGACCTCGGGCGCCTGACCGAGGTCTGGGTCGCCACCAACGACGAGGACCGCCGGGTGGTGGAGGAAAACCAGCTCGGCATCGCCTCGCCGGCCTACGAGCCCGGCCCCTATTCGCGGCGCCAGGAGAGCGGCGTGATCCAGTTCATCGACTGGTACGCGCGGGCGATGCAGGGCCGGCTCGCCGGCCGCGGCTTGATCGCGGCGGAGTAGGCCAATGATCCCGATGCCGCGCGAGGACACGCCGCTCTGGACGGACGCCGAGCCGCTGGAATGCGTGATGGTGGTGCCCGAGGCGCCGGACGTGAAGACCTTCGTCTTCCGCCCGCCGTCCGGGGCGACCTTCCTGTTCCGCGCGGGGCAGTTCATCACCTTCGAGCTGCCCATGCCCGGCGGGCCCGAACATCGCACCTACACAATCTCGTCGAGCCCGACGACCAACGCCTATATCTCGGTCACCGTGAAGGCGCAGCCCGACGGCAAGGGCGGCTCGAAGTGGCTGCTGGAGAACCTCCAGCCGGGGATGCGGCTCAAGGTCTTCGGGCCGGCGGGCATCTTCCACCTGCCGCGCCAGCCGGACAGCAAGTACCTGTTCATCTCGGCAGGCTCGGGCATCACCCCGATGATGTCGATGGCGAGCTTCCTGTTCGAGCGCGGCGAGGAGCCCGACGTCAGCTTCGTCGCCTGCGCCCGCAAGCCCTCGGATCTGATCTACCGCAAGCGGCTGGAATACATGGCGAGCCGGGTGCAGGGGCTGAAGCTGCACTTCGTGGCCGGCCGCGACGAGCCCTACGAGGTCTGGACCGGCTATCGCGGCCGATTCAACCAGCTCATGCTGAGCTTGATGGCGCCCGACTACCTCGAGCGCGAGGTCTATTGTTGCGGCCCCGAGGGCTTCATGCAGTCGGTCCGCGACATGTTGAACGCGCTCGGCTACGACATGTCGCGCTACCGGCAGGAGAGCTTCGGCGCGCCGCCGGAGTCTGTCGCGGACATCGTGGCGCCCGAGAGCGACGTGGTGCCGCAGGAACTGGCGCCGGCCGAGATAAGCTTCGCAGGCTCGGGCGTCATTGCGGCCTGCACCGAGACCGACACCGTTCTTGCGGTGGCGAAGCGGTCGGGGCTCAACATCCCCTCGGGCTGCACCTTCGGCGTCTGCGGCACCTGCAAGGTCAGGAAGACTGCCGGCGAGGTGCACATGGTGCACAACGGCGGCATCAGCGAGGACGACATCGAGGCGGGGTACATCCTCGCCTGCTGCTCGAAGCCCCTGGGCAAGGTCGAAGTGGCGGTCTGACGCCCGTCCGCGCGGCATCGGACCATCGTCCGTAGCGCGGCTGACGATTGTCTGGTTGACTGCGCCGGATGCGACCGATCCGGTTGAAGCCAGGCTGGTTCCGCCAGACGCTGCCCTGCCAGTTCCTGCTGGCCGGGGGCGGCGTCATGCTGGTGGCGATGCTGGTGGTCGGCACCTGGGTGGCCGATCGGATCGAGCAGGGTGTGGTGGACAACTCCGCCGTCGCCGCCGCGCTCTACATGGAGAGCTTCGTCTCGCCCCTGAGCCAGGAGCTCGCCGACACCGAAGGGCTGTCGCCACCCGCCCGCCAGGCACTGTACGAGATCTTCGCCAGCACCGCGCTGGGCGAGCGGGTGGTGGCCTACAAGATCTGGAAGCCGGGCGGGCTGGTGGTGCATGCCTCCGACCCGGCGCTGGAAGGACGCCGGTTCGAGCCCTCGGACGACCTCAGGACCGCCTGGACCGGGGAGATCGCGGCCTCGTTCGAGGACCTCAACGATCCCGAGGACGAGGGCGAGGCGGATCTCGGCATCCCGCTTCTGGAAGTCTACAGCCCGATCCGGGAGATCTGGACCGGCGAGGTCATCGCGGTTGCCGAGTTCTACGAGCGCGCCGACGGGCTGGCGCGCGTGCTCGGGGATGCGCGGCGCAAGAGCTGGCTCCTGGTCTCGGGCGTGTTCCTCACGAGCGGGCTCCTGCTCTACGGCATCGTCCAGGCCGGCGGCCGGACGATCGAGCGTCAGCAGACCGATCTCGAGGCGCAGCTTGTCGAGACCCGCCGCGTCTCGGAGCAGAATCGGGCGCTGCGCGAGCGGGTGATGGCGGCGGCGACGCGCTCGACCGCGCAGGCCGAGCGGGTGATGCAGCGCGTCGGGCTCGATCTGCACGACGGCGTGGCGCAGCACCTGTCGCTGGCGAGTCTGAGGCTCGACGAGGCGCTGGGCGGCACCGGGAACTCCGAGGCAAGCACGGTGCGCGCCGCGGTCGACGCGGCGATGCGGGAGCTCCGGGCGATCTCGCGCGGGCTGGCGCTGCCCGACCTGGAGCAGCTCGACGCCGAGGCGGTCGTGCGCCGCGCGGTCGACGATCACTGCCGCGCCTTCGGCACCGAGGTGCGGCTCGAGATCGGGGCGGGCACGGCGGCGCCACGCCTGCCTTTTGCCGCGCGCCTCTGCCTCTACCGGTTCCTGCAGGAGGGGCTTTCCAACGCCCACCGCCATGCCGGCGGCGCCGGCGTGGCGGTCGAGTTCCGAATTGGACCCGATGGGGTGGCTGCGACCGTGTCCGACCGCGGTCCGGGCTTCGATCCGCGGGCCGCAGTGGCGTTGCGCGCCGACGGCGGTCAGGGCCTACTGGGCCTGCGCGACCGCGCCGAGGCATTGGGCGGGCAGGTGCAGCTGCGCTCGGCGCCCGGCGAGGGCAGCAGGATCAGCCTCACCCTGCCGGTCCAGGAGGCGGCGGCATGACGATCCGGACCATCGTGGCCGACGATCATCCGATCTTTCGCGAGGGGCTGGTGCGCAGCCTCGAGGAGACCGGCGAGTTCCGCGTGGTGGGTACCGGGGCCACGGCCGAGGAGGCGGTGCGGCTCGCTGCCGAGAAGCGGCCGGACCTGGCGCTGCTCGACCTGTCGATGCCGGGCAACGGGCTCACTGCAGTGCGCCGCATCCACGAGGCCGGCACCGCCGGGCAGATCGCGATGCTGACCGTCTCGGAGGACGATGGCGACGTCTCGCAGGCGCTGCAATGGGGTGCGATCGGCTACGTCCTGAAGGGCGTCTCGGCGTCCGAGCTCAGGCAGATCCTGAAGGGCGTGGCGGCGGGCGAGGCGCATGTCTCGCCCGGCCTTGCGGCGCGGGTCCTGACCATGATGAACCGGCCCCGCGCCGCCGCCGTTGCAACGCCGCTGGAGGATCTGACCAAGCGCGAGGAGGAGATCCTGCGGCTCGTCGCCAAGGGCCTGAGCAACAAGGAGGTGGCGCGCGAGCTCGACCTCCAGGAGAAGACCGTCAAGCACTACATGACGGCGATCCTCGGCAAGCTTCAGGCGAAGAACCGGGTCGAGGCGGCGATCATCGCACACGAGGCCTGGCGCGGGGAGCGCTGAGCGCGAATCACGGCCGGCCGGCCACGCGCGCGATGTCATCCGCCGTCGCGCGGCGCCGGACGACGGTGCGGCCGTAGGGGTCGATGAGCTCGTAGCGGCCGTCCTTGATCCGTTCTGCCCAGCCGTTGGCATAGCTGAGCTCGGCCTCGCGCCGGTCGCTCGACACCGAGCGGGTGGGCGCGGCATGGGTTTCGGCAGCGACGCTCTCGATCGTTGCGCTCTGGGCAAGCGCGCGCAGCCGCGAGACATCGGCCCCGGTGGCGCGGCGGTCCTCCGCGACGCCTCCCCCGGCGTTGCGGCGCTGATAGCGACCCTGGCGGATCCGCTCGCGCGTGCCGTCGGCATAGCGGATCTCGATGCCCGAGCGCGACGCCTCGACGCGGACAACGGCGCTTCGGGGCGGGGCGCAGGCGCCGCGGGCGCCGCCCGAGCCGTCCTGGCAGCCAGCAGCGCGCGCATCGCCTCCGGGGGTGCCGCCGCCGGAAACCCCGCTCTCGCCGTCATCGTCGCCCTCGTCGTCGTCGTCGCCGCCCCCGGGGCCGCTGTTGTCATCGTCCTCGTCATCGTCATCGTCGCCGCCGCCGGGGCCGCTGTTGCCGCCGCCGCCCGGCCCGCTGTTGCCGCTGCCCTGGTCAGCGTGGGCAAAGGCAGGGCGCACATGCGGGAGGCCCCCCAAGTCGACCACAAGGGAGTAGGGCAGCGTGGCGAGGAAGAACGCCGCCGCCGCCGTCAAGGCGGTGCGAATCGGGATCGGTGCTGCTGCGGCCACTTTGCGCATGGGGCGGTTCCGTATCCATGGAGCCTAGCGCGCTTCGGGCGGAGTGCCATCGGACCATCGTCGGGCAGGTGCGGAAAAACGTCAGCCCGCCGAGGGCGGGCTGCCGCTGGGACGGAACGTACCGTCCCTGGCTGCACAGGAATGCTGGGGGAAGTGGATCAGACCTGGCACTCCGCGTGCTCTTCGACGTCGCCCGGGTCGTCGCAGCCCGACCCGCCGGGGACCCGCGGCTTGTCGCGGCCAGAGCCGGAATCGTCTTCATCCTCGCGGCCGCGGTCGTCATCGCGGTCGTGGTTATCGTCGTCGCGGTCGCCGCCGCCGCGGCCGCTGTTCTCGCTGCCGCGGCCGCTGTTCTCGCTGCCGCTGCCGCTGTTCTCGCCGCGCGCGATGAGAAACGCGCCGTCGGGGTCCGCCTGCAGAATCGGCTCGGGCAGCTCGGCGGGACCGAGCGCGGCCTCGGCGGTGCCGGGGGTGGTGAAGGCGGTCAGCGCCAGGGCGCAGACGCTGATGTGAAGGGGGAGTTTCATGGTTCTTGCTCCTGAGGTGTTCGGGCAGCGGGAGCCTGCCGCGGATCGCCCCTTGCGGGCATCGGCTTCAGCCCGGCGTAATCGCCGCAGAGGTCCGGGGCGGCATCGGACCTTGGTCTGCTCGAGCGGCGCGCGCCGCCTTGACTTCGACCTCTGTACCGGCGCTTCTCGGCCCGTTCCCGCCCCGGAGGCATGAATGCGAACCGACTTCGACCGTGAGCTCGAGGAGCGCCTCGTGGCCTATTGCGCCATCGACACCCAGAGCGACGAGAGTTCGGAGACCACGCCCAGCACCGATCAGCAGTTCGTTCTGCTCCACCGCCTGGTGGGCGAGCTGGAGGCGATCGGTGCCGTGGACGTGCGGCTCACCGACTACGGCGCGGTGTTGGCGTCGATTCCGGCTACCGCCGGGGGCACCGCGGTGATCGGCCTCCTTGCCCATGTGGACACCGCGCCGGCTTTCAACGCCACTGGCGTCAAACCGCGCGTCCATCGCGGTTACAATGGCGGCACGATCTCGTTTCCCGACGCGCCCGGGCTTTCGCTATCGCCCGAGGTCTCGCCCTACCTGGGCGACAAGATCGGCGACGACATCATTACAGCCAGCGGCGCCACGCTCCTCGGTGCCGACGACAAGGCTGGCGTGGCGGTGATCATGACCGCCGCCCGGCACCTTCTGGCCAATCCCAGCATCCCGCACGGAAAGATCCGCATCGCCTTCACGCCCGACGAGGAGATCGGCCGCGGCGTCGACAGGCGACTGCCAGGCGACCTCGGCGCCGACTTCGCCTACACGCTCGACGGCGCGAAGCTGGGCGAGATCGAGTACGAGAGCTTCTCTGCCGACGCCGCGACGGTGACGATTCAAGGCGTGGCGATCCATCCCGGCACCGGCAAGGGCAAGCTCGTCAACGCGCTGCACCTCGCCGCGAAAATCGTCTCCACCCTGCCGCAGGCGACGCTGACGCCGGAAGTGACGGAGGGCCGCGAGGGGTTCCTGCACGTCTACGAGATGAGCGGAACCGCGGCCGAGGCGCGGATCAAGCTGATCCTGCGCGACTTCGAGCTGGACGGGCTTTCGGCCAAGGGCGCGCTGCTCAGGCAGGTGTGCGAGGCGGTGGCGGCGACCGAGCCGCGGGCGAAGATCGGATGCGAGATCCGCCCGCAGTACCGTAACATGCGCTACTGGCTGGAGAAAGACATGGCGCCGGTGGAGCTTGCCCGCGCCGCCTGCGCCGCGCTCGGCATCGAGACCGTCTCGGTCCCGATCCGAGGCGGCACCGACGGCTCGCGGCTCACCGAACTGGGCGTGCCCTGCCCCAACATCTTCACCGGGATGCAGGAGCTGCACGGGCCGCTGGAATGGATCAGCGTGCAGGACATGAGTGCGGCGACGCGGGTCGTGCTGAAGGTCGCGGAATTGGCGGCGGGCCGGGCCTAGGGCGGGGGTCACCTCGCCGCGCCGCGCCCTGGCCGCGCGTCAGAGCGCCTTCCGCGCCCTCAGCGCCGCCGTGATCGTGCCGTCGTCGAGGTAGTCGAGCTCGCCGCCGATCGGCACGCCCTGGGCCAGCGTCGTCACCTTCACCCCGCTGGGCGCCAGCGCGTCGGCGATGTAATGCGCCGTGGTCTGGCCGTCGATCGTGGCGGGAAGCGCGAGAATCACCTCGGCGATGCCCTCCTCGGCCACGCGGGCCACCAGCTTCGGGATCCGTAGCTCCTCGGGCCCTACCGAGTCGAGCGCAGAGAGGGTGCCGCCGAGCACGTGGTAGCGGCCCTTGAACACGCCCGCGCGCTCCATCGCCCAGAGGTCGGCCACGTCCTCGACGACGCAGATCTCGCCGTTGGCGCGGGCCTCGCTGCGGCAGATGTCGCAGACATCCGCGGTGCCGACGTTGCCGCAGGTGATGCACTCGCGCGCCGAGGCGGCGACCGACCGCATCGCTTCGGCCAAGGGCGCCATCAGCACGCCCCGCTTCTTGACCAGGTGCAGAACTGCGCGCCGCGCCGAGCGGGGCCCGAGCCCCGGCAGCTTCGCCATCATCTCGATGAGCGCCTCGATCTCGCGGGTCGCCTCTGACAAGGCGGCCTCAGAACGGAAGCTGCATGCCAGGCGGCAGGCCGAGTCCCTCGGTGAGCTTTGACAGCTCCTCCTGGCTCCGCTCCGCGGCCTTGGCCTGAGCGTCCTTGATCGCGGCGAGGATCAGGTCCTCCACGACTTCCTTTTCCTCGGGGTTGAAGATCGAGGGGTCGATCGAGAGCCCGGTGAGCTCGCCCTTCGCCGTCGCCGTGGCCTTGACCAGCCCGGCGCCACCACTCCCCTCGACGGTGATGCTGGCAAGCTCGTCCTGCAGCGACGCCATCTTCGACTGCATCTCCTGCGCCGCCTTCATCATCTTGGCCATGTCGCCAAGCCCGCCCAGACCTTTCAGCATCTCGTTCTCCCGGTGTCTCGCGTGTCGCCTTCCGAGATACGTGCCGCGAGACGCCCGCGCAAGGAACGAGGCGCGAAGCGGTGCCGGGTAGGCAGCGCCCCGGTGCCACGGTAGTCATGACGCAGCGACGGGAGTGACGCCGGGACCGGCACCGGAGGGGGACGAGGCGCGATGCTGGACGTGGGATGGCTGGTTCTCGGGCTGGACCTGACGGGAACCTTCGTGTTCGGGCTGAGCGGCGGCACCCTGGCGGTGCGGCGCGGGCTCGACATCTTCGGGGTGCTGGCGCTGTCGGTCGCCGCCGCCCTGGCCGGCGGCATCCTGCGGGACGCGCTTCTCGGTGCAACCCCGGTCGCGGCGCTGTCGGACACCCGGTATCTACTGGCCGCCGTCGCCGCCGGGCTGGTGACCTTCTTCGGCCACCGGCTGCTTGAAAGGCTCGGAAAGCCGGTGCTCGTCTTCGACGCGATGGGGCTCGGACTTTTCGCCGTGACGGGGTGCCGCAAGGCGCTCGAGGCGGGGCTGGACCCTGCGGCGAGCGTGCTTTTGGGCGTGCTGACGGCGGTGGGGGGCGGCGTGGTGCGCGACCTGCTCGTGGCCGAGGTGCCGCGGGTCCTGCGCGAGGAGATCTACGCGCTCGCCGCCCTGGTCGGGGCGGGGCTCTTCGCGGCGGGGCTCCATCTCGGTTTCGCCGAATGGGCCGTCGCACTGGCCGGCGTAGTGTCGGCCTTCCTCCTCAGGGTGATCTCGGTTCTCCGCGGCTGGAGCGCTCCGCGCGCGCCCTGGAGCTGACCGTCACTCCTCCTCGAACGGATCCCATTCGTCCTCGACCCCGGGGAGCGCCTCCTGCGCGGCCTCCTCGACGATCTCCGCGACAGTGCGGATCTCGGTGATCTTGGCGGCCGGGAAGGCGGCGAAGACCGCCTGCACCAGCGCGTGCTGCATCGCCTGGGTCTTCAGCGCGTTCTGCTCGGCATCGCGCGCCTCGGCGAGCGTCGCCGCGCCCCCGGAGGCCACGACCGAGACCCCCCAGCGCACGCCGGTAAAGGCCTGCAGCCGCTGGCCGAGGCGCGAGGCGAGGTCGGCGGGCGCGTCGGGCGTGGGCTCGAACTCGATCCGGCCCGGCGCGTAGCGGGCGAGGCGGAGGCAGGTCTCCACCTCGACCAGGAGCTTCACGTCGCGGTTGGCGCGAATGAGCGCGACCACGTCCTCGAAGCGGGCGTATCGGGCCAGAGCGGTCTCTGGCGCGATGGCGAGGGCCGTGGCCGCACCCGAGGCCGTGGGGCCGGACGCGACGGGCGCCGCGGCGGCGGGCACGGGCGCGCGGGCGCCCGCCGCGCCGCCATTGCCAGCACCTGCCGGGCGCTGGCCACCGCCGCCCCCGGAGGGCGGCGGGGACTGCTGCAGCTTTGCCACCAGCTCTTCGGGCGAGGGCAGCGTGCTCACGTGGGTGAGCCGGATCACTGCCATCTCGGCCGCCATCATCGCGTTCGGCGCCTGGGCGACCTCTTCCAGCGCCTTCAGGAGCATCTGCCACATCCGCGTCAGCGGCCGCATCTGCAGCCGCTCGGCCATGGCGACCCCGCGGGTGCGCTCCTCCGGCGCCACGGTGGGATCGTCGGCGGCCTCCGGAGTGATCTTCACCACGCTGACCCAGTGGGTGATCTCGGCCAGATCGCGCAAGACCGCCATCGGGTCGGCGCCGTCGGCGTACTGGCGGGAGAGCTCGTCGAGCGCGGCGGCGGCGTCGCCCGCCAGGATCAACTCGAAGAGGTCCATCACCCGTGCCCGGTCGGCCAGCCCCAGCATGGCGCGGACCTGCTCGGCGGTGGTCTCGCCGGCGCCGTGGCTGATCGCCTGGTCGAGGAGGCTCATCGCGTCCCTGACCGAGCCCTCGGCTGCGCGGGTGATCAGCGCCAGCGCGTCGTCGGCGATCCCGGCCTTCTCCTTCTCCGCGATGGCCTTGAGATGCGCGATCATCACCTCGGGCTCGATCCGGCGCAGGTCGAAGCGCTGGCACCGCGAGAGCACGGTCACCGGGACCTTGCGGATCTCGGTGGTGGCGAAGATGAACTTCACGTGGGGCGGCGGTTCCTCGAGCGTCTTCAGGAGCGCGTTGAACGCGCTCGTCGAGAGCATGTGGACCTCGTCGATGATGAAGACCTTGAACCGCGCCTTCGAGGGCGCGTAGGCGACCGTGTCGATGATGATGTCGCGCACGTTCTGCACGCCGGTATGGGAGGCGGCGTCGATCTCCATCACGTCGACATGGCGGCCCTCGGCGATCTCGACGCAATTGGCGCAGGTGCCGCAGGGCTCGGTGGTGGGCCCGCCCTTGCCGTCCTTCCCGAGGCAATTCATGCCCTTGGCGATGATCCTCGCGGTGGTCGTCTTCCCGGTGCCGCGGATCCCGGTCATGATGAAGGCCTGGGCGATGCGGTCGGCTTCGAAGGCGTTCTTCAGCGTACGGACCATCGCCTCCTGGCCGATCAGGTCGGCGAAGGTCTGGGGTCGGTATTTGCGGGCGAGGACCTGGTAGGAAGGGCTGTCGGGCATCCGTCTCTCTCTCGACTCGCCGAAGCCTATTCGGGGCGCCGGGCGGCGTCCAGCCGTGGCCGGAGGGAGTCAGTTGCGCAACAAGTGCCACGATCGCCGGGCTCCGGTCTTTCCCGCGACATATTTTCCTGAGATGGTTGAATTTGGGGGAAGAAAGGTCGGGTAACGGTGTTGAGGATTGCCGAGTTGCCGCTGCTTGCGGGACGTATCGGGCTCTGCCCGATGCCCGGGCGCACCGGCGATTACATTGGCGACTTCGGCGCGATGCTCGCCTGGCGGCCGGCGCTGGTGCTGACCCTCACCTCCGACATCGAGCTCGAATCCGCGGGCGCCGAGGATCTGCAGTTCGACCTCGCCCGTGCCGGCATTTCCTGGCGGCATCTGCCGGTCTGCGATTTCGGCGCGCCCTCGGCGCAGACCTCCGCGCACTGGCCCGAGGTTTCCGGCGAGGCGCGGGGCGTCCTGGCCGGGGGCGGCGCAGTCCTCGCGCATTGCTACGGCGGCTGCGGCCGCGCCGGCATGGCGCTGATGCGGCTGATGGTCGACACCGGCGAGGACCCGGAATCGGCGCTGGCGCGGCTGAGGAAGGCGCGGCCCTGCGCCGTGGAAAGCGCGGCGCAGTACGCCTGGGCGGGGGGAGAGGTGAGAGGCTGGACAACGACCCAGACGGGGCTCGTTACGGCTGCTTCCTTCCGGACCTGACCGGGTTGGCGAGGCGCCTGCCCGCGCCAACCTCTCAAGGGGCGATATAGGCCGCGGGGCAGGGATTCGCAAGGAAATGAACCCTGCGGCGCTCGTTTCCGAAGCCTCAAGGTCATCGTTGCCCCGGGGGTGTCAAATCCCGGATCGCGTCCACCCTCGGGCCGGGTGCGTGCTCGGTTCTTGATGTCGCGACAGGAGCGGGCCCTACCCCTGCGGCTCCGCCTCGAAGCCGCCCGGGCAGTTGAACCGGGTGAAGGCACCGATGCACTCGGCACGTCGGCCGAAGCCCTCGACGGTGACCCGCGCGAAGAGCACCTTGTCGTCGTAGGTCACCTCCATCCCGGCGCGCAGAAGCTCGAAGCAGGATTGCGGGTCGAGCCGGCAGCCGATGATCGCGGCGTTGCCGAGGATGTCGCGGCCCTCGTCGATCTCCTCGGTGAAGAGCTTCTCGAAGAGCGCGCGGCGCAGCGCTTCGTCCACCTCCTCTGGGCCGGGCTTCGTGAAGAAGGCGGCCACCGCCGCCGCCAGTCCCGCGCCGATCAGAAGCTTCAGGATACCCATGGCCCACACCTCTCGCCTGAAGCTTCTAGCCGCTCACGCCGCCGATGCGAAGCCCCCTGCGCCGCGTGACAGCCGGGGCGCGGCGGGGCTAGGCTGGGCCGCGAGAAGGGGGGCGCCCATGCCGCATGGCCTCATGGAGACCGACTGGCCGGATTTCGGCATTCCGGCCTTGCCGCCGCCGCCGAGCCGCGCCGAGCTGGCCGAGCGGATGGCGGCGATTCGCTCCGCGATGGCCGAGCGCGAGTTCGACGCGCTGGTCGTCTACGGCGACCGCGAGCATGTGGGCAACATGCTCTGGGCCACCGGCTTCGATCCGCGCTTCGAGGAGGCGCTGCTGATCGTTCGCCCTGAGGGGGCGCCGCTGCTGATGGCGGGCAACGAATGCCTGACCTACACTCAGGTTTCGCCGGCAGTGGCCGCGGGCGACATCCGCACTGAGCTCTGCGCGTCCCTGTCCCTGATCTCGCAGCCGCGCGAGGGAGATGGCTTTGCCGCCCAGCTGCCGCGCGAGGTGCCGAAGGGCGGGCGGATCGGCGCGGCAGGTTGGAAATACTGGGAGGCGGGCGAGGTGGCGGATCCCGCCCACGCGCTCGACATTCCAGCGGTCATCGCCGACCTCCTGCGCGAGATCGGCGGCGACATTGAGAACGCGGGCGAGATCTTCATGCACCCGGGGCACGGGCTCCGCTGCACGGTCACGCCAGACGAGATCGCACGCCTCGAATTCGCCAACCGGATGGCGGCCGAGGCGCTGAAGCGGATCGTCCTCGCGCTTCGCCCCGGCATGGTCGACTTCGACGCGGTTGAGGCGGGACGGATCGGCGGATTGCCCCTGGGCTGCCACGTCACCTTCGCCACCGGCGGCCGGGCGCGGATGGGATTGACCTCTCCGTCGGGAGAGCGGGTGACGCGCGGGCGGCCGCTTTTGCTCAACGTTTGCCACTGGGGCGCCAACATCTGCCGGGCGGGCTGGGCGGCCGAGGGCCCGGAGGAGCTGCCGCCCGAGGCCGCGGACTACGTGGAGGCCTTCGTCGCGCCCTACCTGGAGGCGATGTCGGCCTGGTGCGGGCTGATGCGGCCCGGGGTGCGCGGGGGCGAGGTTCAGGCGGCGATGGACGCGGCCCTCCCGGGCTTCGGCGTGACGCTGAACCCCGGCCACCTGATCGGCGCCGACGAGTGGATCTCCTCGCCGATCTTCCCCGGCTCGGAAATGCCGCTGCGCTCGGGCATGGCGATGCAATGCGACGTTATCCCCGACCACCCGGTCTATGCATCGACCCGGATGGAGGACGGCTACGTGATCGCCGACGAGGCGCTGGCCGGGGCGCTGGGGGCGGCGCATCCGGCAGTGATGGCACGCATCCGCAAGCGGCAGGCGTTCATGCGCGACCAGATCGGTCTCGACGTACCCGACGCCCTCCTGCCGCTCGCCGATACCTGCGGCGTCGTGGCGCCGTTCCTGCTGGCGCCGCGACGCATCCTCACGCTCAGAGCATGATCCGGAACCGGGCGAAGCCCTCCGGCCCCTCGCCCGCGGGCTCGATCGTCACCGCCTTCACGTCGCCGAGGTAGTCGGCCGCCTTCGGGCCCGTGTCGAACAGCACCGTGGTGCCCGGCATCGGCGAGAAGTGCCAGTTGGCATCCGCGCTCGGGTTGATCATGCCTTCTTCGACGATGTAGCGCACGATCACGTCGCGGTTGGTGTCCGGCGCCTCGAAGATGGTCGTGGTGTCGTCGGCGCCGGGGAAGGTGCCGCCGCCACTGGCGCGGTAGTTGTTCGTTGCGATCACGAACTCGGCCGCCGGGTCCACCGGCTTTCCGTCGTACATCAGATTGACGATGCGGCTGGCGTCGGGGTTCATGGACTCGCCCTTCGGGCCGTACTTCGAGGGCTGGCTGAGGTCGATCTCGTAGGTCACCCCGTCGATGACGTCGAAATTGTAGGACGGGAAGTCGGAGTTGATCAGCTGCTGGTCCGCCTCGCCCGGTGTGATCTGGTTGAAGATCCCCGCCGAGCGCTCGAGCCAGTCCTTCAGTTGCGCGCCCGTCACTTTCACCGCGCGCACCGTGTTGGGGTAGAGGTAGAGGTCGGCCACGTTCTTGATCGCCACGTCTCCCGCTGGAACGTCGGTGTAGTAATCCGGCCCGCCCCGGCCGCCTGCCTTGAACGGCGCGGCGGCGGAGAGGATCGGCAGCCCCTCGTGCTCCGTGCCCTTCAGCATCTCGGCGATGTACCAGCTTTGTGCGATCGAGACGATCTGCACAGAGGGATCGTCGGCCACCAGCGCGAAGTAGCTGTGCAACGGCGCCGAGGTCTTGCCCACGGCGCGGCGCACGTAGGCCAGCGTCTCGTCGTGCTCGGCCTGCACCGAGGCGAGCACCTCGGGGTCGTCCTCGACCAGCGCGGTGATCGAGCGGTCCTCGTTGCGCCGGTAGATCGGCCGCGCCTCGGTCATGTGGCTGGCAATCCGCCATTCGTTGCCGGAGCGCTCCAGGAGCAGGTCGACGAGGCCGAGATGCGAGCCCCAGAAGCCCGCCATCACCGCGGGCTTGCCGTGGATCGTGCCGGCGGCACTGTCGACGCCCTCGATCCCGTCGAAGGCGTTGCCCGGGAACACCAGGTGGTGGTGTCCGGTCATAAGCGCGTCGATACCCTCGACCATTGCGAGTGGCACGCTCGCATTCTCCATCCCCGCTGTGTGCTGCGCCGGGCCGATGCCGGAGTGGTTGAGCGCGATGACGATGTCGGCGCCGTCCTCGCGGATCCGTGGCACCCAGGCGCGGGCTGTCTCGACGATGTCGCGGGTGTCGGCGTTGCCCTCCAGGTGCCGGCGGTCCCAGGTCATGATCTGCGGCGGCACGAAGCCAATGAGGCCGATGCGGATCGGGTGCTCCTCGCCGGCGCCGTCCTTCAGCATCCGGTCCAGGATCACGTAGGGCGGGATCAGCGTCTCGTCCTGGGTCGGTTCGGCGCCCATGGTCTTGGCGACGTTCGCGGTGACGACCGGGAACGCGGCCCCGGCCAGCGACTTCATCAGGAAGTCGAGCCCATAGTTGAACTCGTGGTTGCCAAGCGTCGAGGCGTCGAACCCCACCGCGTTCATCGCGGCGATGATCGGGTGCATGTCGCCGTCCTTCATGCCCCGCTCGTAGGCGATGTAGTCGCCCATCGGGTTGCCCTGCAGGAAATCCCCGTTGTCGAGGAGGATCGAGTTCGTCGCCTCGGAGCGGATCGCGCTCACGATCGAGGCGGTGCGCGACAGGCCCACGGTGTCGATCGGGCGGTCGGCGTAATAGTCATACGGGAAGACGTGGACGTGGATGTCGGTAGTCTCGAGGATCCTCAGATGCGCCTGCCCGGCCTGCGCCCGCGCCGAGTAGGGATGGAGTGCGATCAACGAGGCCCCCGCCAAACCACCGGCCAGGAACGCTCGCCGGTTCACCAGAATGTCTCCGTGCCGTGCCATGATCACACCTCCACCACTGTCTCGGTTGAAGATGCAAGCATAGCATGACGGCCGCGCAACACTAAGCGGAGCCGACGGGGGGCGCCAGTCGCCACATGGTTGCACCGTACACGGTGCTGCTGCTGTCGCGCGAGGGACACGGGTTCGGCGATTGCACCCTTTGCCGGCCCATGTCAGGGTCCGGCGCGGACGGGGAGACGGAGATGCGCGGCGCGGGAGAGGTGACCTTCGGCGGATCGGGGCTCGACCGGGCGGCGGCGCTGCGCGCCAAGCCCGACGAGATCGCCTATCTGATGGCGGCTCCGACGGCGCGGCTCTTGCCGGTGTGGCGCGGCAAGCCCTTGTTCGCGGGCGAGGCGGGAGGCTGGATCCAGCTCGGCCACGAGGTCCAGTCCGAAGCGATGGAGCCGCCGATCTTCCTCGGTCTCGACGAGGGCGGGCCGCGGTTTGCCTGCGACATCTCGCGGTGGGAACCCGAGGAGGAGCCGGAGACGCTGGGCGCCTTCTTCGACCCTTCCGAGCAGCGCCACCCTGGCTTGCCGCCCGATCACCGCTTCGCCGAGCTGAGGGGGGTGATGACCCGGCTCTCGGCGCGCGACGCCGAGCTCGTCGCCACTGCCAAGGCGCTGACCGGCTGGCACGCGGTGCACGGCTTCTGCGCCAGGTGCGGCCAGCGCACGGCGCCCGCCCGCGCCGGCTGGCAGCGCGACTGCCCGGCCTGCGGCGCGCATCATTTCCCGCGCACCGACCCGGTGGTGATCATGCTGATCACCCATGGCGACGCGGTGCTGGTCGGGCGCTCGTCGTTCTGGCCCGAAGGGATGTACTCGCTGTTGGCCGGCTTCGTCGAGCCGGGCGAGACCTTGGAGGCCGCGGTCCGCCGCGAGGTCGAGGAGGAGACCGGCGTTGTGGTCGGCGCGGTCTCCTACCTCGCCTCGCAGCCGTGGCCGTTTCCGGCCTCGCTGATGATCGGCTGCCGCGGCGAAGCGATGGCGCGCGAGATCGCGCTCGACCCCGAGGAGCTGGAGGACGCGCTCTGGCTCACGCGGCGCCAAGCGCTCGATGTGCTGTCGGGAACGCACCCGAAGGTGAAGCCGGCCCGCCGGGGCGCCATCGCGCGCTTCCTGATCGAGCGCTGGCTCGCCGACCGGCTGGATTGAGGAGAGGGCGATGCGGTTCACCACGCGCGAGGACATCGAGGCGCCGATCGAGGCGGTCTTCGCCGCCGTCAGCGATTTCGAGGGCTTCGAGCGGGCGGCGCTGCGGCGCGGCGCCGAGGTCCGCCGCCTGGGCGACCACAAACGCAAGGGCGAGGGCCAGGGCTGGCTGGTGCATTTCCGCTATCGCGGCCGCGCCCGCGAACTGGCCTCCGAGATCGTGCGCTACGAGCCGCCCCACGGGATGACCGCCTTCGGCGGTACCGGCGGCATCGACGGCACGCTCGAGGTCGAGCTGACGGAGCTCGCGCCGCGCCGGACCAGGCTGAAGATGGACCTGGATCTGAAGCCGAAGACGCTGGGCGCGCGCTTCTTCCTGCAATCGCTCAGGCTGGCGAAATCCTCGCTGACCAACCGTTTCAAGTCCCGTGTGCACAAGTTCGCGCGTCAGCTGGAGCAGCGCTAGCGCGGCGATCGGGCGGACCCGGCCCTAGCGCCGCCGCGGATCGGCAGGGTAGACGCCCAGGAGCTTCATCTCGGACGTGAAGTAGTCGAGCTCCTCGAGCGCCAGCTGCACGCCCCGGTCCTCCGGGTGCCCCTCGATGTCGGCGTAGAACTGGGTGGCCGAGAACGAACCGTCGACCATGTAGCTCTCGAGCTTGGTCATGTTGACGCCATTGGTGGCGAAGCCGCCGAGCGCCTTGTAGAGCGCGGCCGGAATGTTGCGCACCCGGAAGACGAACGTCGTCATCATCGTCCGCTCGCCGCGCCGCTTGAGGTTCATCTCGCGCGACATCAGCAGGAACCGGGTGGTGTTGGTCTGCTGGTCCTCGATGTGGCGCGCCAGAACGTCGAGCCCGTAGATCTCGCCGGCGAGCTCGGAGGCGAGCGCGCCGAGCCCCTTGTCGCCCAGCTCGGCCACATGCTTCGCCGAGCCGGCAGTATCGGCGCCGGTCACGCCCTTGATCGAATGCTTGCGCAGGAAGTCGCGGCACTGGCCGAGCAGCACGGTGTGGCTCATCGCGCGCTTCACGTCGCCGATCAGCGCGCCCGGCAGGGCAAGCAGGTTGATGTGCACGCGCACGAAGGCCTCGTCGACGATGTGCAGGCCGGAGTCGGGCAACAGGTGGTGGATGTCGGCCACCCGGCCGTAGGTGGAATTCTCCACCGGCAGCATGGCCAGATCGGCGGTGCCGCGCCGCACCGCCTCGACGGCGTCCTCGAAGGTGCCGCAGGGCAGCGCTTCCATGTCGGGGCGTGCCTCGCGGCAGGCCTGGTGCGAATAGGCGCCGGGTTCGCCCTGGAATGCGATCCGTCCGCTCATGCCGCTCTCCCTTCCCTTCGTACCGAATGGTCGCGCCAACTACACCTTGCGCTCACGCGTTGGAAGCGGATACATACCCCCCGAAATCCGGGCAAATGGAACGCGACATGTACGACACGATGACGCTCACCAAGGCGGTCGCCGCGCTCTGCGGCTCGTTGCTTCTGTTCCTGCTCTTCGGCTGGGGTGGCGAGATCATTTACGGAGGCGGCCACGGCGGCCACGGCGAAGAGCAGGCCTACATGATCGAGACCGGCGAGGCCGAGGGCGAGCAAGCGGGCGTCGAAGCCGAGGTGCCCTTCGCCGAGGTCTACGCCGCCGCCGATGCCGGCGCGGGCGAAAGCCTGTTTCGTCAGTGCCAGGCCTGCCACAAGCTCGATGGCACCGATGGCACCGGCCCGCACCTGAACGGCGTGGTCGACCGCGATATCGCGGGCGTGGGGGGCTATGTCTATAGCGACACGCTCGCGGGTCTCGAGGGCGCCTGGACGCCGGAGGAGCTGAGCGCCTTCCTGGAAGACCCCAAGGGCTACGCGCCGGGCACCAAGATGACCTATAACGGCATGCGCAAGGTCGAGGACCGCGCCAACCTGATCGCCTATCTTGCCGGCACCGGCGGTTGAGCCCGTAACGAGGACGCTTGCGAAGGGCCGTCCGCGGGGCGGCCCTTTTTCGTTCGGGCCGTCGCGCACGGGAAATTCACGCAAACGCAACTTGAACATACGACACGCGGAAATTTAGCTTAAGTATAGGTAACCCGTGTCAGGCATAGCCCTGGCAGCCTCTGAGGAGCCTGAAGATGCATATCCGCGATCCCCGTGCCCGCGCCCTTGCCGCCGCAACAGCGCCGGTCCGAGCGGTGATGCTTCTGGGGAGCCTGCTCTTGGCGCTCGCGCTGGCCGCGACCGCCGTCCGGGCGCAGGAGCAGGTGGTCGTGTCCCATGGCATCAAGACCTTCGGCGAGCTGCAATACCCGGCCGACTTCCCGCATCTCACCTACGTGAACCCGGAAGCGCCGAAGGGCGGCGAGATGTCGATCTGGGCCTTCGGCGCGTTCGATTCGATGCATCCCTACACGGTGAAGGGCCGTGCCGGCGGCGCCTCGTCGATCTTCTTCGAGAGCCTCATGTCCGCCACCTTCGATGAGATCGGCGCGTCCTACTGCCTGATCTGCGAGACCATTGAGTACCCCGAGGACCGGTCTTGGGTGATCTTCAACATGCGCGACGACGTGACCTTCTCGGACGGCTCGCCGCTGACCGCCGAGGACGTCGCCTTCAGCTATGAGATCCTGCGCGACAAGGGGCTGTCGGACTTCCGCTTCGTGCTGGCGCAGCAGGTCGAGGGCTACGAGATCCTCGGGCCGCACCGGATCAAGTTCAGCTTCATGCCCGACTTCCCCAAGCGCGACCTGCCGTCGCTGATTGGGGGCCTGCCGATCTTCTCGAAGGCCGAGTACGAGGCCTCGGGGCGCGACTTCGAGGAAAGCTCGATGACGCCGATGCTGGGCTCGGGACCTTATTTGCTCGGCCGGGTCGACGTGGGCCAGACCATCGTCTACCGCCGCAACCCCGACTACTGGGGCTGGGATCATCCGCTGATGATCGGTCGGTCGAACTTCGACTCGATCCGGATCGAGTATTACGCCGACTACGCCGCCGCCTTTGAGGGCTTCAAGGGTGGCAGCTACCACTTCCGCAACGAGGCCTCTTCGCTCTCCTGGGCCACGGGGTACGATTTCCCCGCGGTGCAGAACGGCTGGGTGGTCAAGCGCGAGCTTGACGACGGCACCATCGCCACCGGCCAGAGCTTCGCCTTCAACCTGCGCCGACCGCTGTTCCAGGACGCGCGCGTCCGCGAGGCGATCGGGCTGATGTTCAACTTCGAATGGTCAAACGAGACCCTGTTCTACGGGCTTTACGCTCGGATACACTCGTTCTGGGAAAACAGCGACCGAGCCGCCACCGGCGTGCCTTCGCCCGAGGAGGCGGCGATCCTCGAGCCCCTGGTGGGGGCGAACCTGCTGCCGCCCGAGATCCTGGTCTCCGAGCCGGTCATGGCGCCAACCTCCTCGAGCCGCCAGCTCGACCGCGGCAACCTGCGCAAGGCCTCCGCGCTGCTCGACGAGGCGGGCTGGACCGTTGGTTCCGACGGCATGCGCCGGAACGCCGAGGGCGAGGTCTTGCGGCTCGAGTTCCTGAACGACAGCCAGACCTTCGACCGGGTGATCAACCCCTATGTCGAGAACCTGCGCCGGCTTGGGGTGGAGGCAATCCACACCCGGGTCGACAACGCCCAGGCCACCGAGCGCGAGCGCAACTACGATTTCGACATGGTGACCACGCAGTTCCCGATGGACTACATCCCGGGATCCGGGCTGAAGCAGTACTTCGGCTCGGAGACGGCCGACAGCTCGGTCTTCAACGTCATGGGGCTGAAGAGCAAGGCGGTGGACCGGCTGGTCGAGGTGGTGCTGGCGGCCGAGACCGAAGAAGAGCTCATCCACGCCACCCGCGCGCTCGACCGGGTGCTGCGCGCCGAGCGGTTCTGGGTGCCACAGTGGTTCAAGAACAAGCACACGGTCGCCTACTACGACATGTACGAGCACCCCGACCCGCTGCCGCCGTACGGTCTCGGCAACCTCGATTTCTGGTGGTTCAACGCCGAGAAGGCCGAGCGTCTGCGGGCCGCTGGCGCGATCCGCTAGGGTCCGGCCGCCGGATGGGCGCCTATATCCTCCGCAGGATCCTCCTGGTGGTCCCGACCCTGTTCGGGATCATGGTGATCAACTTCGCGCTGACCCAGTTCGTGCCGGGCGGCCCGATCGAGCAGATCATCGCCCAGATGGAGGGCCGCGGCGACGTGTTCCAGACCATCGCCGGCGGCGGTGATGCCGGCGGCGGCACCGAGGCCGTCGGCGGCGACGACCGCTACCTGGGCGCGCGCGGCCTGCCGCCGGCCTTCATCGCCGAGCTCGAGCGACAGTTCGGCTTCGACAAGCCGCCCGTCCAGCGCTTCTTCGAAATGATGTGGAACTACGTCCGCCTGGACTTCGGCGAGAGCTACTTCCGCTCGATATCGGTCGTGGACCTGGTGATCGAGAAGATGCCGGTCTCGATCACGCTCGGGCTCTGGTCGACGCTGCTCGCCTACCTGATCTCGATTCCGCTCGGCATCCGCAAGGCGGTGAAGGACGGCTCGACCTTCGACGCCTGGACAAGCGGAGCGATCATCGTCGGCTACGCTATCCCTGGCTTCCTGTTCGCCATCCTGCTCCTGGTGCTGTTCGCCGGGGGCTCGTTCTACCAGTGGTTCCCGCTGCGCGGGCTGACATCGGACAACTGGGAGCAATTGTCGATCTTCGGCAAGGTCGTCGATTATTTCTGGCACATCACGCTCCCGGTCGTGGCCTCGACGATCTCGAGCTTTGCCACACTGACGCTCTTGACCAAGAACTCGTTCCTCGACGAGATCCGCAAGCAGTACGTGATGACCGCCAAGGCCAAGGGGGTGAGCGAGAGCCGCGTGCTCTACGGCCATGTCTTCCGCAACGCGATGCTGATCGTGGTGGCGGGGTTCCCCGGGCTCTTCCTTGCGGTTTTCTTCTCCGGCTCGCTCATCATCGAGACGATCTTCTCGCTCGACGGGCTCGGGCGGCTCGGCTTCGAGGCCGCGGTGGCGCGCGACTACCCGGTGATCTTCGGCACGCTTTTCTTCTTCGGGCTCGTCGGCCTGATCATCGGCATCGTCTCCGACCTGGTCTACGTCTGGATCGATCCGCGGATCGACTTCGCGAGCCGGGAAACCTGAGATGGCACTGCTATCCCCCCTCAACCAGCGCCGCTGGCGCAACTTCCGTTCGAACGGCCGCGCCTACTGGTCGCTGATCGTCTTCGCTGTGCTGTTCGGGCTGTCGCTCTTTGCCGAGTTCCTGGCCAACGACAAGCCGATCCTAGTGCACTATCGCGGAGAGTACTTCACCCCGATCTGGCGCTTCTATCCCGAGACCGCCTTCGGTGGCGATTTCCAGACCGAGGCGATCTACCGTGACATCGAGGTCAAGTGTCTGATCGTCTCGGGCGGCCGCGAGGAGTGCTGGGACGATCCCGAGGGCATCGTGGCGGAGGTGGAGAGCACCGGCGCGGTCGGGGGCGAGCCGGTCGAGCAGGGCTGGATGCTCTGGCCGCTGATTCCCTACAGCTACAACACCGTGAACGAGATCCCCGGCTCCGCGCCCTCGGCGCCCGACGAGAACCACATCCTCGGCACCGACGACACCGCGCGCGACGTGCTCGCCCGGGTGATCTACGGCTTCCGGCTGTCGGTCGCTTTCGCGCTGATCGTCAGCCTCACCACCTCGCTGATCGGCATCTTCGCCGGCGCCGTGCAGGGCTTCTTCGGCGGCTGGCTCGACCTGATCTTCCAGCGCCTGATCGAGGTCTGGAGCGCCACGCCGTCGCTCTACATCATCATCATCGTCGCCGCGATCTGGCAGATGAGCTTCTGGCTTCTTGTGATCCTGACCACGCTCTTCGGCTGGACCGCGCTCGTCGGCGTGGTCAGGGCCGAATTCCTGCGCGCGCGCAACTTCGAATACGTCCGCGCCGCCCGGGCGCTCGGCGTCGGCAACATGGCGATCATGTTCCGCCACCTTCTGCCCAACGCGATGGTCGCCACCCTGACGATCCTGCCCTTCATCATCACCGGCGCGATCGGCGGGCTTGCCGCGCTCGACTTCCTCGGCTTCGGCCTGCCCTCCTCGGCGCCCTCGCTGGGCGAGCTCACGCTGCAGGCCAAGCAGAACCTGCAGGCGCCCTGGCTTGGCTTCACCGCCTTCTTCGTCTTCGCGATCATGCTGTCGCTCCTCGTCTTCATCTTCGAGGGCGTGCGGGACGCCTTCGACCCGAGGAAGACGTTCCGGTGAGCGCGGTCCTCGAAGTCCGCGACCTTTCGGTCACCTTCCGCCAGGACGGCGCCGAGGAATATGCCGTCAAGCGCGTCTCGTTCGAGATAGCCAAGGGCGAGACGGTGGCGCTGGTGGGCGAATCCGGGTCGGGCAAGTCGGTGACCGCGCTCTCCACGGTGGCGCTCCTGCCCGACAGCGCCACCGTCACCGGCTCGATCCGCTACGCCGGCGCCGAGATGGTGGGCGCGAGCGAGCGCGAGCTCCGCCGCGTGCGCGGCAACGACATCAGCTTCATCTTCCAGGAGCCGATGACCTCGCTCAACCCCTTGCACACGATCGAGAAGCAGCTCGGCGAGAGCCTCGCCGAGCACCAGGGGCTGGTCGGCGCACCGGCGCGGGCGCGGACGCTGGAGCTCTTGACCAAGGTCGGCATCGCCGACCCCGAGACCCGGCTCGGAGCCTACCCGCACCAGCTTTCCGGCGGCCAGCGGCAGCGGGTGATGATCGCCATGGCCCTGGCCAACGGCCCCGAACTGCTGATCGCCGACGAGCCCACGACCGCGCTCGACGTGACGATCCAGGCGCAGATCCTCGAGCTCCTGGCCGAACTCAAGGAGAGCGAGGGGATGAGCCTTCTATTCATCACCCACGATCTCGGCATCGTCCGCCGCATCGCCGACCGGGTCTGCGTGATGCAGGCCGGCGAGATCGTCGAGCAGGGGCCGACCGCCGAGATCTTCGAAGCGCCGAAGCATCCCTACACCAAAAAGCTCCTGGCCGCCGAGGCAGTGGGCGGGCCCGATCCGGTGCCCGAGAAGGCCGAGGAGATCGTGCGCACCGACGCCTTGCGCATCTGGTTTCCAATCCAACGCGGGCTTCTCAAGCGCACCGTGGGCCACGTCAAGGCGGTGAACGCCGCCACGATCTCGGTGCGCGAGGGAGAAACCGTCGGTATCGTCGGCGAGTCTGGCTCGGGCAAGACCACGCTGGCGCTGGCGATCATGCGGCTGATTTCATCCGAGGGGCCGGTCGTCTTCGTCGGCCGTAACATCCAGGGGCTGCGCTCGCGCGAACTCAGGCCCTTGCGGCGCGACATGCAGATCGTGTTCCAGGATCCCTACGGCTCGCTCTCCCCGCGGATGACGGTGGCCGAGATCGTCGCCGAGGGACTCGGCGTGCACGGCGTCGAGCCGGGCCGCAACAAGCGCGACATGGTGTCCGAGATCCTCGAGGAAGTGGGGATCGACCCGGCCACGATGGACCGCTACCCGCACGAGTTCTCCGGCGGCCAGCGCCAGCGCGTCGCCATCGCCCGGGCAATGATCCTGAAGCCCCGGCTGGTGGTGCTGGACGAGCCGACCTCAGCCCTGGACATGACGGTCCAGGTGCAGATCGTGGGCCTCCTGCGCGAACTGCAGCGCAGGCACCGGCTGGCCTATCTATTCATCAGCCACGACCTCAAGGTGATCCGCGCGATGAGCCACCGGGTCATGGTGATGAAGGACGGCGACATCGTCGAGGAAGGCCCGGCCGAGGCGATCTTCGACGCGCCCGAGACCGCCTATACGCGCACGCTGATGCGCGCCGCTTTCGGGATCCCCGGCCGGGCGTCTCGGGCGCAGGCATGAGGGTCCTGCTGGTCCACCAGAACTTTCCCGGCCAGTTCCGCCACGTCGCCCCGGGGCTGGTCGCGCGCGGCCACGAGATCGCGGTGATCACCGACGGCAACAACAAGACCCAGAGCCCCTACCTGACCGCGCGCTATGCCCACACCCCGCCAGAGCGGTCGCGGATCGTCGACGTGGGCGCGCCCTTGGCCGCTCATCACGCGCAGATGGCCGGCCGGGGCGCCGCCGCCGCGCGGGTCGCCGCCAAGCTTCGCGACGAGCGCGACTTCTGCCCCGACGTCATCTTCGGCCATCCTGGCTGGGGCGAAATGCTCTTTCTCTCGGCGGTCTGGCCCGGGGTGCCGCAGCTGCACTACGCCGAGTTCTACTACGCGCCGCAGGGGCTCGACGCCGATTTCGACCCGGAGTTCCAGAAGCCCAGCCTGGCACGGGCGCTGTCCACACTGGCGATGCGGAGCCACATGGCGCAGTCGATGCTGGAGGCAGAGGCGGCGATCGCGCCGACCGAATGGCAGGCCTCCACCTTCCCGCGCGCGCTTCGCGCCGACATCAAGGTGATCCACGACGGTGTCGACACCGCCGCGCTACGCCCCGACCCGGCGGCCGAGTTCCGGCCGCCCGGGAGCGACCTCGTGCTCCGGTACGGCGACGAGGTCCTGACCTATGTGGCGCGCAACCTCGAGCCCTATCGCGGTGCCCACATCTTCCTGCGCGCGCTGCCCGAGGTGCTGGCGGCCCGGCCCGAGGCGCGGGTGGTGGTCGTGGGCGGCACAGGGGTGAGCTACGGCGCGCCGCCGCAGGGCGGTGGTTCGTGGAAGGATGCGCTGCTCAAGGAGCTGGGCGGACGGCTCGATGCGTCCCGCGTCCATTTCGCCGGCTGGCTGGCCTATCCCGACTACTGCCGGCTGATGCAGGTGAGCCGGGTGCATGCCTATCTCAGCTATCCCTTCGTGCTGTCGTGGTCGCTGCTGGAGGCGATGAGCATGGGGGCGGCGGTTGTCGCCTCTCGCACCCCGCCCGTGGAAGAGGTGATCGAGCACGAGGTGAACGGCCGGCTGGTCGATTTCTTCGACGTCCCCGGCTGGGCGGCGGCGCTCACCGAGGCGCTGGCCGAGCCCGAGGGATTGACGCCCTTGCGCCGAGCGGCGCGGGAGACAGTGGTGAGCCGCTATGACCTCGGACGCTGCCTGCCCCGGATTCTCGATCTGGTGGAGGCGACGGCACGCGCGTGAGCGCAGTGAGAGGAAGGCGGCTGTCGGCCCCGGGCCGCCCGTGGCGGGCGTCTCCCCCCCCCGAGAATACCTGGACAAGGGGAAAGCGCCTTCAGATCGCCGAGGAGTGCCCGGCCTGGGAGAGATCGTAGGCGTCGAAGGCGCGGGCGATCATCCGGGTGAGCGGGCGCGCGTGATCGGGGATGGCAAAGCCCTCGGCCGAGACCTCGACCATGCCCGGGAAGCCGGCTGCGGCTTCGCGGAACAGCCGTTGCAGCGTCAGCTCGTCGATGCCGAAGCGGCGCCGGATCTCGGTCGCGTCGATTCGGAAGTCGCACATCAGCGCCTCGATCATCCGACCGCGCAGCAGGTCGTCGGCCGTGAAGGCATGGCCGCGGCCGGTGGCGAACTCTCCACCGCGGATGCGCTTGGTGTAGTCGCCGGTGGGCGAGACGTTCTGCGCGTAGCCCTGCGGGAAGCGCGAGATCGCCGAGGCGCCGAGGCCGATGAGCGCCGGAGCGGTGTCGTCGGTATAGCCCTGGAAGTTTCGGCGGAGCCGGCCCTCGCGGGCGGCCACCGCGAGCCCGTCCTCGGGCCGCGCGAAATGGTCGATGCCGATCTCGACGTAGCCGTCCCACAGGAACAGCTTTCGCGCGGTCTCGAAGAGCTCGAGCCGCTCTTCCGGGCGCGGCAGCGTGTCGGATGGGATCATGCTCTGCCGGCGCGCCATCCAGGGCACGTGGGCATAGCCGTAGAGCGCCACCCGGTCGGGAGAGAGCGACAAGAGCTTCTGCACGCTGTCGGCGATGCGCTGCTGCGTCTGGTGCGGCAGTCCAAACAAGATGTCGGCGTTGAGGCTCCTGATTCCGCGGGCGCGCAGGGCCTCGGCGGCGGCACGGGTCACCTCATAGCTCTGGTCGCGGCCGATGATGCCCTGTATCTCGGGGTCGAAGTCCTGCACCCCGATCGAAGCGCGGTTCATCCCCGCCGCGGCCAGCGCGTCGAGGCGCGCGTCGCCAATCTCGTTGGGGTCAATCTCGACCGAGAACTCTGCACCCTCGGCAAGTGGCGCGGCGGCGAAGATCGCGGCGGCGAGATCTTCGATCAGCGCCGGCGACATCAGCGTCGGCGTGCCGCCGCCCCAGTGCAGGCGCGACAATCTGACGCCTTCTGGCAGGTTGGCGGCGAGCAGCGCGATCTCGGCCTTGAGCGTCTCCACATAGGCCGCGACGGGCTCGCCCGTGGCGGTGCCCTGGGTGCGGCAGGCGCAGAACCAGCAGAGCCTGCGGCAGAACGGGACGTGCACGTAGAGCGAGATTTCTCCGCCGCGTGGTATCGCCTCTATCCAGGCGGCGAACTCGGTCGCGCGGACAGCATCGGAGAATTGCGGCGCCGTCGGGTAGCTCGTGTAGCGCGGTACACGTGCGTCGAATAGGCCGAGCCTCGAGAGTTGTGAATCGACCGCCATTCACCTACGTTTCCAACGGGTAGGCTCGGCCCACCTTGATCGAGATCAAGCGCGAACAGTCGGGGGCTCATGGCAGCATTGGGGGCGACCTTTTCGAAGGATTGTGGCAGTTGCCCGATCCGGCACCGCGCGGTGTGCGCCCGCTGCGAGCCGGACGAGCTGTTGCGGCTCGAGGAGATCAAGTACTACCGCTCGTTCGAGCCGGGCCAGACGGTGATCTGGTCGGGCGACAAGATGGATTTCGTGGCCTCGGTGGTCTCTGGCGTGGCGACGCTGAGCCAGACCATGGAGGACGGGCGGACGCAGATGGTGGGGCTGCTCTTGCCGTCGGATTTCGTCGGCCGGCCGGGGCGCGACCGGGCGGCGCACGACGTGAAGGCGGTGACGCCGGTGGTGATGTGCTGTTTTCGGCGCAAGCCCTTCGAGGAGCTGCTGGACCGGACGCCGCATCTCGGCGCGCGGCTGCTGGAGATGATGCTCGACGAGCTCGACGCGGCGCGGGAATGGATGCTGATCCTGGGCCGCAAGACGGCGCGGGAGAAGATCGCGAGCCTTCTGACGATCATCGCCCGGCGCGAGACCCATGGCACGGCCGGCGCGATCCGGGGGCGGTTCGACTTCGATCTGCCGCTGACCCGCGAGGCGATGGCCGATTACCTGGGGCTCACGCTGGAAACGGTGAGCCGGCAGATCTCGGCGCTGAAATCCGAGGGCGTGATCGAACTGAGCGGCAACCGTCACGTTAGCGTGCCCGATTTCGCAAAGCTCCTGGAAGAGTCCGGCGACGACGCCGACGGCGGCTTCCTGGTGTGACACCCCGCCAGGAGAGGGCCGGGCCGATTCCCCTCAGCTCAATGGGACGACCGCCGGCCGTGACCGGCGCCAGACGGCTTCGCGCGGACGCATGCCGGATCGGGCGCGAGCGGGGTCGCGTCGGCCTTGGTCGAGGGCGCTTCAATGCGCCAAGAGCACAGGTAGCTTGCTGCCTTCGAGCATGTTGCGGGTGGCACCACCCAGGATCGCCTCACGGAATCGCGAATGGCCATAGGCGCCCATCACCACGAGGTCGGCGGTGCGATCGTTCGCGTGGCGCTGGATCACGTCGGAGACCTGCGGCATGGTCTTGGCCAGGACCGAGACCTCGGCCCGGCAGCCGTGCCGCGCGATCATCTGGCTGAGCCGCCCGCCGGGGTCGGAGCGCTCGGGCCCGTGCGGCGGCGGATCGATGATGGCGATGTCGACGTGATCAGCCCTGGCCAGCAGCGGCATCGCCCTGCGCACCGCCGAGAGCGCCTCGGCGCTTTCGTTCCAGGCGACGACGATGCGGCTGCCCAGGTTCTCCGGCAGCCCACTCTCGGGCACCACGAGCACCGGTGCGTGGCCCTCGAACAGCGCCGCCTCGATCACCGCCTCGTCCTCGATGCCGCGGCCTTCGCCGTAAGGCCGCGGCAGCACCACCAGGTCGGCGAACCTGGCCCGTTCGGCCACCAGCCGCGCGAGCGCGGCGATCTGCGCCACCGCTGTCTCGCAGCCCCAGGGGATGTCCTCGGCCTGCATCTTCTCTTTCGCGAAGTCGCCAAGCTTGTCGGCATCCTCCTGGGCGCGCTCGAGCGTCTCCTGCAGGATCATCGCGTTCGCGCCGGTGTAGTAGTAGCCGGTCTGGGTTCGGTCGATGCCGACGCAGAGGATGTCGAGATGCCCCTTCTCGCGCCGGGCGACGGCCGTCGCCGCCTCCAGCGCCAGCAGGGCGGTCGCGGAATTCGTCAAGATCGTCAGAACGCTCTTGTAGGCCATCTCAGGATCTCCCGTTCGCCGGTCTCGAGGCCAGATTAGCCTGCGATCGTTGCGTCACATAGACCTTGCTCAACTCCGCAGCACTCCGCCTTTGACATGGATCAAGGCTACGGCCGCGCGCGCTGGCCATACCCGCGTCAGACAGGAAACCCCGCGACGCGGCGGCCAGAATAGGTACGCGGGAACAGGACGAAGGGACTAACCGATGTGGGACTACGTCAAGATCGCGGTCTTCGGGGTGATCGCGGTCTTCGCCGCGATCGCTGCCAATTTCGCCCGCGACCTCGCCTACCAGGTCCACGCGATCATCGTCATGCTCGTCGCCGCCGGCCTGTTCCTGTGGACGGTTCGGCAAGTGGACGAGCCGAAGCCGGCGCCCGAAACCGGCTATATGGACAGCGTGGTGCGCGCCGGCGCGATCGCCACCGCACTCTGGGGCGTGGTGGGCTTCCTGGTGGGCGTGATCATCGCCTTCCAGCTGCCGTTTCCGCAGCTCAACTTCGAATGGGCCCAGGGCTACCTGAACTTCGGCAAGCTGAGGCCGCTGCACACGTCGGCCGTGATATTCGCCTTCGGC
>JBFKAV010000008.1:0-45868 GCA_041621405.1 Paracoccaceae bacterium
CCGACGCGGAGGCCAAGGTGCTCAAGGATGTCACCACCTGGTGGAGGACCAACCGGAGCTGGATGATGCGCGCCGATATCCTGCGCCTCGACAGCCCCGATCCGTCGGTCGTCGCAGAACAGCAGATGGCCGAGGATGCCTCGCGCTTCGTCCTCTTCGCCGGCAAGACCGACACATCGCCCCAGATCGCGCCGCGCCCGCTGCGCCTGACCGCGCTGGAGCCGGACGCACGCTACCGTGTCGATCTCATCAACCGCGCCGACGCCCCCGCCCTGTCGCGCGGCACGCCGGCGCTCAGGTCCGGCCCGCTCAAGCTCAGCGGCCGCTACGTCATGACCCACGGCCTGACGCTGCCCTGGCATTTCCCCGAAACGATGTGGGTGGTCGAAGGAGCGCGGCTATGAGCGCCGTCCGCCGCGATCTCCTGGCGATGCATCGGTGCGCGCCGATTCCCGGGAGCCTCCAACCTCCCGTCCACCGCCCCGCCACAATGTGGCCTGCCCAGCGCGCACCGCTCGCCGCATGACACGCACCGCCCGGAAGGAACGCCGCCGATGACCCTCCCCACCACCTTCCACGACCTCCGGGGCGTCTCGGTCTTCATCACCGGCGGCGGCTCGGGCATCGGCGCCTCGCTGACCGAGGGCTTCCTCCGCCAGGGCGCCGAGGTCGCCTTCGTCCAGCGCTCCGACGCCACGCCGTTCTGCGACGCCATGGAGGAGGCCACCGGCAGGCGCCCCCATTTCCAGACCTGCGACATCACCAACGTCGCCGCGCTGAAGGCCGCGATCCTGGAGGCTGCCGAGAAGCACGGCCCCGTCACCGTCCTCGTCAACAACGCCGCCAACGACCAGCGGCACGCCACGCTCGAGGTCGACGAGATCTTCTGGGACCGCTCGCTTGCGATCAACCTCAAGGCCTATTTCTTCGCGGCCCAGGCGGTCATTCCGATGATGCGCGAGGCCGGCGGCGGCTCGATCGTCAACTTCTCGTCGATCAGCTACATGATGGGCAATGCCGGATACCCGGCCTACACCGCCGCCAATTCCGGCATCAACGGCCTGACCCGCAGCCTCGCCCGCGAATTCGGCCCCGACCGGATCCGGGTCAACGCGCTCGCCCCGGGCTGGGTGCTGACCCAGAAGCAGAAGGAGATGTGGGTCACCCCCGAGGGCCTGCAGGCCCATCTCGACCGCCAGTGCCTGAAGGACACGCTTTCGCCCGAGGACATCGTCGGCGGCTGCCTGTTCCTCGCCTCGAAGGCGTCGAAAATGATGACAGGCCAGGCGCTTGTCATCGACGGCGGCGTGGTGGTGACGGGATGAGCCAGCCCGCCTGGATCGCGGTCGACTGGGGCACCACGCACCTCCGCGCCTGGGCGATGGCCGGGGACGGCAGCGTGATCGACGAGGCCAGGTCCGCCGACGGCATGGGAAGCCTCAAGCCCGAGGGCTTCGAACCCGTGCTCCTGAAGCTCGTCGGCCCCTGGATCGAAGGCCCCCTCGACATCGTCGCCTGCGGCATGGTCGGCTCCCGCCAGGGCTGGGTCGAGGCGCCCTACCGCGCCGTTCCCTGCGCCCCGCTCGGCCCGCCGCTGGCCCGCGCCCCGGCCCGCGACCCAAGGCTCCGGGTCCACGTCGTCCCCGGCCTGAAGCAGAGCCGCCCCGCCGACGTCATGCGCGGCGAGGAAACCCAGATCGCGGGCTTCCTCGCCCGCAACCCCGGCTTTGACGGCGTCCTCTGCCTGCCCGGCACCCATTCCAAGTGGGTCCACCTCAGCGCCGGCGAGGTCGTCTCCTTCGCCTCGTTCATGACCGGCGAGCTCTTCGCGCTCCTCTCGCAGGCCTCCGTCCTCCGCCACGGCCTCGCCGAGGGCTGGGACGACGCCGCCTTCGCCGAGGCCGTCTCCGACACGCTCTCCCGCCCCGAACGCCTCGCCGGCCAGCTCTTCGGCCTGCGCGCCGGCGGCCTCCTCGGCCAGCTCTCCGGCGCCGCCGCCCGGGCCCGGCTCTCAGGCCTCCTGATCGGCGCCGAGCTTGCCGCCGCGCGGCCCTACTGGCTCGGCCAGGAGGTCGCGCTCGTGGGCGCCGAACGGCTCCTGGACCTCTACTCCGAGGCCCTCGCCCGGCAGGGCTGCGCGCCCATTCGGGCGGAGGCGACGGCGATGACGCTCGCAGGCCTTGCCGCCGCCCGTGCGCTTCTGAAGGAGACCGCCGCATGAGCCGCCCCCTCATCGCCATCCTCCGCGGCATCTCCCCGAAGGAGGCCTTGGCCGTGGCCGAGGCCCTGATCGGGGCGGGCATCGACCGCATCGAGGTTCCGCTCAATTCGCCCGACCCGCTCGACTCGATCGAGGCCATCGCCAAGGCATTCGGCGCGGAGGCGCTGATCGGCGCCGGCACGGTGCTGACGCCGGAAGAAGTCGCACAGGTCCGGGACGTCGGCGGCAGGCTCATCGTCTCGCCCAACATGGAGCCCGAGGTGATCGAGGCCACGAAGCGGCATGGCCTCGCAAGCTTCCCCGGCACCTTCACCGCCACCGAATGCCTGGCCGCGCTCCGCCACGGCGCCGACGGGCTCAAGGTCTTCCCCGCCGTGCAGATGGGTCCGGAGGGCCTGAACGCGCTCCGCGCCATCCTGCCGCCTGGAACCGAGGTCTTCGCTGTCGGCGGCGTCGGCGCGCCCGACTTCGCGGCCTGGCGCCGGGCCGGCGCCACCGGCTTCGGCATCGGCAGCGCGCTCTATGCCCCCGGCGCCACGCCGGAGGAGGTCGCCACCCGCGCCCGGGCGCTGGTCGAGGCCTGGGACGCCTCGGCATGAGCGCTCCCGCCACGGTCTTCGACCCCCGCCCCTGCCAGCTCGGCGAGGGCCCGCTCTGGCACCCGGAGCGGGGCCAGCTCTTCTGGTTCGACATCCTCGGCAAGAAGCTCCTCACCCGCGACGGAGAGACCGAGCGCGAGTGGAGCTTCCCCGGCCATGTCTCCGCCGCCGGCTGGATCGACAGCGACACCCTGCTGATTGCCTCCGAGACCGGCCTCCACCGCTTCGATCTCGCGTCCGGCCGGGCGGAGGACCTGTTGCCGCTCGAGGCCGACGACACCCGCACCCGCTCGAACGACGGCCGCGCCGACCCTCATGGCGGGTTCTGGATCGGCACCATGGGCAAGGCCGCCGAGCCCGGCTTCGGCGCCATCTACCGCCACCACAAGGGCGAGCTCCGCAAGCTCTTCGCCAAGGTCAGCATCCCCAACGCTATCGCCTTTCATCCCGACAGCCAGTTCGCGACCTTCACCGACACCTCCACACGCCAGGTGATGCGCGTGACCCTCGGCCCAGCCGGCTGGCCCCAGGGCGAGCCCGAGATCTTCCTCGACCTGCGCGCCGAGGCGCTCAACCCCGACGGCGCCGTCTTCGACGCCGAGGGCAACCTCTGGCTCGCAGAATGGGGCGCCGCCCGCGTCTCCTGCTACGCCCCCGACGGCAAGAGGCTCCGGAGCGTCGCCGTCTCGGCCCAGCACGCATCCTGCCCCGCCTTCGGCGGCGCCGACCTCACGACGCTCTTCTGCACCACGGCAGGGCAGGGCGTGAGCCGCGACGACCGCGCGCGCTTCCCCCTTACCGGCCAGACCTTCGCGGTCCCGGGCATCGCCAGGGGCCAGGCCGAACACCGCGTGCGCCTCTGATGCCCTCTGACTTCCGCTTGTTCCAAATACCGCGGGGGGTGTCGCCCGAAGGGCGACGGGGGGCGGCGCCCCCCTCCCCGGCCGAACCAACGAGCTGCCCATGACCCAACGCGCCCTCGGCACCTGCTATTACCCGGAGCACTGGCCCGAGGACTGGTGGGCCACCGACGCCGCCCGGATGCGCGACGCCGGCCTCAGCTGGGTCCGGATCGGTGAGTTCGCCTGGTCGCGCCTCGAGCCACGGCCGGGCAAGCTCGACTTCGGCTGGCTCGACGACGCCATCGGGACGCTGGGTCGCGCCGGGCTCAAGGTCGTGCTCGGGACGCCGACCGCCACCCCGCCGCGCTGGTTGCTGGAGAAGTTCCCCGACATGCTGGCGCTCGACAGCGAGGGGCGGCCACGCGACTTCGGCTCCCGCCGCCACTACTGCTTCAGCCACGAGGGCTACCGCGAGGAGGCCGGCCGCATCGTCGCGGCGCTCGCCGAAACCTACGGCCGCCACCCGCATGTCCACGCCTGGCAGACCGACAACGAGTACGGCTGCCACGACACCACGCTCTCCTACTCCCCGGCGGCGCTCAAGGCCTTCCGCGACTGGCTCGCCCGGCGCTACCAGTCGCCGCAGGCGCTGAACCGCGCCTGGGGCAACGTCTTCTGGTCGATGGAGTACGAAAGCTTCGACGAGATCGGCCTGCCGGTGCTCACCGTCACCGAGCCCAACCCGGCCCATGTCATGGCCTTCCGCCGCTTTTCCTCGGACCAGGTGGTCTCATTCAACCGGATGCAGGCCGAGATCATCCGCCGCCATTCCGACCGCCCGATCGCCCACAACTACATGGGCCGAATCACCGACTTTGACCATTTCGCCACCGGCGCCGACCTCGACATCGCGAGCTGGGACAGCTACCCGCTCGGCTTCCTCTCCGACCGCCTCGAGGCGAGCGAGGCGCACAAGCGGACGTTCCTCCGCCAGGGCGACCCGGATTTCCAGGCGTTCCACCACGATCTCTACCGCGCCGTCGGGCGCGGCCGCTGGTGGGTCATGGAGCAACAGCCGGGCCCGGTGAACTGGGCGCCCTGGAACCCCGCGCCCCTGCCCGGCATGGCCCGGCTCTGGGCCTGGGAGGCCTTCGCCCACGGCGCCGAGGCTGTGCTCTACTTCCGCTGGCGCCAGGCCCCCTTCGCGCAGGAGCAGATGCACGCCGGCCTGCTCCGGCCCGACTCGGCCGAGGCACCCGCCTGCGCCGAGGCCTCTGAGGTCGCCCGCGAGCTCGCGGCGATGCCTGAGGCGGCGCGGCGGGCGGGCACCGCCGCCGCACCCGTCGCGCTCGTCTTCGACTACGCCTCGGCCTGGGCGTGGGAAACCCAGCCCCAGGGCCGCGACTTCGGCTATTTCCGCCTCGTCTTCGGTTTCTACCGCGCGCTCCGCCGCCTGGGCCTCGACATCGACGTCATCGCTCCCGACACCACCGACCTCTCGGCCTGGAAGCTCATCCTCGCCCCCGGCCTCGCCACTCTCTCCGAGCCGATCAAGACCGCCCTCGCCGGTTTCGGGGGCGCAGCCATCCTCGGCCCCCGCACCAATTCGAAGACCGTGGAGATGTCGATCCCCGTGCCGCTCCCGCCCGCGCTCCCGGGCCTCAAGGCCACGGTCGCGAAGGTCGAGAGCCTGCCCCCCGGAATCGCCCACCGGCTCGAGCAGGGCGGCGAGGTCCGCCACTGGCTCGAACACCTCGAGACAGGCGCCGAGGTGGTCGAGCGCAGCACCGGCGGCCACCCGGTCCTGGTCCGGGCGGGAAAGCTCCACTACCTCGCCGGCTGGCCCGACGACGACGCGCTGATCCGCATCCTCGGCGCCGTCGCCAGGGCCGAAGGCCTCGCCACCGAAGACCTCCCCGACGGGCTCCGCCTCCGTGGCACCGATACCCATCTCTTCGCCTTCAACTACGGCCCCGAACCGGTGAGCTTCCGCGACGCCACGATCCCCAGCGCGGGCGTCCACTGGTGGCCGAGGTGACCTGCGAGAGCTTCGGCACGCTCGCGGACGGCCGCCCGGTCGAGCGCCTGACCATCGCCGCCGGCGATCTCACCGTCCGCATCCTCACCTTCGGCGCCGCCCTGCAGGATCTGCGCCTCGCCGGGGTCGCGCATCCGCTCACCCTCGGCAGCGACGACCTCGCCGACTACCAAGGCCCGATGCGCTATGCCGGCACCATCGTCGGCCCGGTCGCCAATCGCATCGCCGGCGCCTCGGCCGAGATCGACGGCCGGCGCCACCACTTCGAGGCCAACGACGGCCGGAACACGCTCCATGGCGGCCGAACCGGCACCCAGGGCAGGGTATGGGAGGTGCTCCGCCACGGCAGCGCCGAGCTCGCCCTCGGCCTCACCCTTGACGATGGCGAGGGCGGCTTTCCCGGCAATCGACGCATCACCGCGCGCTTCGTGGCCGAGGCCCCGGCACGCCTCACCCTCACGCTCGCCGCCGAGACCGACGCGCCGACGCTCGTGAACCTCGCCAACCACAGCTACTGGCGCTTGGGCGGCCCCGGCGCGCCACAGGAGCTCCGCTCCCCCGCCGAACGCTACCTGCCGACCGGCGCCGAGAACCTGCCCACCGGCGAGATTGCCCCGGTCGAGGGCACGAGGTTCGATTTCCGCACGCCGCGCCGCGTCGGGGGGCAAGGTTACGACCACTGCCTCTGCCTCGCACGCGCCCGCCGCCCGCTCACCCGCGCCGCCGAACTTGCCGGCGGCGGCCTCAGGATGGCAATGGAGACCACCGAGCCCGGGCTCCAGGTCTTTGACGGCCACGCCGAGGGATGGGTCGCGCTCGAGGCGCAGGGCTGGCCCGATGCGCCCAATCGGCCGGAGTTCCCGTCGATCCTCCTCCGCCCCGGCACGCGCTACGAGCAGGTCACCCGCTGGAGGTTCGAGCGGGATTGATGCACTCCGGATGCCAGGCACTTCACCCTGTTTGGTATAATCCGCGGGAGCGCTCGGTGGCATGCAGCCCCCGGCCTAGCCGCCGGCGCGCGCCCCCCGGAACCAAGCCACGATCGCCGCCCGCTCGTCCTCCTCCATGAAGGAGAGATTGGCCGGCGGCATCGCGTGGCTCACGCCCGCCTGCAGGTAGATCTCGCGGGCGTTCCGCGCCACCTGCTCGGGACTGTCGAGCCGCACGTCCTTCGGCGCCCAGTAAAGCCCCTCCCAGTTCGGCTCGGCCGCGTGGCACATCGAGCAGCGCCCGAGCACGATGTCGGTCACGTCCTCGAACCCTGCGGCCTCGGCGTAGCGCAGCGCCGCGCCGGACAGCGCCGCCTCCTCCGCCGCCTCGGCCTCGGGCGACTTCAGCGTCGAGAGCCAGGCCACCACTATGAACAGGATCACGGTCGCGGCCCAGGTCCAGGTCGGGTTCCCGCGCCTTGCATGGATCGAGTTGAAGTAGTGCCGGATCGTCACTCCCATCAGGAACACCAGGCTCGCAATGAGCCAGTTGAAGTGCGAGGCGAAGGCCATCGGGTAGTGGTTCGACAGCATCAGGAAGAGGACCGGCAGCGTCAGGTAGTTGTTGTGGGTGCTGCGCTGCTTGGCGATCTTGCCGTACTTGGGGTCGGGCGCGCGGCCGGCCTTGAGATCGTCCACCACGATGACCTGGTTCGGGATGATGACGAAGAACACGTTGGCCGACATGATCGTCGCGGTGAAGGCGCCGAGATGCAGGAGCGCCGCGCGGCCCGTGAACACCTGGGTATAGCCCCAGGCCATCGCGACGAGGATGACGTAGAGCCCGATCATCAGCCGGGTGTTGTCCTCGCCGAAGCGGCTCTTGCAGATCAGGTCGTAGGCGACCCAGCCGAAGCCGAGCGAGGCGAGCGAGATCCCCACCGCCACCCAGGCCGGGATGTCGAGCACGTTCGGGTCGACGAGGTAGAACTCGGCGCCGAGGTAGTAGACGAGGACCAGCATGGCGAAGCCGGAAAGCCAGGTGGCATAGCTTTCCCACTTGAACCAGGTCAGGTGCTCGGGCATCGCCGCCGGGGCCACCAGGTATTTCTGGATGTGGTAGAAGCCGCCGCCGTGCACCTGCCACTCCTCGCCATCCGCGCCCGAGGGCGGCGGCGGGTCGCGGCGCAGTCCGAGGTCGAGGGCGATGAAGTAGAAGGACGAGCCGATCCAGGCGATGCCCGTGATCGCGTGCAGCCAGCGCATGGCGAATTCGAGCCAGGCCCCCATCACCACGAAGTCGTACATGGCTCTTCCTCCCTCGGTTAGCTGCCACGCTATACCGGCGACCACCTTTCTGATAAGCCAATCAATACAGGAGGACTTTCAAAGAGACCCGAACAATCGCGATGGCCTACGTTAACAACATCCGCATGTTCGTCCGCGTCTACGAGCTTGGCAGCATGAGCGCGGCGGCGCGCGACCAGCGCACCTCGCCGGCCGTCGCCTCGGCGCGGATCTCAGATCTGGAAAAGCACCTTGGCGTGCGCCTCTTCAACCGCACCACCCGGACCTTGCAGCCCACCGAGAACGGCCGGCTATTCTACCAAGGCGCGCTGAAGATCCTCGACGCGATCGAGGCGGCCGAGGCCACGGTTGCCGAGGCGACGCACAATCCACGCGGCACGATCTTCGTCGCCGCCCCCCTCGGCGTCGGCCGGCGCTTCATCGCGCCCCACGTGCCGGCCTTTAAGGACGAATACCCCCAGATCGATGTGCGGCTCAGGATGTCGGACCGCGCGATCGACGTGACCGGCGAGGGGCTCGACGTCGCTTTCCACCTCGGCACGCTGGAGGACAGCGCGCTCAAGGTTCGCGTCATCGCCGATTGCCCGCGGCTCCTCTGCGCGGCGCCCGCCTACATTGCCGCCCACGGCAAGCCCGAGACCGGCGAGGCGCTGATCCGCGACGGCCATGCCTGCCTCAACCTCCGCTTCCCCGGCGCGCGCGAGTTCCAGTGGACGCTGATGACCGCCGACGGCCCCCAGCGATACGAGGTCAGCGGCCCATACGAGAGCGACGACGGCGACGTACTGACCGGCTGGGCGCTGGCCGGGCGGGGTATCGTGCTCAAGCCTTGGTTCGAGGTGGCCGGGCACCTGCGCTCGGGTGAATTGGTTCCGGTGGCCGAGGCGACGCCGCCCTTGCCGGTGCAGCTTGCCGCGCTGACCCCGCATCGCCGGCTGCGCGACCCCAAGACCCGTCTCTTCAGCGATTTCATGATCACCCACTGCAAGGCTGAGCTGGCCCGCGCGGTCGAAGGCCTCGATGTCCCGCGCTGAACGTGCCCGGTAGCGCTCCCGCCCCCGGCCAGCGCGGCTAAGCCGCTTGCCCGGCGTTGGGCCGGGCGCCGCGCTTGCGCGCGGCGCGGGGGAGCTGGGGAGCTGTCTGCGCCCTTTTCGCCTCAGAGCGAATTCACTCCCGAGGAGCCTTGATTCCGGGAAAAGACCTGATGTCCTAGCTGCCGCGGTAGGTGGAATAGCCATAGGGCGAGAGCAGCAGAGGCACGTGATAGTGCGCCTCGGCGTCGTTGATGCCGAAACGGATCGGGATCTCGTCGAGGAACATCGGCTCGAGCCCCGCCTGCCCGGTGGCCTTCAGGTACTCGCCCGCGGTGAAGATCAACTCGTAGCTGCCCGGCGCGAAGCTCGCCTTCGGCAGGATCGGTGCATCGGTGCGGCCGTCGTGGTTGGTGACGGCCTCGCCGATCTTGGTCCGGCTCTGTCCCGAGATCCGGTAGAGCGCGATCGGCACGCCCTCGGCGGGCACGCCGCGCGCGGTGTCGAGCACGTGAGTGGTGAGGTATCCGTTCGCCATCGCCATCTCCTCCTTCGGCCATCGGTCCAGCTTGCCCAATCGCCGCGGAAAAGGCGACTGCCGCAACTGGCGGAAGGTCCTTCAGGAAAATCCTGAAAGTCGCAGGGATTTTTTCACGTTAGAAGATAATGACAGGCTGTGGAGGGCCGACATGCAGCGCTATCCGCGCGACTTCCGGGGCTACGGCGCCGAGCCGCCTGACGCCGGATGGCCGGGCGGCGCGAAGGTGGCCGTGAGCCTGGTGCTGAACTACGAGGAAGGCGGCGAGAACTGCCTGCTGCACGGCGACGCAGCCTCCGAGGCCTTTCTCTCCGAGATCGTCGGCGCCCAGCCCTGGCCAGGGCAGCGGCACTGGAACATGGAGTCGATCTACGACTATGGCGCGCGCGCCGGCTTCTGGCGGCTCTTTCGCCTGATGGGCGGGCTGCCGGTCACCGTCTACGGTGTGGCGACGGCGCTCGCGCGCAACCCGGAACAAGTGGCGGCGATGAAGCAGGCCGGCTGGGAGATTGCCTCGCACGGGCTGAAATGGGTCGAGCACAAGGATATGCCCGAAGAGGAAGAGCGCGCCCAGATCGCCGAGGCGATCCGGCTCCACACCGAGGTCACCGGCGCCCGCCCGACCGGCTGGTACACCGGGCGCTGCTCGATGAACACCGTCAGGCTTACCGCCGAGCAGGACTTCGACTGGATCTCGGATACCTACGACGACGACCTGCCCTACTGGCTCGAGGCCGGCGACCGGCACCAGCTGGTGATCCCCTACACGCTCGATGCGAACGACATGCGCTTCGCCACGCCGCAGGGCTTCAACACCGGCGACCACTTCCTCCAGTACCTCAAGGACGCGCTCGACTGCCTGATCGCGGAGGGTGAGGCGGGCCGGGCGAAGATGATGTCGGTCGGCCTGCACTGCCGGCTGATCGGCCGCCCCGGCCGCGTCATGGGCTTTGCCCGCTTTCTCGACTACGCGCGCGAGAGGGGCGCCTGGTTCGCCACCCGCGGCCAGATCGCCGCACATTGGCGCGAACACCACCCGCCAGCCCAGCGCGAGCGCCCCTCGGCGATGGACAAGGCCAGCTTCGTCGCCCGCTTCGGCGGCATCTTCGAGCATTCCCCCTGGGTTGCCGAGCGCGCCCACGCGCTCGAACTCGGCCCCGCCCACGACAGCGCTACCGGGCTCCTGGGCGCGCTCGCCCGGGTCTTCCGCTCGGCCTCCCGCGAGGAGCGCCTTGGCGTGCTCACCGCCCATCCCGACCTCGCCGGCAAGCTCGCCCAGGCGAAGCGGCTGACGAGCGAAAGCACCGCCGAGCAGGCCTCCGTCGGGCTCGACGCGCTGACCGACGCGGAACGCGCCCGCTTCGAGCGCCTCAACGCCGACTACGTCGCAAAGCACGGCTTCCCGTTCATCATCGCGGTCCGCGACAACACCAAGGCCTCGATTCTGGCGGCCTTCGAAACGCGCATCGCGAACGACACCGAGACCGAGTTCGCGACGGCCTGCGCCCAGGTCGAACGCATCGCCGAGCTCAGGTTGAAGGACATGGCCCCATGAGCGACTACCACGCCCCGACCGGCGGCCTGCCGCCGCAGACCGCGCTACATACCGGCCGCGCGGTCTTCACCGAGGCCTACGCGGTGATCCCTCGGGGCGTGATGTCCGACATCGTGACGAGCTTCCTGCCGGGCTGGAGCGGCACCCGGGCCTGGGTCATCGCGCGGCCGATGACGGGCTTTGCCGAGACCTTCTCGCACTACCTGATGGAGGTCGCCCCGAAAGGCGGTTCCGACATGCCCGAACCCGAAGAGGGCGCCGAGGGCGTCATCTTCGTCACCCACGGCGCGCTCTGGCTCGACATCGGCACCGAGGACCACGAGCTCGGCCCCGGCGGCTATGCCTACTGCCCTCCGGGCAGCTTGACCCGGGTCCGGAACGGCGGCAAGGCGCCCGCCCGCTTCCACTGGATCCGCAAGCTCTACGAGCCCGCGCCGGGCGTCGAGACTCCTCCGGTGTTCGTCACCGACGAGGCCACCATCGCCCCGGACCCGATGCCCGGCACCCAGGGACGCTGGGCCACCACCCGCTTCGTCGAATCCGACGACCTGCGCCACGACATGCACGTCAACATCGTGACCTTCGAACCGGGCGGCCTCATTCCCTTCGAGGAGACCCACGTGATGGAGCACGGCCTCTACGTGCTCGAGGGCAAGGCCGTCTACCGGCTCAACCGCGATTGGGTCGAGGTCGAGGCGGGCGACTACATGTGGCTGCGCGCCTTCTGCCCGCAGGCCTGCTACGCTGGCGGCCCGAGGCGCTTTCGCTACCTGCTCTACAAGGACGTCAACCGCCACGCCCGCCTGCGCGGTCCTGGAGCCTTCGGAGCCCCGCAACCGTGACCTTTCCCTTCCTCTCGTCGCAAATACCTCGGGGGGTCCGGGGGGCAGCGCCCCCCGGCTTCGCTGCATGGCCGAGCGTCTGATCCGCCCCGAACCGCTGACCGCCGCGGCCTTCGCCCCCTTCGGCGAGGTGCTCGAGGCCGTCGGCGCGCCCGACCGGATCATCAACCAGGGCCTCTGCGGCCGCTTCCACGACCGCGCATCGCTCGACTTCGGCCCCGGGGGCCGCGCCGGGATCTCGGTCTTCCTGGCCGAGCCGCGGACGCTGCCCTACCGGCTGGAAATGGTCGAGCGTCACCCCGAGGGCAGCCAGGCCTTCCTGCCGATGACCGAACACCCCTTCCTGGTGATCGTCGCACCCGAGGACGGCGGCGGCCCCGGCACGCCGCGCGCCTTCCTGACCAACGGCGCCCAGGGCATCAACTTCCGCCGTGGCACCTGGCACGGCGTGCTGACGCCGCTCGCCGCGCCCGGCCGCTTCGCCGTGGTCGACCGCATCGGCCGCACCCCCAACCTCGAGGAACACTGGTTCGACGATCCCTGGACCGTCGCGCCCTGACGCCGCACCCGCGCCGCGACGCGGGTGCAAGACAACAGCCACAGGAGGAGAAACGCATGGCTGACACATCCCTCGGTACGCCCGAGCAACTAAGAGACCCGGGCTACACACCGCCCATCGCCAAGGCGATCCCGCTCGGGATCCAGCACGTGCTTGCGATGTTCGTATCGAATGTGACGCCAGCGATCATCATTGCCGGCGCCGCCGGGTTCGGCTTCGGCTCGAACTCGCCGGACTTTCCGGAAATGATCTACATGATCCAGATGTCGATGGTGTTCGCCGGCGTCGCGACGCTGTTCCAGACCATCGGCGTCGGACCGATGGGCGCGCGGCTGCCGATCGTGCAGGGCACCAGCTTCGCCTTCCTGCCGATCATGATCCCGCTGGTGGCGGGCAAGGGCGTCGACGCGATGGCCGGCCTGATGGGCGGCATCCTGATCGGCGGCCTGTTCCAGGGCTCGCTGGGCCTGATCATCAACAAGATCCGCTTCGCGCTGCCGCCGCTGGTCACCGGGCTGATCGTCACCATGATTGGCCTGGCGCTGGTGCGCGTCGGCATCCAGTACGCCGCGGGCGGAGTGCCGGCGATCGGCACGCCGGAATACGGCAGCCTGCAGAACTGGTTCGTGGCGCTGGTGGTCATCGTCGTCACCCTCGCGCTGAAGTTCTTCACCCGGGGCATGATGTCGATCTCGGCGGTGCTGCTCGGCCTGATCGCCGGCTACGTGGTCGCGCTCTTCATGGGCATGGTCAGCTTCGGCAACGTGGCGAATGCCGCGGTGTTCGCGCTGCCCGACCCGCTGCACTTCGGGCTTGAGTTCCAGGTCGCCGCGATCGTCGGCTTCTGCTTCATGGGCGTGGTCTCGGCGATCGAGACGGTGGGCGACGTCAGCGGCATCACCAAGGGCGGCGCCGGCCGCGAGGCGACCGGCGACGAGCTGGCGGGCGCGACCTATGCCGACGGCTTCGGTTCGGCCATCGCCGGCCTCTTCGGCGGCCTGCCGAACACCTCGTTCAGCCAGAACGTGGGCCTGATCGCCATGACCGGGATCATGAGCCGCCACGTCGTGACCTGCGGCGCGATCTTCCTGATCGTTGCCGGGCTGGTGCCCAAGGTCGGCGCGGCGATCTCGACGGTGCCGATCGAGGTTCTGGGCGGCGGCGTCATCGTGATGTTCGGCATGGTGGTGGCCGCCGGCGTCTCGATGCTTAGCGACGTGAACTGGAACCGGCGCAACATGGTGATCTTCGCCATCGCGCTGTCGGTCGGTCTCGGTCTGCAACTGGAGCCCGGTGGCGTCCAGCACCTGCCCGACACGCTCAGGGTACTGATGACCAGCGGGCTCCTGCCGGCGGCGGTGATCGCCATCGTGCTGAACCTGGTGCTGCCGCAAGAGCTGTCGGACGAGGCGACCGAGGAAGTCTCCGGCGGCCACGCCGGCCACGGCCTCGGCTCGCTGCCGAAGGACGACCGGGCCTGAGGAAAGACCGCGTCGGCCGGAGTCCGCGGGGGTTCCGGCCGGACCGGCCAGAAAAAGGGGCGCCCCTCGCCGGGGGCGCCTTCTTCGCTTCGGCGCTGGTGCCTGCGTCGACACCGCGAAGGGCCCTCGTAGAGGGCACTTGCTCGCCTCACTCCGGCGGCGCCACCAAACCGGCCACGCCGCTCATGTTGCCGCTTTCCCGCAGGCCCCGGGCGACACCGCGGCGATCGGCCTCGTCGCGGTTCTGGCTCATCTTCCACTTGCCGTCGATCCGGGCGACCGGGATCTCCAGGCCGACGATGCCACGCACCTGCGCGGCGACGAACGGCGCGGGCGCATCGGCCACTGCCCAGGGCTCGGCCCGGCCGGCCTCCTGCGCCTCGGTCAGCGCCGTGATCTGCGCCGCCAGCCATTCCGGCGCGTCGATCACCTCGGGCACGCCCGCGACCTGAACCACCACGTAGTTCCAGGTCGGCACGACCTTGCCGTGCTCGGCCTTCGCGGCATACCAGGACGGCGAGACATAAGCCTCGGGCCCCTGAAAGATCACCAGCGCCTCCTCCGCCTCGCGCAGGGCGTGCAGGTGCGGGTTCGCCCGCGCCAGATGCGCGCGCAGGACCGGCCCCGCAACGGTGTCGACCAGCAGGAAGGGCACCAGGTCCGCCATCAGCCCGGCAGGCCCCGGGGTCACCAGGGTGCCGAACGGATGGGCACGGATCAGCGCATGAAGGATTTTGGGGCGGTCTTCGCGGAAGGCGGCGGGCTGATACATCGGCGCCTCTCCATCGTCCCTCTTGCGCGACACGGGCCGACCAGGTGCCACGGCCAGAGGAGGGGGCAACCCGAGTGCCGCCCCTGTTCGCCCTCGCCGGGCCCCCGTGCCTCAGACCTCGACCTCGATCGCCACGCCGCGCTCGCGGGCGATCCGGACCGCCACGGCCGCCACCGCGAGATCCTGCAGCCCGACGCCCGTGCCGTCGAAGAGCGTGATCTCCTCGGCGCTCGTCCGCCCCCGATGGGTTCCGTTCACCACCGCGCCGATCTGGGTGATGTCCGCCGCATCGATCAGCCCGGAGGCCACGGCGTGCTGCGCCTCGCCGATCGAAACCGACTGCGCCACCTCGTCGGTGAAGACCGTCGCGCGCTTCAGCAGCGCCGCCTCCACCTCCTGCTTGCCCTTGGTGTCGGTGCCCATGCAGGCGAGATGCGTGCCGGGCCTCACATGCGCGTCCATCAGCGAGGGCGCGAAGGCCGAGGTGATGGTGATGATCACGTCCGCCTCTGCCCCCAGGTCCTCGAGTGTGACGGCCTCGAATGGCAGCCCCAGCTCGCCGGCGGTCTCGGCCAGCCGCGGCAGCATCTCCGGATGGAGGTTCCACGCCACCACCTTCTCGAAGGCCCGTTGCTTTACCGCCGCGCGCAGCTGGAAATGCGACTGATGGCCGGCGCCGACCATGCCAAGCACCTTGGCGTCCTTGCGCGCCAGATGCTTGATCGAGACCGACGAGGCCGCCGCCGTCCTCAGCGCGGTCAGGAGATTGCCGCCCACCATCGCCGTCGGCCGCCCGGTATCGGGGTCGAACAGGAAGACCGTCGACTGGTGATTGATGATGCCCTGCTTCTCGAGGTTCTGCGGCCAGTAGCCGCCGGCCTTCAGCCCCAGCACCATGCCGGCCCGGTCGAACCCGCCCTTGAAGCCGTAGAGCGCATCGACGTGCCCGATCGCCTCGCGCACCACCGGGAAGTTGTAGGCCTCGCCCGATGCCATGGCGCCGAACACCGCCTCCACCGCCTCGAACGCCGCCTCCGCCGAGATCAGCCCGGCGATCTCCTTCTCCGGCACGATGAACATCTCGCGTCCTCCTGTCAGCCGGAAGGGCGGAAGCCGCCAGGCCGCCGCCCCTCGTTCACCTGGTTCCAATTGCTACCGCGGGGTTCCCCGAGGCACCGCCCGTGCCGTCAGTAAGCCCTGCCGCGCGCCGAGACCGGCCAGACGACCTCGACCTTGCCGTTCCGCACGCCCACGTACCAGTCGTGCACGTTGGCGGTGGGATCGCAGTGGCCGGGCACGAGCTTCAGCTTCTCGCCCACCTTCAGCACGCCCTTGGGATCCTCGATCACCCCGTGCTCGTCCGAGCACTTGATGTACTTCACGTCGCTCCGGCCGAAGACCACGGGCAGCCCGCTGTCGACCGACTGCGCCTTCAGCCCGGCGTCGCAGATCGCCTTGTCGGGCTTTGCGTGGCTCATCACCTGGGTGAGGATGAAGAAGGCGTTCTCCCATTCGCCCTGGTCGATCCGGTTACCGTCCTTGTCGAGGATGCGGCCGTAGTCGGCGTCCATGAAGGCGTAGGAGCCGCATTGCAGCTCGTTGTAGACCCCCGAATTCGACTCGAAATAGTACGACCCGGTGCCGCCGCCCGAAACCAGCTCGGGCTCGAGGCCCGCCGCCTTCAACCCCTCGACGGCATCCCTCACCATGGCGATCGCGGCGTCGAGCTTGGCCTTGCGGTCCTCGTACCTGTCGAGGTGCTGCATCGCGCCCTGATAGGCCTGGATGCCCTTGAAGGTCAGTCCCGGCGCGGCGTCCACGGCCTTGGCGATCTTCACCACGTCCTCGGTCGTCGTCACTCCGCAGCGCCCCGCGCCGCAGTCGATCTCGACGAAGACACCAAGCTCGGTGCCGTGCTTCTTCGCCGCGGCCGAAAGCTCGGCCACGTTGGCGATGTCGTCGACGCAGACGATGATGCTCGAGCCGAGCTTTGGCAGCTGCGCCAGCCGGTCGATCTTCTTCGGGTCGCGCACCTGGTTCGAGACCAGCACGTCCTTGATCCCGCCGCGCACGAAGACCTCGGCCTCCGAGACCTTCTGGCAGCAGACGCCGACCGCGCCGCCGAGCTTCTCCTGAAGCTTCGCCACGTCGACCGACTTGTGCATCTTGCCGTGCACCCGGTGGCGCATGCCATGAGCCTTGGCGTAGTCGCCCATCTTCTTGATGTTGCGCTCCAGCGCGTCGAGATCGAGCACCAGACACGGCGTCTGGATGTCACCCTCGTCCATCCCCGGCACCGCCGGGATGTCGTAGCCGACCTCGAGGTCTGCAAACTTGATCTGCTTGTTCATCGCGTCCTCCTCAGCCCTTGATCCAGGGCAGCTTATCCAGATCGACGTTGCCGCCGGTGATGATCACGCCAACCCGCTTGCCGGCGAAAACCTTCTTGTGCTTCAGGATCGTGGCGAGCGGCACCGCGCTGGAGGCCTCCATCACGATCTTCATCCGCGCCCAGGTCAGCCGCATCGCTTCGACGATGTCCTGTTCCGAGGCGGTCAGGATGTCGGTGACGTGGTTCGACACGAAATGCCAGGTCAGCTCCTTCAACGGCACCTTCAGCCCGTCGGCCACCGTCTCCGGCGCGTCGTCGGCGATGATGTGCCCGGCCTTGAAGCTGCGGTAGGCGTCGTCGGCCTGTTCCGGCTCGGCGGCGTAGATCTTCAGCTTCGGAGCGATGCTCGATAGCGTCAGGCAGGTGCCCGACACCATGCCGCCGCCGCCGATCGGCGCGATCACCGCGTCCAGCCCCTCGACCTGTTCGGTCAGCTCGCGCGAGCAGGTGCCCTGCCCGGCGATCACACGCGGGTCGTTGTAGGGATGGACGAACTCGGCCCCGGTCTTCGCCTCGACCTCGGCGAAGACCGCCTCGCGGGACGAGGTCGAGGGCTCGCATTCGGTGATCTGCCCGCCATAGCCGCGCACCGCGGCCTTCTTGGCCTCGGGCGCCGTCCGCGGCATCACCACGTGGCAGGGAATCCCCCGCCGCCCGGCGGCGTAGGAGAGCGACAGCGCATGGTTGCCCGAGCTGTGCGTCGCCACGCCCTTCTTTGCCATCGCGTCCGACAGGCCGAAGACGGCGTTGCAGGCGCCGCGAACCTTGAAGGCGCCGGCCTTCTGGAAGTTCTCGCACTTGAAGAACAGCTCCGCCCCGGTCAGCTGGTTCAGGAAGCTCGATGTCAGCACCGGGGTGCGGTGGATGTAGGGCTTGATCCGTTCGTGCGCGGCGATCACGTCGTCGTAGGTCGGAATCTGCATCTCGCTTGCATCCTTCATCTCGCTCAAGCGGCCAGCGTCGCCGCGCCCCTGGGGTTACGGAAGTACTCCTGCGCCGCGGCCACGCCCGAGCCGAGCGTGATCGGAAACTCGAGGTCGGCCATTACCATCTCGGCGGTTGCGAGACCGGCGAGCATCATCACGTCGGTCAGCGACCCCAGATGCCCGATCCTGAACACCTTGCCCGCAACTTCGCCGAGGCCCACGCCAAGCGCAACATCGTATTTCTCGGCCGCGAGTGTCGCCACCTTGGTTCCGTCGAAGCCTTCGGGCACGACGACGGCCGTCACCGTGTCGGAATAAAGCGCAGCGCGCAGGGCGCAGGGCTTCAGGCCCCAGGCGGCGACTGCCCGCCGCGCGCCTTCCGCGATGCGGTGGTGGCGCGCGAAGACGTTCTCCAGCCCCTCGTCGAGCAGCATCTCGCAGGCTTCGCCGAGGCCGTTGATCAGGGCGACGGACGGCGTGTAGGGATAGCCGCCCTTGGCGCAGGCCGCGCGCATGTCGCCGAAGTCGAGGAAGGTGCGCGCGAGCTTGGCGCTCTCCATCGCCTTCAGGGCCTTGGGCGAGACGCCGAGGATCGCCAGCCCCGGCGGCAGCATGAAGCCCTTCTGGCTGCCGGCCACTGCGATGTCGACGCCCCAGTCGTCCATCCGGAAATCCATCGAGCCGATCGAGGAGACGCCGTCGACGAAGAGCAGCGCGCCATGGCCTGCATGATCCAACGCCTTGCGCACCCCGGCCACGTCGGACCTCACGCCCGTCGCGGTCTCGTTGTGGGTCACCAGCACCGCCTTGATCTTTCCCGCCTTGTCCTCGGCGAGCGCAGCCTCGAAGGCCTCGACCGGCGCGCCCTCGCCCCAGGGCGCCTCGAGCTGGATCACGGTGAGCCCGTGGCGCTGGCATAGGTTGATCCAGCGCTGGCTGAACATGCCGTGACGCGCGGCGAGGATCGTATCGCCGGGCGAGAGCGTGTTCTGAATCGCCGCCTCCCACCCCGCGGTGCCGGTCGCCGGGAACAGAAGAACCTCGCCCGCCTTGGTCCGCAGCACCTCCCTCACGCCCGCGACCGCCGGCTGGAAGATCCGCGCAAACCGAGCCGAGCGGTGGTCGATGGTGCCGATGTCGCAGGCCTTGCGGATTCGGTCGGGGATGTTCGTGGGCCCGGGGATGAAGACCGGATTCTGTGACATGGCGCGCGCCCTCCATTGTGCTTGGCGCTCGTTCTACGCGCCTGCGGCGCCGTCTGCAATTTTTTCGAAATGATTTTTCATTAAGCGGAGAAAGTGCTCAGACATATGTTTTAATGCAGCTTTTCCTTTTTCGCCCGGCGTCATCGACCCCAAATCGAGTGACACGAAATGATGCGAGTCGCGGAAGAAGGGGGCGCTGCCCCGCATCGCCGCCCGGGCAGCCGACTCCGCGGGATGCATGGTCAAGGGGAACGGGCGCGGGGCGGATCAACTTGACTTCCCCACGCGCGCGGGGTGTATCGGCGCGGATTCCAAAAATGCGCACCCGAGGGACGAGACCATGCACGCCTATCGCAGCCATACCTGCGCCGACCTGACCAAGGCGCAAGTGGGCGAGACCGTCCGCCTCGCGGGCTGGGTGCATCGCGTTCGCGATCACGGCGGCATCCTGTTCATCGACCTGCGCGACCACTACGGCATCACCCAGGTCCTGGCCGATCCCGACAGCCCCGCCTTCAAGGAGGTGGAGAAGGTCCGCGCCGAATGGTGCATCCGCATCGACGGCGAGGTGAAGGCGCGCGACTCGGCCCTGGTGAACCCGAAGATCCCGACCGGCGAGATCGAGGTCTTCGTCCGGAAGCTCGAGGTGCTGGGTCCGGCCGAGGAGCTGCCGCTGCAGGTCTTCGGCGACCAGGAATACCCCGAGGAAACCCGGCTCAAGTACCGCTTCCTCGATCTGCGGCGCGAGCATCTGCACCGCAACATCATGCTCCGCTCGCGGGTGGTGAAGTCGATGCGCGACCGGATGTGGGACGCGGGCTTCACCGAGTTCCAGACCCCGATCATCACCGCCTCCTCGCCCGAGGGGGCGCGCGACTTCCTGGTGCCCTCGCGGCTCCACCCGGGAAAGTTCTACGCGCTGCCGCAGGCGCCGCAGCAGTTCAAGCAGCTGATCATGGTGGCGGGCTTCGACCGCTACTTCCAGATCGCCCCCTGTTTCCGCGACGAGGACCCCCGCGCCGACCGCGCGCCGACCGACTTCTACCAGCTCGACATGGAGATGAGTTTCGTTGAGCAGGAGGACGTGTTCGCCGCGATCCAGCCGGTCGTGCAGGGCGTCTTCGAGGAGTTCGGCGGCGGCCACAAGGTCGATTCCGTCTGGCCGCGCATCTCCTACGCCGACGCCGCGCTATGGTACGGCACCGACAAGCCCGACCTGCGCGTGCATCTGAAGATGCAGAGGGTTTCCGAGCACTTCGCCGGCTCCGGGTTCAAGGTCTTCGCCAGCCTACTCGATCACCAGGGCACCGAGATCCGCGCCATTCCCGCTCCTGGCGGCGGCTCCCGCGCCTTCTGCGACCGGATGAACGCCTTCGCCCAGAGCGAGGGCCTACCGGGCATGGGATATATCATCTGGCGCGACGGCGAGGGCGGCGGCATCGAGGCGGCGGGCCCGATCGCCAAGAACATCGGGCCGGAGCGGTCCGAGGCGATCCGGCATCAGCTCGGCCTCGGCAAGGGCGACGCCGCCTTCTTCCTCGCCGGACGGCCCTCCGAGTTCGAGCGGGTGGCGGCGCGGGCCCGGGTCGAGATCGGCCGGGAAACCGGCCACTTCGAGGAGAACCGCTTCGCCTTCGCCTGGGTGGTCGATTTCCCGATGTACGAGAAGGACCCCGAGACCGGCAGGATCGACTTCTCGCACAACCCGTTCTCGATGCCGCAGGGCGGGATGGACGCTCTCAAGGGCGATCCGCTGCAGGTGCTCGGCTACCAGTACGACCTCGCCTGCAACGGATACGAGATCGTCTCGGGCGCGATCCGCAACCACCGCCCCGACGTCATGTTCAAGGCCTTCGAGCTCGCCGGCTACGGCCGCGACGAGGTCGAGCGCCGCTTCGGCGGCATGGTCAATGCCTTCCGCTACGGCGCACCGCCGCACGGCGGCTGCGCGGCCGGGATCGACCGGATCGTGATGCTCCTGGCCGACGAGGCCAACATCCGCGAGGTCATTATGTTCCCGATGAACCAGCGCGCCGAGGACCTGATGATGGGCGCGCCATCGGAGCCGACGAACACGCAGCTGATGGAGCTGGGCCTGAGGGTGCTGCCGAGGGAGAGCTAGGGCAGCCCGGCGTTCAGATCAACGTCCACGGAGATCTGCCGAAGCCAATCAAGGAAGACCGCGAGGCGCGGGTCGTCGAACGCCGACTTCGGCCGCACCAGGTACATGCTCCGGTCCCAGGTGACGGCCAGCGGGTGCAGTCGCACTAGGCTGCCCGACGCGAGCTCGAACGGGATCATCCTCAGATCGGCCATCGCCACGCCATTGCCGACGAGCGCATAGTCCAACGCGATCGCGCGGTTGTCGAGCCGGAGAAACTCCGCCTCGTCCGGGATCGCCACGCCCGCCGCCTCGAGCCAGCGCGCCCAGTCGCTTTCCGCGGCCTTGGTCGTGGCCAGCGGGAGCTTCACGATCTCGGCGGCGTCGAGCGGCAGCCTCTGCCCGGCCACCATGTCCGGTGCGCAGACCGGGCTGATCACGTCCCGGTAGATCAGCTCCACCTCCAGGTCCGGCCAGTCGCCGAGGCCGTAACGGATTGCCGCGTCCATTTTCGAGGTCTCGAAGTCGACGAGTCCGAAATCGAGGTCGATCTCCACGGCAATGTCGGGATGGGCCGCCCGGAACTCTGGCATCCGGCGCATCAGCACCCGGTTGCCGTAGAACGGCGCGACGGAAACGCGGATCGGCCGGGACAGCCGCTCGTTCACGAGCGTCTCCGTCGCCGCTTCTATCCGGTCGAGCGCGTCGGTCAGGCAGCGCGCGTAGGCCTCGGCCTCAGGGAACAGCCGCACCCCCCGCGTGACGCGCCGGAATAGCGGCTGGCCAAGCGCCTCCTCCAGCGCCTTGATCTGGTGGCTGACGGCGGCGTGGGTCACGTGCAGCTCGTCCGCCGCATCCTTGAAGCTCAGGTTCCGGGCCGCGGCCTCGAAGGCGCGGAGCTGCTTGAGGTTGGGCAGACGGCGAGCCATCGCTGCACCACTTTAGAAAAACTAACGCATCCTGTGAAGAACGGTCGTGTGTTGTCAACCGCGGCCAAGGGTTAGGTCTGGGCCAAAGGAAACCACGCCAAGGAGACGCACGATGCCCCGCCAGACGCAAACCCGAAGCCTGAGCCAGACCGATCTCACCTTCGTCCAGCATCGCGGGCTTACGCCCGCCGAGTTCGACGCGCTTGCCGTTCCCGGGAAGATCTTTTCGCTTCGCTGCCGTGTCTGCGTCCGGATCGCCCGGGCTCTCCTCGTGGCCTCCCGCTGGTTCGAGGCCAGAAGCGGACAGGCGCCGTCCGCGTCCTGAGGCCGCGCGCAGCCAGCACCGGTCGGGCCCGCCTGTTCCGGCACCGTCTCAGCCGATCTCCCGTATGCCCCACCTCCGCCGCACCTTTGCGTTCAGCCCGATCAGGAACTCCTCGAACACCTTGAGCTTTCTCGGCTTGAGCCGGTGGCGGGGGTGGACGAGCCGGGCCTCGACCGCTGGCGCCCGCCAGTCTGCGAGCACCGGCACCAGAGCACCCACTCTGACCTCATCGAAGACGAGATAGCTCGCGAGCTGCAAAATCCCGAGCCCCGACACCGCCGCCGCCACCGCAGCGTCCGAGCCCTCGAATGCGACCGGGCCGCGCGGGCGCACGGCCCGGTCGTTCTCGCCCTTGCGGAAGCGCCAGTCGACCGGTCGGCCGGTCGCCGAGGAGAGGATGCCGATGCAGCGGTGCCGGTCGAGCGTGTCCGGATGCGCGGGCACGCCCACGGCCTCGAGGTAGCGGGGCGCGGCCACCGTGATCACCGGGATCTTGCCCACCGGTCGCGCCACCAGCCCGCTATCGGGCATGTCGCCCACAAAGACCGCCGCGTCCAGCCGGTCGGTCACGAAATCGGGCAGGCTGTTCCTCGAGACGATCTCGAGCTCGACCTCCGGGTAGGCCGCGCAGAACCCGCCCAGCGCCGGCGCCACGATCCGCCGCGCCAGCCCGGGCGGGATCTGCACCCTGACGAGGCCCCGCGCCGCCCGCTCGGCGCCGCCCACCTCGTCCTCTAGGCACTCCACTTCGGCGAGGATCTCCCGCGCCCGCTCGGCATAGCGCCCGCCTTCCTCGGTCAGGCGCAGGCTGCGGGTCGTGCGCTCCAGGAGTTGCACCCCGAGATAGGTCTCGAGCTCCTTCACCACCGCGCTCGCCGCGCCGCGGGCATAGCCCAGCTCCTCGCTCGCGGCGGTCAGGCTGCCGCGCTCGGCGACCCTGAGGAAGATGCGCATGGCGCGGAAGTGGTCCATCCGATTGTCCGAAAAATACAGAGACTGAATTCGATTATCTTCTACTTCCCGAGAAAAGCAATTCGGCTATGGACGCGGCCATTCCGGGCCCGGCCCGCGCGACGCCAAAGGAAAGGACATGAAACATGAACGCGATCAAACCCATCGGCTCCGAACCCGTGGATGCCAAGGACGACCTCTACTATGCGGTGCACAAGGGCATCCGGCTTGCCAATGCCCGGCTGCTGATCCGGCTCGGCGCGACAGACCCTGCCAACGATGGGCAGCTGGCCGAGACGCTTTCGGCGTTGCGCGCGCATCTGGTGATGGGGCTCGCGCATCTCACCCATGAGAACGAGGTGATCCACGCCGCGCTCGACGAGCGCTGCCCGGGCGCCTCGGCCCATGCCGCCGAGGACCACGATCACCACGAGGCGGCCTTCGACGAGATCGAGGCGCTGGCCCGGGCGGTCGAGGCGGCAGGGCCGGCGACACGGGCGATGGCTCTGCGCCGGCTCTACCAGCGCTTCGCTCTCTTCGTCGCCGATGACCTCCGGCACATGCACGAGGAGGAGACCGAGTTGATGCCGCTTCTCATGGCGCATTTCTCGGCCGAGGAGCGCGCGGCGATCACCCAGCGCATCGTCTCGCGGATCCCGCCCGAGAAGATGGTGCTCTTCTCACGCGCCATGCTGGCGGCGCTGCCGCTGCCCGAGCGGCGCGCGATGATCGAGGGGATGCAGGCCGGGATGCCGGCCGAGGCCTTCGACGGCTACATGGCCACCGTGCTCGGCGCGCCGTGGCAGAAGGGCGACTTCGCCGCCTTCGAGCGTGCTGCCTGAGGCTTTCGCCTCACGGGAGCATCGGCGGGCTGCAGCCGGCGCGCGGATCCGCTCCGCGCGCCGGTTCCGTTTCGCCGGTCCGGACGCCTCACCCGGGCCGGCCTTCCGCGTGAGCCGGGCCGGCGCTAGGCTGCGCCGCCGCAGCAGACGGAGGATGACATGGCGGAATCCCGCGACATCGGCGCCCCGGTCACTGGCTGGAGCCCGCCGCGGCGGCCGGCGCGCGGGGCGATCTCGGGGCGCTACGTGCGCCTCGAGCCGCTGCATCCCGGCCATGCGGCCGAGCTGCACGCCGCCTGCACGGGTGCCGACGCAATGTGGGACTACCTGCCCTATGGCCCCTTCGCCGACGAGGCCGCACACGAAAACTGGATCAAGCAGAACGCGCCCGGCGACGACCCGCTCTTCTTCGCGCTCCGCGATCTGGCCAGTGGCAAGGCCGCGGGCGTGGCGAGCTATCTTCGGATCCAGCCCGCAGCCGGCTCGATCGAGCTTGGCCATATCGCGCTTTCCCCCGCGCTGCAGCAAAACCGCGCCGCCACCGAGGCGTGGTTCCTGATGATGGACTGGGCGTTCACCGCCGGCTACCGCCGCTTCGAGTGGAAGTGCGACGCCCGCAACCTCGCCTCGCGCCGCGCCGCCGAGCGACTCGGGCTCAGCTACGAGGGCATCTTCCGCCAGGCCACCGTGGTCAAGGGCCGCAACCGCGACACCGCCTGGTTCGCCGGCATCGACGGCGAATGGCCGGCCCTTCGCGACGCGTTCACGCGCTGGCTCGACCCGGGGAACTTCGATGGCGAGGGCCGCCAGCGCGAAAGCCTCTCCATCCTCACTCGGCCGCTCCTCGCCACCGCCGATCCGATGCGCGGGCGGGCCTGAGAGCCGCCATGCGCCTCGGCCTGCCTCAGGCGAAGCGGCGCCCGCCGTCCGGGCCGCCGGCGTTCAGCCGCTGGTCCACCAGCCCCGCCAGCTCGGCGATGAGCGTGCCCATGGGCCGCCCGGTGGCGACCCGGTCGCAGAGCGTCGCCGCCGCCTCGGCCAGCGGCGGATCGTCGGCGCTGCGGGCCACGCCGGCCAGGAAGCGCGCGGCATAGGCCACGGTGCCCGGCTCGGCGGCGTCGGTCAGAAGCTCCGAGACGCCAACCAGGTCGTCGCGATAGGCGATCCGGTCGGGGGTCACGCGTTCGCCTGGCAGCAGCCGCAGCCGCTGCGCCGCCGAATCGAGCTTGAGCGCCGAGAGCACCGCCGACTGGAACTCCGAAAGGCCGGTGCAGGGCTTGGCCAGAAAGCCGTCCGCCCCGGCCGCCAGCGCTACCCCGCGCTGGCCGTCTTCGCCCGATGTGGCCAGGATCGCCGGCAACCGCGGCGTGGCGAAGGCGAGCCGCGCGATCAGGTCGAGCCCGGAGCCGTCGGGCAGCCCGAGGTCGATCAGCGCCACCGTCGGCCTGTAGGTGGCCAGGTGCCGCTCGGCGCTGCAGAGGCTGTCGGCGCGGCGGATCCGCGCGCCCGAGCGCAGGCAGAGAAGCCGCACTGCCTCGCTGGCGAAGCGGCTGTCCTCCACCAGCAGGATGGTGATTCCGATCAGCGGCCGCTCGGCGGTGGGGGCGGGCGCGGCGAAGAGGATAGGGAACTCGACGGGCATGACTGTCTCCGTGGCAGCAGACGACTCGGAGTAGACGGCAAGATTGGCTAACGTTTGGTAAACGGCCCCGCCTCGCCACGCGGCCTGTCGCCACGGGCCCTTGCGGGCTAACCGCCCTGCCGCCATAACCCGGCGAAAGCCAGGGAGACCCCATGATCGGCCGCCTCAATCACGTCGCCATCGCCGTTCCCGACCTCGAAGCCGCCACAGAACAGTACCGCGGCACGCTGGGCGCCCGGGTCGGCGCGCCACAGGACGAGCCCGCCCACGGCGTGACCGTCGTATTCATCGAGTTGCCCAACACCAAGATCGAGCTCCTGCATCCCTTGGGGGAGAATTCGCCGATCGCCGGGTTCCTCGAGAAGAACCCCTCGGGCGGCATCCACCACCTTTGCTACGAGGTCGACGACATCCTCGCCGCCCGCGACCGGCTCAAGGCCGGGGGCGCCCGGGTCCTCGGCGACGGCAACCCCAAGATCGGCGCCCACGGCAAGCCGGTCCTGTTCCTGCACCCCAAGGATTTCAATGGCTGCCTGATCGAGCTGGAGCAGGTCTGATGGCGATCACCTCGGCCATCGTGCTCTACGCGGTGATCTGGTTCCTGGTGCTGTTCCTGGTGCTGCCGCTGCGCCTTGTCACACAGGGCGAGTCCGGCGAGGTCGTGCCCGGCACGCCCGAAAGCGCGCCGCAGGACGCCCAGATCGGCCGCAAGCTGAAGATCGTCACGATCGTCGCCACCCCGATCTGGGCCGTTGCCACCGCGATCATCCTCTCCGGCGTCATCGAGGTCAGGGATTTCGACTGGATGGGGCGGATACCCCCTGAAGCCGATGGTAGAGGTGGGTGAAGGTCGCCACGGCCAAGACCGGAATAGCCAGGTTGACGATCGGCACCGACAGCGGCGCCGCCATCAGCGTGCCCGCCGCCCAGATCGTGCCCATATGCCGCTTCCTGAGCGCCTTCGCCCCCTGACGCCCCTCGCGCCGCATGGCGACCAGCGTGAAGTATTCCCGCCCGAGGAGATAGCCGTTCACCGCCCAGAACACGACCGGCACGAAGGGCCCGGCGAAGGGGTAGAGGAACAGCGCCAGCACATTGACCGCGACGATGGCGCCGAAGAAGTTCACGCTGTCGATCAGCGCATCGAAGACCTTCACCGGCTTGGCCGGAGGCAGCTGCGGGTAGTGGCGGTCCTCCACTGCGTCGGCCACGTCCTCGAGTAAGAGCCCGGTGAAGGCCGAGGCCACCGGCATCATCAGGAACACCGAGAGCGCGATCATGAAGAAGAGCGAGCCCCAGGACAGGAGCGTGTCGAGCCCGCTCACTTCGCCGACGAAGGGGATGGTGACGGTCTCCGGCGTCAGCCACTGGATCGCGCCGAGAAAGAGCGCGTAGACGCCGACGAGCAGGAGGAAGCTGAGCCCGATCCCCAGGAACAGCACGCGGCGGAAGCGGCGGTCGCCGATCTGGCTCAGCGCCTTGAAGAAGGCGGTAAAGATCATTCCGCGACCCAGCTCGTGATCGCTGCGACCTCGGGGCGAGGGCGCTCGGCCGGCGCCACCTTCTCGGTGCCGATATGGACGACGCCCACCACCCGCTCGCCGGGGCCGAGCCCCAGGCCCTCGCGGCAGAAGCCCTCGTCGTAGACCGCCCAGCCGGTGATCCAGCCCGCGCCCCAGCCCGCGGCCAGCGCGGCATTGACGAGCGACAGGCAGGCGGCCCCGGCCGACAGCAGCTGCTCGAACTCGGGGATCTTCTCCGTCGGGCGCAGCACCGAGACCACGGCGACGGCGAGGTTGCCGTCGCTGAACGGCAGCGCCGCCTTCTCCACCCGCTCGGCCTCGAGCCCCGCGGCGGTCGCCCGTCTCGCGGCGAGCCGCCCCAGCCGCTCGAGCGCCGGGCGTTCGAGCACGACGAAGCGCCAGGGCACCAGCATCCCGTGATCGGGCACCCGCGCCGCCGCAGTCAGGATCGTCGTGAGCTCCTCCCGGCCCGGCACCGGCGGCCCGAGCGTCTTCGGCGGCCGCGAACGGCGGCTGAGCAGGAAGGCGAGCGCAGCGTCGTTTCTTTCTGGCATCGGTTGTGGCCCCTCGGTCCGGGCGCGGAGCTTCGGGCCTTCCGCCGGCACATGCAAGCCTCCGGCCCCGCTTCGTCTACACGGACACGGCCGTTACGGATTCCGGAGGGGCCCGTGGTCCTGCGCCACCTCCGCAGCTAGGAAGTGAGGTCAGGGCAACGCGAGGGGAGCACGGATCGCGGACCTGCAATCCCATGCGCTCACCGGCGCCGAGTTCGCCTTGCCGGTGATGCCGCGCGCCGCGCCCAATGCGGAGGAAGCCGACGGGCCCATTCTGCGGGTGGATGTCGCGGCTATCCCCGAGGGCGGCAGGGCCAGCGCGGCAGTGGAAAGCTCCTCGCGTCGGCATTCTGCATCGCGCCGACGTGGCTCATTCTCGCGCGCGGCGGCGCTGCGCGCGAGAACGTGTTCTCGACCGAATGGCCGGTCGTCGCCTCAGAACAGCAGCGTCGACTTCAGTGTCACCGCCTTGTAGTCCGGGTCGAAGCCGCCGGGATTGTTCGAGTTGTCGGCCTGGTCGTAGATCAGTTCGAGGCGTCCGGTCATGCCTGCGGCGAAATCCTGCTGCAGGCCGATGCCGACCGTGTAGCCGGTGCTGCGGATGCTGGCGGTGGCGGCCGGGGCAACGGCGCTGTCGCCGTAAACAGACACGACGCCGAGCGATCCGAAGATCTCCGTGCCGCTCGCCATCGTCTGGCCGACCAGACCGCGGAACCGCAGGGTCGCATCGTGGTTGCACCAGTACGGGCCAAGGGCGCCCGCTGCGCAGGTCGCCCCGCTCAGCACCTCCTCGAAGTCGGCGCCGCCGCTCAGGTCGGCATCGAGCTCGACGCCGTAGAACATCGCCATGTTCTCCCAGCGGTAGCCGAGCGTCAGGCCCAGGACGAAAGTGTCGGCCTCGGACGTCTGCGCCGTTCCGGGATTGTTGTCGAACGATTCCATCGACGAGAAGCCGAGGCCGACGCCGTAGTAGAAGCCGGGATTGGCCAGCGCTGCAGGCGCGCTTGCCATCAACGCAATTGCTGCACAAGAGGTCAGTGATCTGATGTTCATGAAAGGATTCCTCCGTTGCCCGACGCCGCTTCGCGCGCAGGCGTGAGTTTCCCCCCAAGCCCAGAGGCTACGTGACGCAAGGAAAGCTGTCCACCGGAGCGCGAGCGTCGCAGCGAACGAAACCGCCGGGTGTGGTCTTCAGGTCCCATCCTGCGGCCGCAGCCGGTAGATCCCCTCTGGCAGGTTCATCGCTGCAGCGAGGTCACGCAGTTGCGCCTGCGAGAACGTGATCCGCTGCACCCGGTCGGTGCGCGGGTCGAGCTGCTCGACCGTCACGCATTCCTCGAAAGCCTGCACGGTGACATCTTCCTGCAGCGGCGGCCCACCCTCGTCGACGAGGGTGATCACGGTCGCGTCGAAATCGTGCTCGATGGTGAACATGGCCCCGAGCCTAAGCTCGGCGCGGCGCTTTGCAAGCGCGCCGTCCCGTTGAACGGCGGGAGGGACTCGGCCTCGCGGCGGCCCCTGACCGCCCGGCCCCGGCGGCGCCTCGCTCAGTCCGGCGCCGGGCTCCGAGCGGGCTTCCCCCGGCCACCGGAACCGCTATCCTCTGACGCATGATCCGCGCAGCCGCCCTAAGCGCCGCCGCCCTGCTCGCCGCCTGCGTCTCACCTCCCACGGCGCCGCCTCCGCCGGCCTCCGCCTCGCCCCGGATGGACGCCGCCAGGGCCGCTGGCAACTTCATCGCCGTCGTCGCCGCGGTCGAGCCCGCGGCCGAGCGGGAGTGCCGTGCCCGGGCGGCGCGGCTCGACTGCGACTTCCGTATCCTCGTCGACGACCGCCCCGACCAGCCGCCGAACGCCCTGCAGACGCTCGACGCCGCCGGCCGCCCGGTCATCGTCTTCACGCCCGCGCTCATCGCCGAGGCCCAGAACCGCGACGAGCTCGCCTTCATTCTCGGCCACGAGGCGGCGCATCACATCGCCGGCCACATCCCCCGCACCCGGGAAAGCGCGCTCGCCGGCGCCCTAGTCCTCGGCACCATCGCCGCGCTCGGAGGGGCCCAGGCAGACGACGTCCGCACCGCCCAGGATATCGGCGCCACGGTCGGCGCACGCCGGTTCTCCAAGGAGTTCGAGCTCGAGGCCGACGCGCTTGGCACGATCATCGCCTGGCGCGCCGGATACGACCCCGCCCGCGGGTCCGAGTTCTTCGCCCGCATCCCCGATCCGGGCAACCGCTTCCTTGGCACCCACCCACCAAACTCCGCCCGCCGCGCCGCCGTGCTCAGGACGCTGGCATCGCTCCGGTAGCGCTTGACCTGGATCATACCGCACCGCTCCGCGCTCCGGCAGGCTGCCGGGAAAGGCCCCCCGGCCGCAGGACGAACAGGAGGAGAAGGTGTTCGGCTCAAAGACGCTCGCGCGGCACGCGCAACTGGTCACCAGGATGGCCACGACGGTCGGCGCGGACCTGCCCGATGCCCTGGCCGACGGTCGCGTCACGGGAGAGGCGATGCGCACGGCGGTGCTCAGCTGCACCGCCTGCGACGATCCCGAGGCTTGCGCCCAGTGGCTCGAGACCCACACCGACGGCGCCGAGGCCGCGCCCGGCTACTGTCGGAACGCGGCGTTCCTTGCCGCGCTCGGGGAGACCGGGTGACCCGCCCCGCCGACCCAACCGAAGCTTACTGGCGGACCCGCGGAATCGCCCGTGCCCTCGGGTTTAGCCTCGGTCGCGCCCTGCGGAGTGGCCAGATCACTGAAACGCGCTATGCCGAACTCCTCGCCGCCTGCTGCCGCTGCGCGCACGCGGAAGCCTGCCTCGACTGGCTCGGCCGACACGGCGCGGGAGCGGCCGTGGCACCGGATTTCTGCCGCAACGGCCGGGCGCTCGAGGCCCTGTCGCGCAACCACTGAGCCGCCACGATCACGCGGCAACCGGGGCGTCGGAATCCTGTTTGACTGCCCACGGCTTTCTCACTAAGAGACAGCGGCGCGCCGCCGGGCCCTCCCAGCGGCGCGCATCCGGCTTCCGACCCCAGGAGCCGGCGGACGGACGCGCCGTCTCATGTGCCCGGGTAGCTCAGGGGTAGAGCAGTGGATTGAAAATCCTCGTGTCGGTGGTTCGATTCCGCCCCCGGGCACCAAAACTTATCAATATATATATCAAAGCTTCATATCGGCTGGGGGCCAACTTGTGGACCGAGCGTGAACCGGCTTGGGCTTCATTTGGGAAGCAGAACGAGCGCACGGTGTGGTCGCAGTGCAAGTTCCGGCCCATTCCAGACCTCAGCCAGTGCTTTCAACGCTGCTGCACGACTTTTCGAACGTTGACCTTGATACGGACCGCGGCATCCCAGCTCGGTCGAACGCCTGCCATGCGGGACAAGGCGGCATGAATGCTGTAGTCCGATCCCCGCGCTGTGCTGAAGTGCAGGACCTTTGAACCGCCATTTGGCACCAGCGCGGGCGCTTTCTAAGGGGGCCTGTGATGCCACGCGAAACGAAACTGATCCTTTGCCCCGTCAATCTTCGTCATTCGAAGCTGGACTACAGCGCCTATGAGGAAGCCATCGCAATGGCGCAGCGCCGCGGCGCCAAGCTGCTCGTGGCCACCGTGGCGCCCGAGATGGAGCGCAACCTGAACATCCACGACTCCGAGTCCTATTGGGGCAAGGAACTGAGAAGCTTCATTGCCGAGCATCCCGCGGGTAACGTCGAGCTGGAAACCGTCGTACGCAAGGGCGCGGTGCACCGGCAGATCGTGAAACTCGCCGGTGAGCGCAACGTGGACGTGATCGTGATGGAATCGGCAAACCCCAAGGTGCAGGACTATCTTCTGGGAACAACCGCCAGCCACGTCGTGACCCACGCGAAGTGCTCGGTCTACGTTGTTCGCCGGGAAGACGCGCGCCGGTAACCCAAATCGCTCTAGCTGGGCAGCACATATTGCGCGCGAGGCTGACACCGGCGTCAGACCTGGGGTATTAGCCGCCGCATCGTTTTGCCTGGTCACACCGTACGCCAGAGCGGCCTCGGTCGACGCGGACGGCCCAACTCGACAGACAAGGACGCCCCCGCGTGAGGCGAGGGCGTGCGTGCCTAGGCCACCGCCTTGCGGATGCCTTGTCCTGCGCCGACCCTTTTGGCCAGCGCCATGGGGTCCGCGGCTTGTGGATCGCTGCAAGCTCCGGGTTGCCCTTCGCCGCTTCGCGTAGCCTCATACGGGTCAGCGTGGAGTCAAGTTTCAGCTCTGCGCAGAGTTCTTTGAGGGTCAAGCGGACCTACCGGCTTTACGGCGAGGAAGGGTTGTCGATCCTCCAGTCGTTGATCCGGTGGCGGGCGTGCCGCTACAGATCCGGTCGGGCGGACGCCGAGGGCATGAACGACGTCTGGGCGATAGACTTCCTGTCGGACAAGCTCTTCGACGGGCGGCCGTTCCGGATCCTGACGATCGTGGACTGCCACACGAGAGAAGCTCTCGCGACCTCTGCGAGGACGAACTTCCGAGCCGATCAGGTGGTCGAGGAGCTCGGCCGGATCGCCCGGCGGAGGGCAAGCCGTGGAGCATACGAGTCGACAACGGCCCCGAGTTCGCGGGGCGGCTGCTCGACCAGTGGGCCCACCTGAACAAGTTCGAGATCGACTTCTCCCGCCCCGGAAAGCCCACCGACAATGCCTTCATCGAGGCCTTCAACAGCCGGCTCCGCCAGGAATGCCTCAACGCCTCATGGATCCTGTCGATGGCTGACGCACGCAACCGGATCAACGACTGGAGGATCGACTACAATGAGCAACGTCCGCACTCGGCGCTCGAAAACCCGACGCCGAGCGAAATTCCTCCAGGGCCACGTTTCGTGCCTTTTCCTCCGGGAGCTTCGTCAGGCGCGCGCGCCCGCTGGCTGTGGCAGGGTCCTGTCCCTCGGCCCGGCATCGCCTATCCGGCTCCGGAAGCCGCTTTCCTGCCACTCCCCTGCTGCCCGCCGCTCACGCAAGTGCAAAGTGTGCGCGGCCGCGAAACTGATATAATAAAGTGTTCAAGTCGCGAGAGCGGCCAGGATGCGATCTGGCCGCGGGTCGTCGAGCTGTCTGAGGGACTTTTGTTCGGGCGTCCCCGTCGGGTGCGGACGGGTGAGAGGGGGGAATTGCATGATCTGGGTCTACCGCCTCGGGTTCTTGGCGCTGCTCTTGGCGCTCTGGATGCTCGCAGCCCAGCACTTCGGGCGCAATATCGTGCCGTCTCCGCAGGCAACCTTCGAAGCCGCACTGCGGCTGATCGCTGAGGGTCGGCTGCAGAGCGCGTTCGCTGCGTCGCTTACAGTCTATCTTTCCGGCTATGCGCTGGCAGTCATCTGCGGCATCCCCATCGGCGTGCTGATGGGCGGCTTCCAGGTGCTAGGCAAGACACTCGAGGTCTATGTCTTCGCGCTGGCCGCGACACCACGCGTCGCCTTCATCCCGCTGATCATCGTCGTCCTCGGGCTCGGCGCCGACGCCAAGATCTTCATCATCTACCTCGGTGCGCTGATGCCGATCCTGATCAACACGTATGCCGGGGTGCTGGCCGTCGACGAGGAGCTCGTCGAAATGGCTCGGTCGGCTGGGGCAAGCCGGCAGAGGATCTTCATGAGCATCGTGCTGCCGAGTGCGGTGCCGTTCGTCGTCACCGGCATGCGTCTCGGCGCCACGATCGGGCTCATCAATACGGTGGTCGCCGAACTCTATACCGCGGTGAGCGGGCTGGGGGGCCTGCTTGCCATCTACGGCAACACCTTCCGGATGGCGGAATACTTCGTCGTCGTGATCACGCTCGCGATCGTCGGCGTGGTCGTGACCGAAGCCCTGCGCTATGCGGAAACGCGCCTTGCCCGCTGGCGCGGAGCAACGTGAAACGGGCCAACCGGCCGGACCGTCGACCCGGACCGGCCGACCCAAGGGAGGACCGAAGATGAAGCATACCAAGCGATTGACGGCGCTGCTGTCAGCGATCGCGGGGGCGATGCTGGTCTCGGCCGGCATGGTGGCGGCCGAACCGTTCCGCCTCATCCTGACCCACCTGGAACCGCCCCTGGTCCCGAACTCGGTCATGGATCTCGCCCTCGAGCTCGGCTACTTCGAGCGCGAGGGAGTGGAGGTCGAACTGGTCCGGGTGCAGCAGACCCCATCGGCGCTGGCCGCGATGCTGGCAGGCGAGGGCGAGATGGCCAACGTCTCTGTCGACGGGGTTCTGCAGCTGGTGGCCCTGGGCACCGATACGCTCTTGGCCGTGACCTCACCCAACAAGTCGCTGCCGTTCCTGATCGCGTCCAAAACCGAAATCGCCACCCCGCCGGACCTCGTCGGCCGCAGCTTCGGGGTCGGGCGCATCGGCAGCCTCGACCATTCGCTGAGCTCGAAGGTGCTGGCGAGCGTCGGCGTCGACATGCGTTCGCTCGAAGTGGTCACATTGGGCCAGCCGCCGGTGCGCGCCCAGGCGCTCGCCGCCGGGCAGATCGACGCGACCACCATGTCGATCGGAGTGTGGCTCTCGATCCCCGACAAGACCGGGCTATCGGTGCTGATCGCGCAGGACGCCTATTACGAGGCCGCGCCGGTCGTCAACAAGGTCAACGTCGTCAGCACCGACGTTCTCGAGGGCCGCCGCGACGAGGTGGTTGCGGTGGTCCGCGCGATTGTGAGGATCTCCCGGGACTTCGCCGCCGATCCGGGCGCCTGGGCGGAAGCCATGGCGCCCTACCGCGGCAACCTCACGCCTCAGGACATGCGGACGCTGGCCGAGAGCTTCGAGGGCGGCTGGAGCATCAACGGCGGCATCAGCCGGCAGGAGCTGCAATTCACCCAGGACTGGCTCTACGAGACCGAGGACTTCCAGGGCCTCGCCCCTGTGGCGCTCCAGGACTGGGTCGACTTTTCCGTTGCCGACGACGTTCTGGCCGAGTTCGGCACACTGCCGGGTGCGGACCAGCCCAGCAGATGAAGGAGACGCGCGGGAACAGCACCGCCGGGGCGCCAAGCACTCCGGCGGGCTCAGCGCCCGCGATCGTGCTCGACAAGGTCAGCAAGAGCTTCGCCACCGCCGGCGGGCGCGGCGCGATCCCGGCGATCCAGGACGCGTCCTTCACCGTGGCATCGGCGACCTTCGTGGCACTTCTGGGTCCCTCCGGCTGCGGCAAGACCACCATCCTCAGGATCGTGGACGGCCTGATCCAAGCCGATGCCGGTCGCGTCGAGGTTTTTGGGGGCCCACCAAAGCCTGGGCCGGGAATCGGCCTGGTGTTCCAGACCTTCCGGCTGATCCCCTGGGCCACCGTACAAGAGAACGTCGAGTTCAACCTGAAAAGCATGGCCCTCAGCCGAGACGAGCGGCGGGAGCGCGCGAGCCGCCATCTCGAACTTGTCGGGCTGAGCAGGTTCCGGCACGCCTATCCGGGCGAGCTTTCCGGCGGCATGAAGCAGCGCGTCGCGCTGGCGCGGGCGCTGGCGACGGAGCCCGGCATCCTGCTGATGGACGAACCCTTCGCAAGCATCGATGCGCAGACCCGCGAGCTGATGCAAATCGAACTGATGCGGATCTGGACGGTCCGGCGCCCGGTGGTCCTGTTTGTGACTCACAGCGTCGACGAGGCAATCGTCCTGGCCGACCGCATACTGCTCCTCGGTCCGCGTCCGGGCCGCGTGATCGAATCGGTCGAGGTCGAGCTCGAGCGGCCGCGCTGGGAATACGACGCCCGCGCCGAGCCCCGATTTGTCGAGTTGAGAAGCTATCTTGCGGGCCGCATGCGCGACCTCGTGCTGTCGGACCCCTCCTCCGAATTCTTCGGGCGCGACCTCGCTCCGCCTCGGGATCACTGAGTGATGTTAATCGATTCAGGAGCGCCTCGCGATGCAGTGCCCGACGATGAAGACACCTTCTGCCATCGACTTCGGCGCCGGCTTCGCTGTAAGCTCCGTACCCCATCTCACTTACACCGCAAGCGCCATTCCGATGGCCGCAGCGGCGAAAAGCCAGCAGAGGGAGGAAATCATGAAGCCAACCGCTTGCGTCCCTGCAGCGCGCCTCGCCTTGGCCCTGGGGCTCATCGCCGGCGCCTGGCTGATGCCGTTGGAGTCCACCGCCGGCATCGAATCGTATTTGCCGGCCGACGATGCAAACGTGGCGACAGGGCCGGAGCGTATCCATCTTGCTCAGGCCGGGACGGTTCCGGTCGAACGGCCGGTCTCCTACTCATCCGACCAGGCAGATCGCGGCAAGGAGAGATACAAGAGGGATTGCGAGGAATGCCATGGCGACGATCTCAAGGGTGGGCTGAATGGCGGGGCACCACTGCGCGGCTTGGCATTCGAGCAGAAATACGGCGAGGGATTACCTGCTTCGGTGATGTATGCGTTCATGAGCAGCACGATGCCGCCGAATGCGCCAGGACGGTATTCGCCGAGCACCTACGCCGACCTGATGGCCTACATCCTCAAGCGCAACGGCTTCAGGGAAGGCTCGCCGCTGCCCTCGGACTTCGATGCGCTCGACTCTCTGATCATGGACAAGTGAGCGGGAGCCTGCGCCGGGGCGGCGTGAGCAGCCCGGCCGCACCTTGACCACGGGGATCATGGATCTCACCTTCCAGTTGATCGCCTTTCGTTTCCTGGTGCTTCTCATCATTGCCGGCGTTCATGGCTGCGCCGTTGCCGGAGCGGCGGTCCTCCTCGGCGACAAGGGTCCGAAATACGACGGCCGCCTGACCATCGTGCCGACCGGCCATATCGATTTTCTCGGCGCAACTGGCCTGATCCTCTTCGGATTGGGCTGGACGAAGCCGGTGGAGGTCGACGCAGGAGAGTTTCGCATCGGCCGCGTCGGCAGCCTTGCCGTCGTTCTGGCCGGGTTTGTCGGTCTGCTTGTCACGGCCGCGCTTCTCGCCGCCCTGATCCTGCCGGCGCTAACGGCATTGCCCTACACGGCCGGGCTCGCCACGGCGGCGTTCTTGCGGGTTGCAAGCAGCCTCACGATCTGGGTTGCGCTCCTGAGCCTCGTCCCGATCCCACCACTTACCGGCGGGCTGCTCTTAAGCGCGTTCGGCATCCGCATCCCGCGTCGGGCAAGGTGGTTTCTCGCCGCCTTGCTCCTCGTGGCAGTGGCGGCGGGCGTGGTCCGCCGGCTTCTCGGCCCGGCCCATGCCGTGCTGGCGTCGGCCATCATTGGCGGCTGAAAGGGACTCACAGGGCGGGGACGTGACCTTCCGGCCTCAATGGCGCCGCCCCATAGCGCGCGAGGATGGCCGCGAGCGTGCCGTCCGACTCAAACTGGCGGAAGGCCCGGACGATCCTGCGCTTCAGCGTCAGGTCGCCCTTCCAGAGGCCGATAACCAGATTGTAGCGGGCAAGCTCGTCGGGCATGGGCGCGACCCACCAGCCGTTCTCCGCCGCCAGGCCGCCGGCAAGTAGCGCTTCGGTGACGCCGCCGTCAAGCACTCCGCCGGCGATGCCATCGGCGAGCTCCTGACCGCTGCGGACGACGCGGACGGTGACGTTCTTGCGGCGCAGATAGCTCGCGAGTCCGATGCGGTCGAGGCCGGAGACGAGCGTCAATGCCCCGAGGGTGAGACCGTCGATCTCGTCCAATGGTGCCGGCGCCACGATCGCCCAGCCGGTCTCGGCATAGGGCGGCCCGGTATCAAGGAACGACCGGGTCAGCGTCGAATCTACGACGCCTCCGGCGAGCAACTCGCACTTGCCACGGTTGATGGCCCAGTTGCGCGGGTTGAAGTCGCGGCCCATGGCCTCGCTTGGGCTGAGCAGGAGCGCGACGCCGATATCATCGGCAACTGCACGGAGAATCTCGATGTCGATCCCGGGCCGGTCGGGGTCGCCGGTAATCAGCGGCGGGTAGGTCACCGGAACGCAGGCGCGGATGGCGCGTTTCGCCTCGACCTCGCCGAGTGAGGTATCTGGCGGCAGGAAGGTGACCAGCAGCATCAAGACGATGACGACGGCGAGGCCGCCGAGGTCGCGCGCCAATCGCCTGAGGGTGAGCATCGCGAATTCTCTACGCCCGGCGAAAGTCGATGAGAGCGATGGCGAACAGCACCACGCCGGCGACGCCCATGACCCCGATGCCGAGGCGCGGATCGAACTGGTTGTAGTCGATGAGCGCGCCGCGCAGCGCGTCCACGGCGTAGGTCAGGGGGTTCCATTCGACGATTGTGACCAGCCACTCGGGGTAGACGACGCGGATCTGGGCCCGGGTCAGAGCCGGGTCGAGGGGAAAGATCGAGCTCGAGGTGAAGTAGAGCGGCAGGATCACGGCGTTGGAGAAGACGCCGAAGCCCTCGAAGCTGCGGATCCGGTTGGCGATCACGACGCCGAGCGAGGTCAGCGCGAAGGCGAGCATGGCCATCAGCCCGAGGGCCTTCAAGACGTCGAGCCAAGTCAAGTGCACGTCGGCGAAGCGGGCCAGCAGAAGCACCAAGCAGCCGTGCACCACCGCCACCGTGGTCCCGCCCAGCACCTTTCCGAGCAGCACCGTGCCACGCGACATCGGCGAGACCAGTACCTCGCGTAAGAAACCGAATTCGCGGTCCCAAATGACGGAGACCGCCGACTGAACCGAGGTGAACATGATGTTGAGCGCCACCACGGCGGGAAAGATGAACTGGAGGTATGTGAAGGGCACCACGAAGGTCACTTCGCCGTAAACCTCGCCGCGGAAATAGGGGTTGAAACCGATGCCGAGGATCAGCACCCACAGGATCGGGCGGCTGATGCCGCCCACAAGCTGGCCGCGGTCGCGGATGGCGCGTTTCACCTCGCGCAGCCAGATGCCGTAGAGGCCGCCGAGCTGGATCAGGAGGACCGAGCGGCGGACAGCAGTGTCCGGGTTGGTCATCTCGTGTGTTCTCCTCCTCGCTTGCCGAAGGCTAGGGTGCGTTCGCGGGCGCCGGCGGCCCGGTCGCGCAGCTCCCGGCCGGTGAGCGACAGGAACACCGTCTCGAGGCTCGGGGTCTCGATCGCCAGCGCGCGGATGCGGCCGCCGAACTCGGCGAGAAAGGCCTCGGCGAAGGCGTCGTCCGAGGCGAGCAAGATGGTCTCGCCTGCCTCTCTTGGTTCGCCCGCCAGGCGATCAACGTAGCGGGTCAGGATCTCCTTTCGGTCGCCATCACCCTTGGGCACGATGCGCAGGAGCTGTTGCCCATGATCGCGCTTCAGCGCCTCTGGCGTGTCGAGGGCCAGGATCTTGCCCTGGTCGACCACGCAGACACGGTCGCAACCCTCGACCTCCTCGATGTAATGGGTGGTCACCAGCACGGTGATCCGCCGCTCCTGGCGCAGGCGACGGATGTAGGACCAGATGCGGTCACGGGTCTGGGCGTCGAGCCCGACGGTTGGCTCGTCGAGAAGCATGATCTCGGAATCGTGGATCAGGGCGCGGGCGATCTCCAGCCGGCGCTTCATGCCGGAGGAAAGCGTCCGCGCCGGCTTGTCGGCCCACTCGGTCAGTTCCACCAGCGCCAGCATTTCCTCGATGCGTTGCCGCCTGAGCTTTCGCGGCACGCCGAACACCAGCCCGTGCAGGTTTAGGTTCTCGTGCACCGTCAGCCGGTCGTCCAGGCTCGGCTCCTGGAAGACGATTCCGAGACGGCTGCGGGCGGCAAGCGGCTCCTTGACCACGTCGAACCCGTCGATCAGCGCCACGCCGCTGTCGGGCCGCAGGATGGTGCAGAGGATGTGCAGGAGGGTGGTCTTGCCGGCGCCGTTGGGCCCCAGAAGTGCGAACAGCTCCCTGTCGTGGACTTCGAAGCTGACCCCGTCCAGCGCCAGCGTGCGCCCGTAGCGCTTGGACAGGGCGGCGACGCGGATGGCGGGCGCGGAATTCGGCGCGCTCGGCATCAGGGCCTGGCCTCCGCCGGGAACCCGTACGTTTCGAGGATGCCGGCGATCGTTCCATCACCGGTCAGCGCGGCGATTGCCTCGTCGATGGCCGTGCGCAGGAAGGTTTCGTCGGAGAGCAGGAGCGCGCCCACGCCGAGAGCTGTCCGCGGCAAGGGGTCCGGGTCGATCACGCGTAGGGCAGCAGAGGCGGGGTCCTCGCGTTGTCTGGCCCACAGACTCGGGGCCCAGACGACGGCGACGGCGACGGTGCCCTCGAGGAGCGACTCCAGGGCGCGGTCGCCGGTGCCGATCGGGTAGACCGGCCAGCGCAGTTCCGAAGGCACAGCCATAAGGTAGGACACCAGCCGTAGGTGGGCTGAAGTTCCAATCGTGGTGCCGATCGGACGCCCAGGCGCCAAGTCGGCGAGCGCCTGGAGGTCGGGATCGGCGGTGACGAAAACGTACTCGGCTTCGTAGTACGGCCGGGTCAGGGTTGCCCAGGCGCCATAACCCCCGGGGATCAGCTTGAAGCCCATGTGAAGGTCGCAGTGCTCGAGCATGACTGCGTAAACCCTGGTGATGTCCTCCAGCACGATCTTGCTTTCGACCAGGTGCCGCTGCGGCTCCAATAGCAGGCCGAGCGCGATGGCGTCGGCAATGTCGGCGGCCACCTCCCAGTCGGGGTCCCGGCGGTCCACGCAGTAGCGCAGCTGTGACTCATCCAGCCGCCGGCCGTATCTCCACTCTCCCGGGGCGTAGGGCACGTCGTAGAAGAGCGGCTCCTGAGCCGCGGCCAGCCCCGGGAGCAGAGCCGCCGGAACTGCCAGCAACAGCGCAAGAAGCGGACCGATGAGATTCGGAAACGCGAAACGAGCGGGCAAGATCGGACCTCGCGAAGCGCCGGGCGGACCGGACAGCTTCAGGTCCGCCCGGGCCGGGAATCAGGTTGCTCTCAGCCGGTCAATCCGGAAGCGCGAAGACGTAGAGCGTGATCGGGTCGTTCGCCGGCAGTTTCACCTCCGGGGTCAGCGATGCCAGGCGGCCCAGGCCGGATGCGAAATTCGCGGTGATCGCGACGTACTGCTTTCCGCCGGCCATGTAGGTGATCGGGAAGGATTCAAGCGAATTGCTCAGCTTCCCGCTCGTCCACAGGATCTCGCCGGTCTCGTCGTCGAAGGCCATGAACTTGCGGTCGAGGCTGCCGACGAACACCAGGCCGCCACCTGTCGGCAGCGTCGAGCTAGTGATCGGCGGACGCTGCCGGTACTGCCACATCTCCGACCGGTCGACCAGGTTGATGGCTCGGACTTGGCCGATGTTGCCGTCGCCGTCGGGTACGGGCACGCGATCGTAGGTCTGCCGACCGCCACCGGTGTAGATCTCGCCCGGGTCGAGCGGATTCACTGTGGTGTTCGAGCAGAACTCCACCATTGGCAGATAGAGCGCCTGGGTCCGCGGGCTGTAGGCCGTGGCCTGCCAGGCTTTCGCGCCTGGGTCAGCCGGGCAGTTGAACGTGGTCTGTCCGATCACCGGAATCACCTCCGGGTTGATCTCCTTCGCACCGGTCGCAGGATCGATCGACAGCACCACGTTTTGCGGCGCGGTCTCGATATGCCACAGCCATTCGCCGGTGACCCGGTCGAGGGCCTCGATGAAGCCGATCTTGCCGACCGTCACCGACATCTTTCGCTCCTCGCCATCAACCGGCAGATCGATGAGAAGGCGCTCATAGACGTAGTCGAGGTCAAGCGAGTCGGTCGGCAGATGCTGGAAGTACCACTTGAGCTCGCCGGTGGTCGGATCGATAGCAAGCGTCGAGTTGGTGTAGAGCCCTTCGTTGGTGACGTTGGGGTCCGCGCTCTTCGGCACCAGCCCGGCCATCTCGATGTTCCAGGGATAGACCTGCCCGACGCCGGCAAAGATCAGGTTCTGCTCGGGGTCGTAGGACCCGGCGATCCAGGCCGAGGCGCCGTGCCGGCTTTCCAGCGGAACGCCGTTCCAGCTGCGGCCCTCGGGGGTGTCCCCGCGGGCGATAGTGTGAACGCGCCACAGTTCCTCTCCGGTGTTCACGTCGTGCCCGGTAAAGAAGCAGCCGCCCGGCTGGGCGTTGTGGCACCCGGTCGCGCCCTGGACGACGACGCCGTTGGCCACGATCGGTCCGCTGGAAAAGGCAAAGCCGTGCTCGTAGTTGGCGACCTGCTTGTCCCAGATCAATTGCCCGGTCTTGGTATCGAGCGCGACCAGGTGGGCGTCGCGGGTGGCGATAATCAGCTTGTTGTCGTAGATCGCCTTGTTGCGCTCGCCTCTGGGGTCCACGTCATCGGGCAGCTCGTACTCGTACTCCCAGATCAGGTCGCCGGAGGCGCCGTCGAGGGCCTGGATCGTGTGATCGGCATTCTGGATGTAGATGATCCCGTCGTGAACCAACGGGGTCTCCTGCGTCCGCCCCGGCGTCATGGCCCAGGCCCAGGCCAGCCTGAGGTCGCCGACGTTGTCCTTGTTGATCTGGTCGAGCGGGCTGTAGCCCCAGCCGTTGTAGGTGCGTCGCCACATCAGCCAGTCGCCGTCCGGCGGGTTGAGCAACATATCGTCGGTGACCGGCGAAACCTTGTCGATCGGGCCCTCTTCGGCGACGACTTCCGTTGTCGGGGCCTCTTGGGCGACGAGATGCGTTGCAAGAATTCCGGCCGCGAGTGCTGTCGCTGCCAAGAGATGGACTTGTGAATAGCGCATGGTCATAGGGCCTCCTCCCTTCCAGGTTCACCTGGATACCGTGAGGTCGGCCAAGATTCGTCGGGTTCAATGCTTGTAGACTGGCAGTGCAATCGACTTGTGGCCGATCTCCAGTGACGACCAGGATAGTTGAGATTTGGTGGGGCGTCAAAGTCCGTGCAAGTGTAGGACCGGGCTTTCAAGCATCGCGCAGCGAACGACTGACCCCCACCGGCCTCGTCAAATGCTGCACGCGCACGGCGCGCCCGCTTCGGGCGCGATGCCGTCGATCACTGGGCCGCTCACGAACGGCCGCTCAAGCCGAGACTGCCGAAGTGCTCCGCCTGCTCCGCCCACTCCACCGGGAAAGGCTCCAGCACCGGCGCCAATGTCACCACCGGCCACCTCGCCCGTCCAGGATCGCTTCGACCATGTCCGGCGCCAGCAGCGTCAGCCGCAGGACGCGGGGCATGTAGGAGGGCGCGATCCGTTCGCGGTCGGCAAGTTCGGCGATCGTGGCCAAAGCCTCCATTCCTGACCAGTACAGCGATCGACCGCTCGGAGCATCAAAGCAGAAGTCCACAATCCCTCCGGCATCAGTCGCGACAGGGCAGGGCCGTCGTTCGCCGCTGCAAGTCCGAAGGTCCGATCAGCGAAACTGCCAGAAGATACGCCAGCCATGAAGCCCGCAGGTCGCAGGCGCCGCCCGGGAGTCCCCCGTCTCCGCCTACGGCACGTCGCCGCCCGCATCCACTGCTGCGCGGGCGAGGATTCCGCGGTGCGCGCCGACGGGTCTGTGGTCATGGTCCCCACCCGGGTTACGGGCGACCTGCACTAGAATTCGAGTGCATTGCGCGAGATGCTGCTGGCAGCCCACCAGACCGTCACGTCTGATCCGACGTCCGTCGCCTGCGGATATCTGACCCTGATCTGCGAAAAGGGGTGCCCAGGTCGGCACGCCCGAGCACTTGCGATCAATGCGTGGCAGGACCGAGCTTGACGCAACCGGCCTTCGCGGCCCAACTGGGCCGGCCCCGGAAGGCGGCAGGACGCCGCGGCGCGGACGCATCCCGGCAAGGGCGTAGTGTCGGCCCACCGCAGAGGGGGGCGAGAGGATCAGGCTGGGACTTTCCTGACCATGCATGAAGTGAAAGAAGCGACAGCCGGGCTCACCGTGGAGCACCTGACGTTCGGCTATGGTTCCGAGCCCGTGCTTCACGACCTCACGTTTTCGGTCGAGCGGAGCCGCTTCTGCGCGCTGCTCGGGCCGAACGGCGCCGGCAAGACGAGCCTCTTTTCGCTTCTGACGCGCCTGGTGACGACGCCGAACGGCCGGATCTCCGTAGCAGGGGTCGATCTAGACCGGGCGCCTCGCGAGGCGCTGGCGCGCATGGGGATCGTGTTTCAGCAGATGACCCTCGATCTCGACCTGTCGGTCCGGCGCAACCTGTCCTACTACGCCGCGCTGCGCGGCCTTTCGGGCCCCGAGGCCGAGCGCCGGATCGGCGCTGCGCTCGAGCGTGTGGGCCTGACCGAGCGCGCGGCCGTTCGCGCCCGCGATCTCAACGGCGGCCACCGTCGTCGGACCGAGATCGCCCGGGCGCTGCTGCACGGGCCGGAGGTCCTGCTGCTCGACGAACCGACGGTCGGTCTCGATCCGGCAAGCCGAGCCGGCATCACCGACCATGTCCACGCGCTTTGCGCCGAAGAGGAACTGACGGTTCTCTGGGCGACCCACTTGGTTGACGAGGTGAGACCCACAGACGACCTGATCGTCCTGCACGGGGGCAGGGTGCTCGCGCACGACACCGCCGCGCGGATCGCAGGCACCCGCCCGCTCGACGAAGTCTTCCTCGAGATGACGGCGAGCCCGGCATGAAGGCCTACCTGGTTGCACTGGCCGCCATCGTCGCGCGCGAGGTTCTGCGCTTCGTCGCCCAGCGTGGCAGGTTCATCGCGGCGCTGGTCCGGCCGCTCGTGTGGCTCCTGGTCTTCGCGGCCGGCTTCCGCTCGGCGCTCGGGCTGTCGATCATCCCGCCCTACACGACCTACGTGACCTACGAGGTCTACATCGTCCCGGGGCTCTGCGGCATGGTGCAGCTCTTCAACGGCATGCAGTCCTCGCTGAGCCTGGTCTACGATCGCGAGATGGGCTCGATGCGACTTCTGCTGACCAGCCCGCTTCCGCGCTGGTGGCTTCTGTTCGCGAAGCTCCTCGCCGGCACGGCAGTCTCGATCCTGCAGGTCTACGCCTTTCTTGTGATCGCAGCTCTATTCGGCATCGTGATGCCGCCCTTGGGCTACGTGCTGGTCCTGCCGGTTCTCGTTCTGACCGGGCTCATGCTCGGTGCGCTGGGGCTCGCGCTGTCCTCGGCGATCCGCCAGCTCGAGAACTTCGCCGGAGTGATGAACTTCGTGATCTTTCCGGCCTTCTTTCTGTCCTCGGCGCTTTATCCGCTGTGGAAGATGGCCGAGAGCTCGACGCTTCTCTACTGGGTTTGCGCCGCCAATCCGTTCACCCATGCGGTGGAATCGATCCGCTTCTCGCTCCACGGCGAGATCAACGCGGCCTCGCTGGGCTGGAGTGCCCTGGCGCTGGCCGTGTTCCTTGCGCTCGCGATCCTGGGCTACGATCCGGCACGGGGCCTATCGCGGCGCCGCACGCAGGGGGCCTGACGGCCGCAGACCCCGCGGGCGACCTCGTCGAGCACCGCCGGCGAGCCCGTCAGCCGGACGGTGCGGTTCGCGAGGCGCTGCGCCCCGCGCGGCGAAGGGCGACGAAGATCGTCGCTACCGAGCGGCCCTGAAGGAGCCGTGCCGTAAGTCCATCATCCCGTCCACCAGGTGGGAATCGAGCGAGACGAAGGGCTCGTCCATCAGCAGCAGGTCGGGCTCTGCCGCCAGTGCCCGCGCCAGCGCGAGCCGCCGCTGCTGGCCGAGGGGAGGCTGGCCCGGGAAATTCTCGTCGAGGCCGTGTCGAGGCCAAGCGCCACCACGGCGTCGAAGACCGAGATCAGATCGGTCATCCCGGCGGCCTTCATTCCGGGCATGAAGTGCCAGAAGTTCACGGCGCCGTCGAACTCGCCGTCGAGAGCCGACTTGAAGATCAGGGGCGGCGCCCCGAAGACCTGTTCGGTCTCCGCCGCGAGGTCCAGCCCGTGCGCCTGCTCGGCATAGGCGCGCGGGATGATCC
>JBFKAV010000009.1:0-45213 GCA_041621405.1 Paracoccaceae bacterium
CTGTTCTTCGTGATGTTCGGCGAGGAAATCAGCTGGGGGCAGCGCTACTTCGGGCTCACGACACCCGCCTTCATCGCGGCGGTCAACGCCCAGGAAGAGATCAACTTCCACAACGTCTACGGCTACCTCTTTGACCATATTTTCGTGGTCTGCTTCTTTCTCTGGGGCGTGGTGGTTCCGATCCTCGACAGGGTTTCGCGGTTCTTCCGCCAGGTGTTCCTTGCGGTCGGACTTCCTGTGCCTTCGGCGGGGCTCGCCGTGGCCTTGCTGGTGATCACGGCGATGCAGTCGGACATCGTCTATCTGTTCACCGACCCGCTGCCGACGCTGCGAATCCCGGAAGCCCGGGAGTTGCTCTCGGCCCTGGCCTTCCTGGTGATGATGCTGGAGGTTTGGGTTCTCGTGGGCGCGAGATCCCCGCCCGCTGTGCAAAGGGCGTCGACCAAAGCGGGCCTCGGCGCGTCGGTCAACCCCGGCGGGCGACGCTAGCATCAAATTCGATCCTTGGGGCAGGTCGCTGCGGCGAGCGCCCCGGCAGGCCTCGCAACGAATTTCGTGCTGAGGATAGGGACTTAACTTTCGGCCGGCTTCGCTGTATCGCTTTGATGTCGTTCGTATCCGCACAATGGGCGGGCCAGGATATGGCCCGTGTGCAGGTAACAGCTGCGCCGGGAAGCGGTTTGAAGTGGTCTGGTTGGAGGGAACTGCCGGATGAGCGGCGGCAGGCGCACGCAGCTTCTGATCATTGTGAGTGCCGTGGTGTTTCTTGCCTTCGGCGTCCTTTGCACTCCGGAAAACCTGCTGAGACTCGAGATCATGGAAGGTTCGCTCGTCTCGGAGTCCGAGTTGATTCGCAGGGGCGCAAGGCTCGAGATCGCGGTCGCCAGAGCCCTGGGCTTCCTGGCGGCTGCCAGCCTCCTCCTCCTCGCTCTGTTCTGGCCGCAGATCCAGATCTCGGCCCGGTACCGAGCCTTGCTGGATCGCAGCCGCGACAGCTTGCGTGACCCCCATCCCCTCCGCCACCGGTTCTTCACGCCGTCGCTGGCGGTGATGATGGCGACGATCGGGCTGATGCTTCTCTGGATCGCGACGGCGGACAGTTTCCTGACCTTCGAGCAGCAGCGTGTGGTGCACCGCGAGGATGGCGTCTTCCAGACCGTCTCGGCGCTGCTTCTGCTCTGCGCCGCCGCGATCTCGGTATGGATCGCGCTGAGGGTCGGGCGCGGCCGTCCGGAATACTACATGCACCTGTTCCTTGGCACCCTGTTCTTCGTGATGTTCGGCGAGGAGGTCAGCTGGGGTCAGCGCTATTTCGGGCTCGCGACGCCCGACTTCATCGCTGCGGTCAACGCCCAGGGCGAGATCAATTTCCACAACATGTACGGCTACTTCTTCGACCACCTGTTCATCCTGTGCTTCTTCCTCTGGGGGGTGGGGGTTCCGCTCCTGGACAGGTACTCGGCGCTCTTCCGCCAGATCTTTTCGGCGATCGGCCTGCCGGTGCCCTCGCCCGGGCTGGCCGTGGCGATGCTGGTGATCACGCTCATGCAATCAGTGATCGTCTACAAGTTCATCGACCCGCTGCCGACACTGCGTCTGCCGGAGGCGCGCGAACTGCTCTCGGCGCTCGCCTTCGTCGTGCTCATGCTGGAATGCAAGGCCCTCGTCGGACGACAGCGCGCGGTGGAGGTGCGCCAGACAACGACGCGGGCCGACCTCGGGGCACGTGGCAAGAGCCGGCAGCCCTGAGCCGGGCCGTGTACGCCCGAACCGGGATCAGACCAGGACGGAGCCCTTGGCGTCGATCGTGCCTTGCGTCTCGGCCTCGCCGAGCAGCATCTCGTTGTGAGGCTTTCCGCTCGGGATCATCGGGAAGCAGTTCTCGTGCTTCTCGACGAGGCAATCGAACACCACCGGGCCATCGTGCTCGACCATCGCCATGATCGCGTCGTCGAGGTCCTTCGGGTCGGCGCAGTGGATGCCCTTGGCGCCGAAGGCCTCGGCGAGCTTGACGAAATCGGGCAGCGCCTCGGACCAGGAATGCGAGTAGCGCTCGCCGTGCAGGAGCTCCTGCCACTGGCGCACCATGCCGAGGCGTTCGTTGTTGAGGATGAACTGCTTCACGGGCGCGCGGAACTGCACCGCGGTGCCCATCTCCTGCATGTTCATCAGCCAGCTCGCCTCGCCGGCGACGTTGATCACCAGCGACTCGGGATGCGCGATCTGCACGCCGATCGAAGCCGGCAGTCCGTAGCCCATGGTGCCGAGGCCGCCCGAGGTCATCCAGCGGTTCGGCTCGTCGAAGCCGATGAACTGGGCGGCCCACATCTGGTGCTGGCCGACCTCGGTGGTGATGTAGCGGTCGCGGCCGCGGGTCAGCGCCTCGAGCCGCTGCACCGCGTATTGCGGCTTGATCGTCTTCGTCGAGTTCTTGAACCGCAGGCAGTCGACCGCCTTCCAGGCCTCGATCTGCTTCCACCACTTCGCGACGGCCTCGCCGTTGGTCTTGCGGCCGCGCGACTTCCAGACCCGCAGCAGGTCCTCGAGCACGTGCGCCACGTCGCCGATGATCGGGAAGTCGGCATGGACCACCTTGTTGATCGAGGAGGGGTCGATGTCGATATGGGCCTTCCGCGACTTCGGGCTGAAGTCGGCGATGCGGCCGGTGATGCGGTCGTCGAAACGGGCGCCGATGCAGATCATCAGGTCGGTGCCGTGCATGGCGAGGTTGGCCTCGTAGAGCCCGTGCATGCCGAGCATGCCGAGCCAGCGCTCACCCGAGGCCGGGTAGGCGCCGAGGCCCATCAGCGTCGAGGTTACCGGAAAGCCGGTGGCCTCGACCAGCTCGCGCAGGAGCTGCGAGGCGGCGGGGCCGGAATTGATCACCCCGCCGCCGGTGTAGAAGACCGGACGCTCGGCCTTTTCCATCGCCTCGACCAGCGCCGTGATGATCGAAATGTCGCCTTTCACGCGGGGCTGGTAATGGCCCACGTTAGCCTTCTGCCGCGCGACGTAGGTGCCGGTGGCGAACTGAACGTCCTTGGGGATGTCGACCAGGACCGGGCCGGGGCGGCCGCTCTTGGCGACGTGGAACGCCTGGTGGATCGTCTCGGCCAGCTTGTCGGTGTCCTTCACCAGCCAGTTGTGCTTCGTCGCGGGGCGGGTGATGCCGACGGTATCGGCCTCCTGGAAGGCGTCGGAGCCGATCATGAAGGTGGGGACCTGGCCGGTCAGCACGACGACGGGGATCGAATCCATCAGCGCGTCGACCATCCCGGTGACCGCGTTGGTGGCGCCGGGACCGGAGGTGACGAGGACGACGCCGGGCTTGCCGGTCGAGCGGGCATAACCCTCGGCCATGTGCACCGCGCCCTGCTCGTGGCGGACCAGGATGTGGCGGATCTGGTTCTGCTGGAAGATCTCGTCGTAGATCGGCAGCACGGCGCCGCCAGGATAGCCGAACACCACGTCGACGCCATGGTCAATCAGCGCCTGAACCACCATCTTCGCGCCGGTCATCGTCGTCCGCGACATCTCGTTCTCCATCGGCTCGTCGCAAAAGAAAAGGCCCCCGAGGGTCGGTCGGGGGCGCATGGGGTCCTCTCGAAGGGTTCCGGCTAGCGGCCCGTGCGCCTCGTCTCCACCACTACAAGATCGAGCTCCATTGCCCGCACTTCCTCTCGCAAGTGGGCGGACATTAGGGGCGAGGCAGAGGGAGGTCAACAGGGATCGGCGCTAAGAAAGTGTCGCTGCGATGCAAGATTCTGGAGCAATGTTGCGCCAAGGCTGCCCTGCGGCGCAACTTCGCACCCCGCAAGGGCCGCATCGCGACCAGAGGCGGCGCTCGGCGCCACGCCGCCCCGCGAGCACGCCGCGGCAGGTTGGGGTGCGAGAAAATTATGCTCGGCGGCTGCCGCCTCATTGCTTGCGCTGGCCGCGATCTTGGCTAGTGTCGTCGCACTCGAAAACGCGCCGGCCGCGAAGGGCCGGCCTCTTCGGATCCAAGGGAGGACTCATATGGATCGTCGATCTTTTCTGCGTAAGGCCGCCGTGGGCGGCGCCGCAGCCACTGCCGCCTCGACCCTCGCGGCGCCCGCGATCTCGCAGGGCATCCGCACGCTGACCATGGTGACAAGCTGGCCGGTGGGCCTGTCGGGCGTGTGGGACGCGGTCACCCGCTTCACCACCGGCGTCGCCGACATCACCGACGGCCAGCTGATCATCGACGCCAAGGGCTCGGACCAGCCGGGCGCAGGCCTGCAGTCCTTCGACTCGGTGGTCTCGGGCCAGGCCGACATGTATCACGCCGCCGACTACTACTTCGTCGGCCAGCACCCCGGCTTCGCCTTCTTCACAGCGGTGCCCTTCGGCATGACCGCGCCCGAGCTGATGACCTGGTACTATGCCTCTGGCGGCCAGGATCTGCACCACGAGCTCGGCGAGATCTTCGGCCTGCGCTCGTTCATCGCCGGCCAGACCGGCGCCCAGGGCGGCGGCTGGTTCCGCGAGCCGATCAGCTCGGCCGAGGACCTGCAGGGCCTGAAGTTCCGCATGCCCGGCCTCGGCGGCCAGGCGCTCTCGACTCTCGGCGTGTCGGTGCAGACGCTGCCGGGCGGCGAGATCTACCAGGCACTTTCGACCGGTGCGATCGACGCCACCGAGTGGATCGGCCCGTGGTCGGACGAGAAGCTGGGGCTGCAGGAGATCGCCAAGAACTACTACCCGGCCGGCTTCCACGAGCCGGGCGCGGCGCTGTCGATCTCGGTGAATCTGGAGGTGTTCAACAGCCTGCCGCGGTCGCACCAGCGGGCGATCGAGATCGCCGCGGCGGATGCGCACCAGCACAACTACGCGCTCTTCATCGCCAACAACGGCCCGGCGCTGCAGCGTCTCCTGGCCGCCGGGGTGACAACGCACGAGTTCTCCGACGAGATCTGGAACGCCTTCGGCAAGGCCAGCATGGACGTGCTCGGCTCCTACATGGGCGACGAGATGTTCAAGAAGATCTCGGACTCGGCGATGGGCTCGATGCGCGCTTCCTCGGCCTGGCTCGCCAGGTCGGACTCGGCCTACACGGCGCAGCGCGACCGCGTGCTGGCCTCGATGTAACGAACGCAACGGAGGGCGGCCGCGCGCGGAAGAAGCGCGCGGCCGCCGGCCTCTGCCGGGGAGGGGGATGCCGATGCTCGATGCGCTGGTCTGGCTCGTCACCAATATCGGGATGGGCTTTGTCAACCTGGCGCGCGCGATCCTGACGCTGCCCGGTTCGCTGAACCTCGCCGACCCCGAGGCGCGGATCAACGTGATCTACTACGGCGCCTCGGTGGAATTCTTCTTCATCGTCTTCGACCTTTTCCTCGTCGTCCTCGTCGCCGGCCTGATCCGGCGGCCCTTCCTCTGGGGCGTGGTTCGGGTGCTGGAAGGCTTCTCCAACGGGCTCGGTCGGCTCGTCGCCTGGGCCGGCCTGATCATGGTGATCCAGCAGGTCCTGGTGATCTTCCTGCAGCGCTTCTTCCGGGTGGCCGACATCACCGTCAGCCCCTTCGGCTATCCCTTCACCCAGTCGCTCGGCTGGTTCGGCGACGAGCTGAAGCTCTACAACGCCGCCATCGTGGCGCTGGCCTGCTCCTATACATTCGCGCAGGGCGGCCATGTGCGGGTGGACCTCTTCTACGCGCGGTTCTCGCACCGGGCCAAGCGCGTGGTCGACATGGCCGGCGCGCTGATCTTCATGATCCCGATGATGGTGCTGACCTGGATGTACGGCTGGTTCTACCTCTGGCGCCATCTGGTCACGCCGCCGATCAACGTGACCGACTCGCTCGAGATGATGGCGCGGAAGGCGCAGATCCTGCGCTGGAACGTGCAGACCACGAGCTTCAGCCCCTCGGGCTTCAATGGCTACTTCCTGTTCAAGGTGCTGCTGATCCTGCTGGCCGCCACCGTCATCATCCACGCGGTGAGCCACTTCTACCGCTGCCTGCTGGAATACATCGAGGGCGAGGCGTCGGCCGACAAGTACGCCGACCGCGACACGCTGGAGGACCCTGACGCGGCCCCGGCGCAATCCGAACAGGCGGGGTGACGGGATGCTCTTCGGTCTCGACGGGGTCGAACTCGGCCTGATCATCACCTTCCTGTTCCTGTTCGCCGGCATCCTCTCGGGGTTCCCGGTCGCCTTCGCCATCGGCGGCGCGGCACTGATCTCGTTCAGCGTCCTGGCCGCGCTCGATTCCGGCGGGCTGCTGATGCGCGAGGCGATCGACACGACGAGCGGCGACTACGCGGCGCTGGTCAACAGCGGCATCGCGCGCGAGACGATCAGCCATTTCACCTATCCCGACCTGCCCACGCTGATGCTGCCCTTGTTCGAGGGCGGCTGGGAGCAGGCGCTGAACCGCAACATCTCGTTCATCGTCAGCCGGATCGACGAGCGGGTGCTGGCCGGCCAGTCGATCGAGACGCTGCTCGCGGTGCTGATGTTCGTGATGATGGGGATCACGCTGGAGCGGAGCCGCATCGCCAACGATCTTCTGACCACCATGGCGCGGGTCTTCGGCCCGCTGCCGGGCGGGCTTGCGGTCTCCGTCGTCGTGGTGGGCGCCTTCCTCGCCGCCTCGACCGGGATCGTCGGCGCCACCGTGGTGACGATGGGGCTCCTGGCGCTGCCGACGATGCTCAGGAACGGCTATTCGGCCGAGCTCTCCACCGGCGTCATCGCCGCTTCGGGGACGCTGGGCCAGATCATCCCGCCCTCGATCATCATCGTGCTTCTGGGCTCGCTTGCGGGCGACATCTATTCGACCGCGCAGGAGACCCGCGCCCAGGCGGTGGGCTGCACCGACGCGCTGACCTTCCTCGGCAAGCCGGCGGTGCTGTCGGTCGGCACGCTGTTCAAGGCGGCGGTGCTTCCCGGCATCATGATCGCCGCGCTCTATGCGCTCTACGCCTTCGGCTTCGCACTGGTCCGGCCCGACCGGGCGCCCGCGGTGACCTCGGAGACGGGCGCGAGCGGGCCGCCGATCGGGCGGGCCGCGGCGCTGACCTGGTTTCTCGGCGTCCCGGCGGCGCTGATCCTGGCGGCCACGCTGGCCTTCACGGGCGGGATCGCCGGCGGCCAGGGCGCGGGTGGGGGCACCACGGTGACCCTGCTGAACCAGCCCGAGCTCAGGACCCAGGTTTCGGAGCAGTGCCGCGACGCGATGATCGAGCTGCACGGCCAGGAGAGGTGGGACCGCTCGGTCGAGGCGCGCGCTGCCCAGGGCGGCGGCGGGGCCACGGTGACCACCGAGGAGGTGGCGGCCGCCGCGGTGCCGCCGATCTCGGGCGGGCTTCTGGTTCCGATGGTGCTGATCGCGCTGACGCTCGCGGTGGCACGTGGAGTCGACTGGCGCGCGCCGGCCGTTCCGCTGGCGGTAGGCGCCGGCGGGATCGCGCTGGCGCTGGCGCTCGACGCCGCGGTGATCGTCCCGGCGCACACGCCAGGCATGGCGGCGCTGATCCTGTCGGTGCCGTTCCTGATGATTTGCTACGGGCTGGCCGCGGCCTTCGGTGCGTTGCGGAAGAACGAGCTGCTTCGCGTCGTGTTCCCGCCGCTGATCCTGATCGTGGCGGTCCTGGGCTCGATCCTCGGCGGCATCACCAACCCGACCCCGGCCGCCGCGCTCGGCGCCGCCGGGGCGATCATGCTGGCCGCCTACAGGCGGCTGACCGAGACCGGCCGCTCGGGCCGCCCGATCCTGATCGCGAGCTACGCGCTCGTGATCATGATGGTGCTGGGCTTCACCTTCGATCTCAGGGTGACCACCAGCCAGGTGGGCTTCGAGCGCTGGGTCGCCTTCCTCGCCGCTGCGGCCGCCTATCACATTGCGATGATCGGACTTCTCTTCGCCTGCTGGGTGCTCCTGCGCGACCGGATACTGGCGCCGGTGGTGCGGGAGACCGCGAAGGTGACCTCGATGGTCTTCACCATCCTGATCGGCTCGCAGCTTCTGAACCTCGTCATCATCTCCTTCGGCGGCGAACACTACATCCAGTCGTTCCTGCGCTCGTTCGATCAGGAGTGGGTGGTGTTCCTCCTGGTCATGGTGGTGCTCTTCGTCCTCGGCTTCGTGCTCGACTTCCTGGAGATCATCTACATCGTGGTGCCGATCGTCGGCCCGGTGGTCTACGGCGGCTCGCTCGATCCCTCCTGGGTAACGATCATGATCGCGGTGAACCTGCAGACCTCGTTCCTGACACCGCCCTTCGGCTTCGCGCTGTTCTACCTGCGCGGCGTGGCGCCGCCCGAGGTCACGACGGGGCACATCTATCGCGGCGTCGCGCCCTTCGTCATCATCCAGGTCGCCGCGCTTGCGATCCTCTGGCTGTTCCCGGCGATCGTGACGATCGTGCCGGCGCTGATGGGTGGTGGCTGATCCGAAGGCGAAGGCGCGCCCGAAGGCGCGCCTTCAACGGGGTTTTCCTCTCGCCTGCGCCCCTGCGGGGCTTCGGCTCGGGCCACGGCCGGGACTTGGGCGTCAGACCTTGGTGGGACGGGTGTCGGGAAGCGTGATCCGGGCCACCTGCTCGGCGATCGGGTCGACCGAGAGCGGGTGGGTGACGCCGGTATGGCTTTCGGGGTCGCCGATCTCCTGCCAGCGGCCGCCCTTGTAGATCTCGAGCGCCGAGAACCGGGCCTTGTAGCCCATCTTCGCCGAGCCTGGCACCCAGTAGCCGAGATAGACGTAAGGCAGCCCGGCCGACCGCGCGATCTCGACGTGGTCGAGGATGATGTAGGTGCCCAAGCTGTCCTTCTCGCGGTCGGGATCGTAGAACGAGTAGACCATCGACACCCCGTCCTCGAGCACGTCGGTCAGGCAGACCGCGGCGAGCGGGCGGCGGCGCGAGCCCGCAGGCGGATCGGCTGTGTATTCCACCACCCGGCTCTTCACCGGCGTCTCCTCGATCATCGCGGCGAATTCGAAGATGTCCATGTCGGCCATGCCGCCATCGGCGTGGCGGCTGTCGAGGTAGCGGCGGAAGAGCGCGTACTGCTCCTCGGTCGCCCAGGGCGAGGTGGCCTCGCGGCGCAGCGTGCCGTTGCGCCTCACGGCGCGGCGCTGGCTGCGCGAGGGCTGGAAGTCGGCCACCCGGATCCGCGCCGAAAGGCAGGCCTGGCAATCGGCGCAGGAGGGCCGGTAGAGCACGTTCTGCGAGCGGCGGAAGCCCTGGGTCGAGAGCGCGTCGTTGAGCTTCTCGGAATATTCCCCCTGCAGCGCGGTGAACAGCTTCCGCTCCATCCGGCCCGGAAGGTAGGGGCAAGGCTGCGGCGCCGTCACGTAGAACTGGGGCGCAATGGGGAGCGTGTGGCGCATTTCGCGTGGCGTCTCGGCTGGCCGTTGATACAGAAGACGCTAGCAAAGGCCGCGGGGCTCTGTGAAGCCCCTTGATCGGAAATGGCTAATGCGCGGCCGCCCGGTTGATCGCCACCGAGCCGAGCAGGTGGTCGGCTAGGCTCTGGTGGCGCTCGGAGATCAGGATCAGCGCCACCGACAGCGCCTGCAGCAGGAAGGTGCCCATCGCGAATGTGTAGATCAGCGTGTGCAGGAGCGCGGTTCCGGTGCCGAACCGGTGGCCGAGGCGGTCGCGGAACTCGATCGCGACGAGCCGCATCCCCCAGGTGGACGAGCCCGAGGCGAGCGTCACCCAGCGGTAGAGGAAGCCCAGCGCGAGCCAGAGCAGCGGGAAGAAGAATAGGCCCAGGAAGGCGGTGAACGGCAGCACCAGGAGGCAGAGGAGGAAGATCAGCACAGCGTCGACCGCCCAGGCGAAGAAGCGCTTGAGCGGCAGGTCGGCGTAGAAGTCCGATTGCGTGACCGGATCGGGAAGCGCGGTCATTCTCGTCTCCTTGAGGTGGAAAACCCGGGCGCCGCGGGAGGGTGCGGGCGCCCGGGCCGGGGGGCGGGTCAGGCCTTCGGGGCCTCGTCCTCGCCTTCGCCATGGCCGGCGTCGGCCATTTCGCGGGCGGCGCGGGCGCGGTCTTCCATGAACTGGTCGAACTCGGCCTTGTCCTTGGCTTCGCGCAGTCGCTTGAGGAAGTCCTCGAAGGCCTCCTGCTCCTGCTCGAGACGACGCAGCGTCTCGGCCTTGTAGGCGTCGAAGGCGGTGTTGCCCGAGGACTTGATGCCGTGGGCGTGGCGGTAGTGGTGGGCGCGGCGTGCGCCGCAGGCTCCGTTGAACATGCGCTTGCTCCAGATCATGTAGGCCAGAATGGCGAGGCCGATCGGCCAGAACAGGATGAAGCCGAGGACCATGGCGGCGATCCAGGCGCCTTTGCCGCGGTCGTCGAGCCAGGCTTCGGCGCGCGTGAACCAGTTCGGGCGCGGCGCGGCGTAGCTTTCGGTCGTGGAGGTCATCAAGGTGCTCCGGTTGCGTTACGGTTTCATGTGAATGGTCTTCACATTGACCAAGATTGGGAGTGGCGGGGCTCCGGTCAAGAGGCAATGTGAAACTTTTTTACATCCCACTGATGGGCGCGCTAATCCGTAAATCGCGCGAGCCTGGCGCCGGTGGCGCGGAGGAGTTCCCCCGGCGCCGCGGCAAATATATGGCGCGGGGTGCCGGCCGCGGCCCAGACCTCCTCGAACGCCATCAGCCTCGGGTCGAACCAGGCGGGGATCGGCGAAAGGTGACCCAAGGGCGCGACACCGCCGATGGCGAAGCCGGTCTCGGCGCGAACCAGGTCGGCATCGGCCCGGCCGAGCGTCTCGCCGGCGAGCGCCGAGGCCCGCTCGGGCGAAACCCGGTTGCCGCCGGCGGTGAGGAAGAGCCGGACATGGCCGCTTTCCCGCCCCTGGAAGACGATCGACTTCACGATCTGGTCGAGCTCGCAGCGAGCCGCGGCCGCCGCCTCGGCGGCGGTGCGAGTCTCGCCCGGCATCTCGAAGACGCGGGCGTCGATGCCGGCCTCGGCGAGGGCGGCCTTCACGCGGGCGAGGCTCTTGCTCATCGGGTGCTCCGGGACAGCATCATACTTCGGGCGGAAATATTCGAACGGCCCTGTCTCGGGTCCGCGTCAGTCCGCTTTGAGCCCAAAGCGGGAGCATAAGATCTACAACTCGATCAACGAGCCCGAACCGGGTCGGTCGTAGCCAAATTCCGTCTGAAGTCGGGCCTGAATGTCGAAGGAGACACAATGCACAGGCAATAGCCGCGGGATTTTCTCAGACCTGAACCATTCAATCGTCTCGTCCACGGCGGGCTTCTCGGGATGAACCAGATGGAACTCACCAATGACGGCATGAAGTGATTGACCTGTGACGTACTTGGCGTGTGTGCAGATGTTGCAAATCCTGCTGTGTGAGCAACCAGTTACAACTACGCAGCCCTTTTCGGTTCGAAACGCCAGCGCGGTGTCATCAGGCATGGGATCTTCGTAGTAATACCCGCGCTCAAACGGAACGACCCGTGGGATTTCCCCAAGGAAGAATGCGCCGGGCGCGAACTCATGAGGTTCCGTCGCCTCAACGAGCTCAAAATCTGACCGGATCTTATGCTCTATCTCGTCATACTTGTGAGGAAGGTGACGATCAGGCAACTCGATAAATGGGTCCAGCATAGCCAATAGGGCGCGTGGGTGGACGATCAGCCTTCTTTTGTCCGAGAATGGATGGAACAGCAGGCCTCGAGAATGGTCACTGTGGAAATGGGAAAGGGCAATGACATCCGCCGAGGCCAGATCGATCTTTGCGGTCTCGGCATTTCGGCACCACACGTCCGACCAGCCAGTATCAAAGATTATCTTCGTCTCCTTGTAGTCAATCCAAGCCGAAAACCCCCATTCGGCGAGCCAGCACAGGTCCGATACCAAGTTCTCGTTCAGCAATCTGATTTTCATGCTTCCCCCCTCGCGTTCCGTCCCTAGGGCCAGCTTACCTCGATTTGGAAGAATTTCGGAGATCTTGGGAAGGACTGCTATGTCCCGCAAATCAGGCAACCGCCGTATCGCAACATGGCCTGGAGAACAACGAAGATCACAACCGCGCCAGGCGCTCGGTCAGCAGGCCGAAGAACCCCTCGGCATCGACGTCGCGCATGAATTGCGCGTTGGGTTCGCGCCCCGAGACCCGCCACCAGTCGGCCACCGTCATGCCGGTGGTGTAGCGGCCTTCGGTCTCGATCACCACGTTGATGTGGCGGCCGGAGAAGAGCTCGGGCGCGAGCAGGTAGGCGATGACGCAGGGGTCGTGCAGGGGCGCGCCGAGGGCGCCGTACTTCTCCTTGTCGAAGCGTTCGAAGAAGTCGGTCCAGCCGGCGACGGCCAGGCCCACAGGCGTGCCGAGGCCGCGGAACGCCTCGACCCGGTCGCGGGTGGTGAGCGCCTTGTGGGTGAGGTCGAGCGGCATGACGGTGAGCTTGACGCCGGAACGGAACACGATGTCGGCGGCCTCGGGGTCGACGAAGACGTTGAACTCGGCCGAGGGCGTGATGTTGCCGACCTCGAAATAGGCGCCGCCCATCATCACGATCTCGGCCAGGCGGGGGACGATATCGGGGGCGCGGGCGAAGGCGGTGGCGACGTTGGTCAAGGGTCCGAGCGGGCAGAGCGTGACGCTGCCCGGCGGCTCGGCGCGCAGCGTCTCGATCAAGAAGTCGACGGCGTGGGCCTCGGCGAGGGGCATCGTCGGCTCCGGCAGATCGGCGCCGTCGAGCCCGGTCTTGCCGTGCACGTGCTCGGCGGTGACCAGGGGGCGCCGCAGCGGCGCGTCGCAGCCGGCGAAGACCGGGACCTCGCGCCGCCCGGCGAGCTCGCAGACCACGCGGGCGTTCCTCTGGGTGAGGGCGAGCGGCACGTTGCCGGCCACAGCGGTGATGCCGAGAAGCTCGATCTCCGCGGGGCTGGCCAGCGCCAGCAGGATCGCCACGGCGTCGTCCTGGCCGGGATCGGTATCGATGATCGCCTTGCGTCGGCGCATGGGCGCGTCTCCCGGGGGCAGGGGGCATTTTCCAGAGACACCGTTAACCCGAGCATGTTAGAGGAAAAAACAGATTCGGCCACGAACGGGGCCGTGGCCAATTCGGACTTTCAAGGAAAGGGATCAGGCATGGGCCGTCTCACGAAGATCGGAGCGTTCCTCGCGCTTGCACTGGTGGTTGCCGGTTGCGCGGGGACCTACCGCACCCATTACGACAGCCAGATCGACCCGGCGGTGTCGCGCAGCTGGCGGGTCAGCAACGTGGCCGTGGTGGTGCCGGAGACGCTGAGCGTGTCGGAAGAGGCCACGCTGGTGCCGAACGCCGACATCGTCTGGCGCGAGGACCCCGAGGGCGACCGCCGCGCGCAGGTGGCGACGATCATGCGCGAGGCGGTGCAGCGCGGCGCCTCGGGCCTGCGGGGGCGGCGTGCGGTCGTGCTGCAGATCCAGGTCACCCGGTTCCATGCTCTGACCTTCGAGGCCGAGAAGCGGCTGTCGAACTCGGGCGTGCACAACATCGACTTCTTCGCTACCGTGCGCGATGCGCGCTCGGGCGCGGTGCTGGCGGGGCCCGAGTTCATCGAGGCGGCGACGCCGGCCTTCTCGGGGCAGCAGGCGGTCGACGCGCGGGCGCGCGGGCTGACCCAGAAAAGGGTGATCTCCGACCACGTGGCGGCTACCATCGCCGGCTGGCTCGGCATCGGCGCCGACAACCGGGGCGAGTTCACCCGGCTGGGCGACTGACGCCCGACGCCCGGAATCAGCCCCGGGCGCGGGCCTCCGCGAAGGCGGCGAGGCGGTAGATCGCCTCGTCGAAGGCCGCGTCGGGGATCGTCATCGCCACGCGGACATGGCCGGCAGCGGCGGCGCCGAAGCTCTCGCCCGGCATCACCGCGATCCTCTCCTCGTCGAGCAGCGCCTCGGCAAAGGCGTTGCCCGAGAGCCCGGTCGCGCGGATGTCGAGCATCAGGTACATCGCCCCCTGCGGCGGCACCGCGCGGAGCCCGTTCAGGCCGGCGAGCCGCGCGAGCGCGATCTCGCGGCGGCGGCGGAAGGGTTCGGCGATCTTCGCCTCGAACGCCGGCCCGAGGCCGAGCGCGTGGAGCGCCGCGTCCTGGATGAAGGGCGACACGCCGTAAGTGGTGTTGGTGGCGAGCGTCGTGATCGCCGCGGCCACATCCTCGGGCGCGATCACCCAGCCGAGCCGCGAGCCGGTCATCGCGTGGCCCTTCGACATCGAGCCGACGACCAGGGTGCGCTCGGCCATCCCCGGCAGCGCCCGGGGCGAGACGTGGCGGCCGTCCCATACCTGCGAATCGTAGACCTCGTCGGAGATGACCCAGAGGTCGTGCACGGCGGCGGCGCGGGCAATGCCCTCCAGCGTCGCCCGTGAATAGACCGTGCCGGTGGGGTTGTTCGGCGTGTTGACGAGGAGCGTGCGCACGCCCGGCGCAAGGGCGGCGATCGCGCCCTCGGTCGGGGCGAAGGCATCCTCCGGCCGGGTCGGCACCGGCACCGCCACCGCGCCGGTGGCGCGGATCGTGCCGGGATAGGTGGCGTAGTAGGGGTCGCAGAACAGCGCCCGGTCGCCGGCGTCGAGGAGCGCCATGTGGGCCGCGAAGAGCGCGGCCTGGCCGCCGGGGGTGACGACGACGTTGCGCCAGCTGGTCGGCGCCCCGGTCATCGCCTCGGCGCGGGCGGCGATCGCCTCACGCAGCGCCGGCAGCCCGGGGCCGAAGGCGTAGCCGGTATTGCCGGCCATGGCGCTGCCGTGCATCGCCTTCAGGATCACCGGGTCGGTGCGGATGTCATGCTCGCCGATGGTGAGGTTCAGCACCCGCTCGCCCGCCGCCACCATGTCGCGGGTGCGGTAGTAGAGCTCCCAGCCGTCGCTGGCGCCTTGGGTGATGTGGGCGATGCGCTGCGCGAGTCTCATGGCTCCTCCGGCGGCGGAAGCGAGCACGATTCCGGGCGGTCTTCAAGACGGTCCGGCCGGGCCGTCGCCGATCAGGTAGCGCGGCCCCGGCCCCCTGGCCCTGGCGCGGTCGCCGGGATTGTGGAGCCGGCAGGCGGCGAGCGAGAGGCAGCCGCAGCCGATGCAGCCGTCGAGCCGGTCGCGGAGCCGGGTCATGGTGGCGATGCGGGCGTCGAGCGTCGCGCGGAAGCTGCGGGCGATGCGCGCCCAGTCGGCCTTGCTCGGGGCGCGGCCCTCGGGCAATTTGTCGAGCTGGGCGCGGATCTCGGCGAGCGCGAAGCCGAGGTCCTGCGCGATCATCACGAAGGACAGCCGCCGGATATCGCTGCGGTCGAAGCGGCGCTGGCCGCCGGCATTGCGGGGCGGCCTGACCAGGCCCTCGGCCTCGTAGTGCCGGATCGCCGAGACCGAAAGCCCGGTGCGGTCGGCCACCTCGCCGATGGAAAGCCCGCCGGAACGCGCCATGGCAACCTCCTTGACTTCAAGTGAACTTGAGGAATTAGAGTTGATTCGTCAAAGAAAAGGTGGAGGAAGCCATGAGTGCCCTACTGGAACACGTGAACCTGACCGTGGGTGACGCCAAGGGAATGGCCGAGGCGCTCGGGCGGCTCTTCGGCTGGCGCGTGCGCTGGCAGGGCGCGGTGATGGGCTATGCCAATTCGGTCCATGTCGGGACAGACGATTCTTACGTCGCGCTGCATGCGCCGGCCCAGCGTCCCGCGCCCGCCGCTGGCGGGCGCTATGCCAGGCAAGGAGCGCTGAACCATATCGGCGTGGTAGTCGACGACCTCGACGCCGCCGAGGCGCGGGTGACGGCGGAGGGGTTCCGCCCGCATGGCCACGCCGATTAGGAACCGGGCCGGCGGTTCTACTTCGACGGGCCGGAGGGCGTGGAATTCGAGGTGGTGAGCTACGACTGAAGCCGCGCGGGAACCGGCGGCAGCGACGCCTGCGCCTTCTTCGTCAGTCCGCCGCGGATTGTGGCATAGGCCACCTCGAGCCGGTGGCGCAGCTCGTCGGCGTCCATCCGGCCCCAGGGGATCAGCACCCAGGAGCGGTGAAAGTAGGGCGCGCGCTCGGCGCGGCCAAGATCGATCAGGAGCTCGGCGGTCTCGACGTCGGGGCATTTCACGCTGACGCCGGGGGTGACAGCGCCGATGCAGGCGAACATCTTGCCGCCCACCTTCCAGGCGTCGTGACCGCCGCCCCAGGGGTCGGAGACGTCGGCACCGGGCAGCGCCCGGCAGATCGCGTTGACGTCCTCGCGGCTCATGGGCCACAGGATAGACCATTCCGCAAAGGCTTGGCAGGGGCGCCCGCGCCGCGTATAAGCGTCGCCATGAACGGCTTCGGCATCATCGCCATCTGCATTACCGGCTGACATCCGTCGGGCGGGCCGTTCTTACTGTTTCCATCGAGACTTGGATGAGCTAGCACCCCGCCCGCGGCAGGCGCGCGAGGAACAGCATGGTCACGATCAGGCTCACCAATTCGAGGACCCGGACGAAGGAGGAGTTCGTTCCGCTCGATCCGGCCAACGTCAGGATCTACGTCTGCGGGCCGACGGTTTACGACCGGGCGCATCTGGGCAATGCACGGCCGGTCGTGGTGTTCGACGTGCTCTACCGGCTCCTCGGCCTCGTCTACGGGGCCGAGCACGTGACTTATGTGCGGAACGTCACCGACGTCGACGACAAGATCAACGCGCGGGCCGCCGAGACCGGGCGCCCGATCCGCGAGATCACCGATGAGACGCTGAGCTGGTTTCACAACGACATGGCCGCGCTCGGGGCATTGCCGCCCACCTTCGAGCCGCGCGCGACCGAATGGATCGGCCCGATGGTGGCAATGATCGAGGACCTGATCGCCAAGGGGCACGCCTACGAGGCCGAGGGTCACGTTCTCTTCGCCGTCGAGAGCTACGCGGAGTACGGCCGGCTCTCGGGCCGGTCGACCGACGACATGATCGCGGGCGCCCGGGTCGAGGTCGCGCCCTACAAGCGCAACCCGATGGATTTCGTGCTCTGGAAACCATCGACCCCCGACCTGCCGGGCTGGGACAGCCCCTGGGGCCGCGGCCGCCCGGGCTGGCACATCGAATGCTCGGCGATGGCGCACGAGTTGCTCGGCGCGACGTTCGACATCCACGCCGGCGGCGTCGACCTCCTGTTCCCGCACCACGAGAACGAGCTCGCGCAGTCGTCCTGCGCGCATCCCGAGGCCGGCTTCGCACGGGTCTGGCTGCACAACGAGATGCTCCAGGTCGAGGGCAAGAAGATGTCGAAATCGCTCGGCAACTTCTTCACAGTCCGCGACCTGCTGGACAAGGGTGTGCCGGGCGAGGTGATCCGGTTCGTCGTGCTCTCCACCCATTACCGCAAGCCGATGGACTGGACCGCGGAGAGGGCGCGGGAGGCGGAAGCGACGCTCCGCAGGTGGCACGGTCTCGTGGCGGGTCTCTCGGGGGGCATCGAGCCCCCCTCGAGCCCGGCGCCCTCCGTCGTCGCCGCACTGGCCGACGACCTCAACACGGCGGGCGCCATCGCCGAGCTCCATGCGATTGCGGCAAAGGGAGATGCGGCGGGGCTCAAGGCCTCGGCGGAACTAATGGGGCTGCTGACGGATGAACTCGCTGGCTGGAACTGGAAGAGGTCTGAAAGCCTCGAAGGTCCGTTCCAGTTCATCGGCTATGGCGATGAAACCCATGGATCCTTGGCGCGAGCGGTCGCCGCGAAGTGGCAGAGCCTGCGGGAGGCCAAGGATTTCTCGTCAGCCGATGCGTTGCGGACGGCAGCGGCAGAAGCCGGACTGGAGCTTCGCGTGCTAAAGGGTGCGGTGCAGGCGGAGGCCCTCCCGGGTTTCGACCCCGCCAAGCTGGAGGCACTGACATGACCCTGCCGGTTCCAGAGCAACAGAGGCTTGCGCCGGACCCGCGGGGTGGGCGCACTTGCGCCCGCCCCGGGGGGGCGGGGCGGGCGCAAGCCGGTTCGCGGGCGAACCGGCGGAAGAGGTCTGCCGGATGCGCGGTCGGAGGTCTACCGGAATGACCAGCGAGCGGCTTTCCCTCTTCGACACTACGCTTCGGGACGGGCAGCAGACCCAAGGGGTGCAGTTCTCGACCGCCGACAAGATCGAGATCGCGCGGGCCCTCGACGGGCTCGGGATCGACTACATCGAGGGCGGCTGGCCCGGGGCGAACCCGACCGACAGCGAGTTCTTCGCCCAGCGGCCCGAGACAAGGGCGACCTTTACCGCCTTCGGCATGACCAAGCGCTCGGGCCGCTCGGCCGAGAACGACGACGTGCTCGCGGCCGTGGTCAACGCCGAGACGCCGGCGGTCTGCCTCGTCGGCAAGACCCACGATTTCCACGTCCGCACCGCGCTTGGGGTGAGCCTCGAGGAGAACGTCGAGAACATCCGCGCCTCGATCGCGCATCTCGGGACCAGGGGCCGCGAGGCCCTGTTCGACGCCGAGCACTTCTTCGATGGATGGAAGGCCGACCCCGGCTACGCCATGGCCTGCCTCAGGGCCGCGGAGGATGCCGGCGCGCGCTGGATCGTTCTGTGCGACACCAACGGCGGCACGCTGCCCCACGAGGTACGCCGCATCGCCGCGGCGGTGATCGAGGGCGGCATCCCCGGCGACCGGCTGGGCATTCACTGCCACGACGATACGGGCAACGCGGTGGCGAACTCGCTGGCGGCGGTGGATGCGGGCTGCCGGCAGATCCAGGGAACCTTGAACGGCCTCGGCGAGCGCTGCGGCAATGCCAACCTGACCACGCTGATCCCGACCCTGCTCCTCAAGGAGCCGTATGCCTCGGCCTTCGCGACCGGGGTGAGCCGCGAGGCGCTCTCGCACCTCACCCGGGTGAGCCGGAAGCTCGACGACATCCTGAACCGGGTGCCACTGCGCAGCGCGCCCTACGTCGGCGCCTCGGCCTTCGCCCACAAGGCTGGGCTGCACGCCTCGGCGATCCTCAAGGACCCGGCGACCTACGAGCATGTCGACCCCCGCGTGGTGGGCAACGCGCGGGTGATCCCGATGTCGAATCAGGCCGGCCAGTCGAACCTGCGCGCCCGGCTTGCCGAGGCCGGGCTCGCGGTCGAGCCGGGCGATCCCGCGCTCGCGCGCATTCTCGACCGGATCAAGCTGCGCGAGGACCAGGGCTACAGCTACGACACCGCACAGGCCTCGTTCGAGCTGATCGCGCGCGACGAGCTCGGGCAGCTGCCGAAGTTCTTCGAGGTGCTGCGCTACCGGGTCACCGTCGAGCGTCGGCCGAACGGCGGCGGGCACATGGCGAGCCATTCCGAGGCGGTGGTGGTCGTCGCCATCGGCAGGGAGACGATGCTCTCGGTGTCCGAATCGATGGACGAGACCGGCTCGGACCGCGGCCCGGTCAACGCGCTCGCCAAGGCGCTGGCGAAGGACCTCGGCCCCTACCAGCGGTTCATCGAGGACATCCGCCTCGTTGACTTCAAGGTGCGGATCACCCAGGGCGGCACCGAGGCGGTGACCCGGGTGATCATCGACAGCGAGGATGGCGAGGGGCGGCGCTGGTCGACCGTCGGCGTCTCCCCCAACATCGTCGACGCCTCGTTCGAGGCGCTTCTGGACGCCATCACCTGGAAGCTCGTGCGCGACGGGGCGAGCCCGGGGTGAGCGGGGCGTTCTTCACGCTCTACGAGGGCCTGCCGCGGCAGGGGCCGGGAGCGCCGGAGGACGTGGCCTGGGCGGCCGCTGCCGCCGGTCTGGCGCGGGATGCCCGGATCTGCGACGCCGGCTCGGGCGCGGGCGGCGATGTCGCGGCGCTGCTGGCGGCCGCGCCGGAAGGCCATGTCACCGCCGTCGACAGCCACGCGCCGTTCATCGAGGCGCTCTCGGCCCGGTTCGCGGCGGACCCCCGGGTGACCGGAACGGTCGGCGACATGGGCGCGCTGCCCGGGCGCTACGACTTCATCTGGTCCGCCGGCGCGGTCTACTTCCTCGGCGTGAGCGAGGCATTGACCACCTGGGCGGGCGCGCTGATCCCCGGCGGCGCGGTGGCGTTCTCCGAGCCCTGCCTCTTCGCCACCGATCCCTCACCCGAGGCGGTTGCCTTCTGGGAAGGCTATCCAGACCTGACCGACGCCCGGGGAATCGCCGAACGGGTCGCGGCCGCGGGGTTCGAGACCGTCGCCACGCGCCGGCTTTCGGACGCCGCGTGGGAGGCCTACTACGGCCCGATGGAGGCGCGAATCGCGGAGCTGTCGGGGCGGGCGGATCGAGCGTCCACGGGCCCGGACGAAGCTCTAGCGGAGGTGCTCGCCGCCGCGCGGGCCGAAATCGCCGCCTGGCGCGGGGCGCGGCGCGAAACCGGCTACCTGCTCTCCGTGGTCCGCCGCCGATGACGCTTGAGGCCTGCGCCGGGATCGTTGAGCGCGGCGACCCAGACCGTTTTCTCGCTACGTTGGCCGCGCCGCCGACGGCGCGGGGCGTGCTCTTGCCGCTTTACGCCTTCAACGTCGAGGTCGCCCGCGCGCCCTGGGTGACGGCCGAGCCGATGATCGCCGAGATGCGCCTGCAATGGTGGCGCGACACGCTGGCCGAGATCGCCGCGGGCCGTCCGGCGCGGGCGCACGAGGTCGTCGCGCCGCTGGCCGGGGTGATCCGCGACGCCGGCATCCCCGCGGCACTGCTCGACGAGGCGGTGGCGGCACGGCGCTGGGACATCGGGCGCGAGCCCTTCGCCGGCGAGGCGGCCTTGCGCGACCATCTCGACCGCACCGGCGGTCACCTGATGTGGGCCTCCGCGCTGGCGCTCGGCGCGCCCGCAGCGGCCGAGCCGCCGTTGCGCGATCTCGCCCGCGCCGCCGCGCTGGCCGCCTGGTTCCGGGCGGTGCCGGCCCTGGAAGCGTCGGGGCGACAGCCCTTGCCCGACGAGCGGTCGGAGACGGTGGCGCGGCTGGCGCGAGAGGGGCTTGGCTGGATCGCCGAGGCCCGGGCCCATCGCCAGGCCGTGCCGAGGGCGGTATGGCCGGCGCTGTTGACTGCCTGGCAGGCGGAGCCGCTACTGACCCTGGCGGCCGCGGCGCCGGAGCGGGTGCGGGCAGGGGAGCTGCAACTGTCGGAATTCACCCGGCGCGGGCGCCTGCTCTGGCAGGCGGCGACCGGCCGTTGGTAGCGCCGCCAAAAGCAAACGCGCCGGGCCAGTTCCCGGCGCGTTCTCCGTCACCCAATCTACCGCTTACGAACCTCTCAGGCCTCGTCCGATCCGGTGTCGATCAGCCAGCCACCGGGGCCGGCGATGCGGTCGGGCAGGATGAAGATCAGCACCTCGCGGATCACCAGACAGGTGACGAAGGCCGCCACGATCTCGTCGAAAGAAATCTGCCCTAGGTACTCCACCGAACCCTCCATCGGTACGCGTTCTCTTCCTCCCTTTGATCGCCGGGAAAGCCGGCATTAATTGGGCCGAACCGGGTTCATTTTCTTGCCGAAAGGGGCCGCAATTGTGCTGGCGTGACCGCTTCCCGGACCCGGTCCGGGCGGCTATACCGAAGCGGAACCCCCAGCCCCGGGTCCGGAGATGCTGACCGCGTATCAGGAAGCCGAAGGACGGCTGGCGCCCTTGCCGTCCGGCGGGCCGCTGGCCGAAGCGCTCTGGATCGACCTCTACCGCCCCGGCGCCGAGGAGGTGGCCGCCGTGTCGGCGCTCGGCGTGGCGGTGCCGAGCATCGCCGACATGGAGGAGATCGAGATCTCGAACCGGCTCTACCGGGTGGATGGCACCGAGGTAATGACGGTGGTATTGCCCGGGATGTCCGCGAGCCGCGGGGCGATGGCGGGGCCGGTGAGCTTCCTGGTCTCGCCCGACCGCCTCGTCACCGTGCGACACCACGTGCCGCGTCCGTTCGAGACCTTTCCGCCCCGCGCCGACCGCGCCAGCGCCGGCTGCGCCAGCCCCGCGCAGCTGTTCCTTGGGCTGGGCGAGGAGATCGTGGCGCGGCTCGCCGACCTGCTCGAGGGCGCCGGCGCCACGCTCGACGGGGTGGCGCGCGGCGTCTATGGCGGCGGTGCGGCGGCGCAGCCGAAGCTCTTGCGAGAGGCCTTGGAGGAGATCGGGCGGCAGGGCGAGCTTCTGGGCCGGGTCCGGCTCGGGCTCCTCACCATGGAGCGCGCGATCGGCTTTTTCGACGTGACCGCCGCCAAGGCCGGCGGGCAGGCGCTGCCCGAGGCGCTGGTCCACGAGCTTCTGCGCGACATCCAGGCGCTGGAGGTTCACGCCGATTTCCTCGGCCAGCGGGTGGCGCTGATCACCGACGCCACGCTCGGCATGGTGAACCTGGCGCAGAACAGCGCGGTCAAGGGCCTGTCGGTGGTGGCCGCGGTCTTCCTGCCACCGACCCTGATCGCCTCGGTCTACGGCATGAACTTCGCCTTCATGCCGGAACTCTCGCTTGCCTGGGGCTATCCGGGCGCGCTTGGCCTAATGGTCGTCTCGGCGGCCGCCAGCTACCTGTTCTTCCGCTGGAAGAAGTGGCTCTGAGTCCTGGACCGCGCCACTGGGTCGCGCTTGAAGGCGGTTGCGGCCGTCACTAGGGTCAGCCGCGTGAGGAGGGGCGGATGGCCGGGAATCGCAAGCTTTTCGAGGAGGTCGGCGAGGGCGCCGCACGGCCCGAGCCCCAGGGCGGGATGATCGCCCGGGGCGGGCGCGGCGCGCGGGGCGCGATCCGGGTCTGGCTTCTCGTGCTCTTCGCGCTCGTGGTGGCGATGATCGCCGTGGGCGGGCTGACGCGGCTCACCGATTCCGGGCTGTCGATCACCGAGTGGCGTCCCGTCACCGGCGCCCTGCCGCCGATGAACGAAGCGGCCTGGCAGGCCGAGTTCGAGAAGTACCGGGCGATCCCCGAATACCAGCTGCAGAACCGCGGCATGACGCTGGGCGAGTTCAAGGTGATCTACTGGTGGGAATGGGGCCACCGCCAGCTCGGCCGAGTGATCGGCCTGATCTGGGCCACGGGCTTCCTGGGCTTCTGGGCCACGAAGCGGATTCCGCCGGGCTGGGTGCCGCGGCTTCTCGGCCTCGGCGCGCTCGGCGGGCTGCAGGGCGCGATCGGCTGGTGGATGGTCTCCTCGGGCCTCGGCGGCGAGATGGTCGACGTGGCGAGCTACCGGCTCGCCATCCACCTCGGCCTTGCCTTCGCGATCCTGGGGCTGATCGCCTGGTACGCCTTCCTCCTGTCGCGCCCCGAGGCCGAGCTTCTGCAGGCGCGTCGCGCTCGGGAGGCGAAGCTCTTCTCGCTCTCGACCGGAGCGATGCACCTCGCATTCGTACAGATCCTGCTCGGCGCGCTGGTCGCCGGGATCGACGCGGGCCGAGGCTTCACCGACTGGCCGCTTATGGCAGGCGGGATCCTCCCGCCCGATCCGTTCTGGATCGAGCCCCTCTGGCGCAACTTCTTCGAGAACGCGGGGCTGGTGCAGTTCATCCACCGGGTCGTGGGCTACCTGCTGCTCGGCTTCGGCCTCTTTGTCTGGGCAAGGGGGCGACGCAGCGGCCAGCGCCGCACGCAGGCCGCCTTCAACATGATGGCGGCGATCCTGGTGCTGCAGGTGGTGCTCGGCATCGTCACGGTGATGAACTCGGCGCCGCTTTGGCTGGCGCTTCTGCACCAGCTTGGCGCGGTGGCGCTCTGGGTCGCGATCCTGCGCGCCCGGTTCCTCGCCCAGTATCCCATTGCCACCTCCGTCCGGGGCTGAGACATGAGCGGTTTCGCCGAGCTGATGGCGTTCCAGCGCGAGACCGAGGCGCTGGCCCAGGTGGCGGGTCGCCTCGGCTGGGACCAGGAGACGGTGATGCCGCGCGGCGCCGCGGATCAGCGCGGCGAGGAGATGGCGGCGATGGAGGCGGTGCTGCACGCCCGCCGCACCGACCCGCGCGTCGGGGACTGGCTGGCGTCCATCGACGAAGGCACACTCGACGCCGTGGACCGCGCCCAGCTCCGCCACATCCGCCGCCGCCACGAGCGCGCGAGCCGGGTGCCGGCGCGACTCGCCGCCGAGATCGCGCGGGTGACCTCGGTGACGCAGGGCATCTGGGCCGAGGCGCGGGCCAGGAATGACGTGGCGCATTTCCTGCCCCGCCTCGCCGAGGTCCTCCGCCTCAAGCGCGAGGAGGCGGCGCATCTGGCCCGCGGCGGCGACCTCTACGACGCGCTCCTCGACGACCACGAGCCCGGCGCGACCGGCGCCGAGATCGCCGCGATGTTCGCCGCGATGCGGCCGCGGCTCGTCGCCCTGCGCGAGGCGGTCCTCGGCTCGGGGCGGCGCCCCCGGAGGCTCGAGGCGCATTTCGACGGCGAGACGCAGCTCCGGCTGGCCGCCAAGCTCGCCGGCGTCTTCGGCTACGACTGGGCGATCGGACGGCTCGACCGCTCGGTGCATCCGTTCTCCTCGGGCTCGGGCACCGACTGCCGGATCACCACGCGGGTGAGCGAGGAGGACCCGTTCAACTGCTTCTATTCGACGATCCACGAGGTCGGCCACGCCGCCTACGAGCAGGGGATCGACCGGGCCTACCTGCTGACGCCGCTCGGGGCAGGCGCCTCGATGGGGGTGCACGAGAGCCAGAGCCGGCTCTACGAGAACCAGCTCGGCCGCTCGCGCGCCTTCACCGGGTGGCTCTACGGCCAGATGCGCGAGGCGTTCGGGCCATTCGGCGTGGACGACGCCGAGGCGTTCTACGCCACGGTGAACCGCGTCACCCCGGGCTTCATCCGCACCGAGGCCGACGAGGTGCACTACAACCTGCACATTCTGATGCGCTTCGACCTCGAGCGCGCGCTGGTCTCGGGCGAGCTGGAGGTGGCCGAGCTCGAGGCGGCCTGGAACGCCCGATTCGAGGCCGATTTCGGGGTCCGGGTCGACATCCCCGCCCACGGAATGCTGCAGGACGTGCACTGGTCGGTCGGGCTCTTCGGCTATTTCCCGACCTACAGCCTGGGCAACGTCTATGCCGGCTGCCTGCACGCCGCGCTCCGCCGCGATCTGCCTGGTCTCGACGACGCCCTCGCCCTGGGCGACACCCGGCTCGCGACGCAATGGCTGCGCGAGAAGCTGCAGCGCCACGGCGGGCTCCACGAGCCGCGCGAGACGATCGCGCTGGCCGTGGGCGAGGCGCCGGATGTGGAGCCCCTGCTCGCCTATCTCGAAGCGAAGTTCGGCGCGCTCTACGGGCTCTGACCCGTTCGGATCGGCCCGTCCTTCCAGCCGTACCAGGCATAGGCGAGCCGCATCAGCGGCCGGCGGAAGGCTGGCAGCGGGAAGCGCCGGGGCGGGGTGGAGATGGGCGCGGGAAGTGCGAGGCGCTCGCCCGCCATCATCCTTCCAGCGAGATGCCCTGACCACGACGCGGCGGAAACGCCGCTTCCGTGCCAGCCGAAGGCGGCAAATAGGCCTTCGGCCCCCGGCACCGGCCCGGCGAAGGGGGTGAGCGCGCCGGTCAGGCAGACGAGGCCGGACCACTGCCGCTCGATCTCAACCGCCGCCCAGGCCGGGAACATCGCTGCGAAATCGACGCGGATGGTGCGGGCCACCCGCCGGCTCTCGCCGGGCCGGAGCGAGAGCCCGCCGCGCATGCCGAAGAGGAAGCGCCCGTCGGGCAAGAGCCGGAAGTAGTGCAGCAGCCTGCGGCTGTCATGCGCCATGATCCGGCTGGTCCAGCCCTGCTCGGCCAGTTCCTCCGGCGAGAGCGGCCTTGTTGTGATGATCGAGGAGAGCGCCGGCAGCGTGCGCCCGGCGATCCAGGGCGGCAGGTCGTCGGAGGTGTAGCCGTTCGTCGCCACCAGCACGCGGCGTGCCCGGACCTCAGGCCCCGACGCGGTGGCGAGTCGCCAGCCGTCGCCCTCGGGCGCCATCGCCGTGACCGCGGTATCGCCATGGATCGCCGCGCCGGCCCGCTTGGCGGCTTCTGCAAGGCCGAGCACGTATTTCATCGGATGAAGCGGAAAGCCCACCGGGTGCAGCGCCCCGCCGAATGCGGCCGGTGTCGCGAGGCCTGCGCCGGCAAGCTCCTCCCGCGTCAGGATCCGCGGCGCCTCCCCGTCGAGCCGTTTCTCGGCCTCGGCGGCCTGCCGAAGCACGGCGAAGGCCTCCGGCCTGTGGGCGAGGCAAAGCGAGCCCTCTGGGCCGGCCTCGGCATCGATCCCCCGGGCGGCGAGGGTATCGGCCACATGCGCCACCGCCTCGCGCTGGTAGCGGCGGAAGGCCACCGCCTCGTCGCGGCCGAAGCGGGCGGCGAGTTCGAGGTCGGAGAGCTTCGAGCCGCCCATCGAGCAGAAGCCGCCGTTTCGGCCCGAGGCACCCCATCCCGGCTGGCCGGCCTCCAGCACCGCCACCCTCACGCCCCGCTCGGCCAGGGCCAGCGCCGCCGAGAGCCCGGCATAGCCGGCCCCGATCACCGCGGCCTCGACTGCGACCGAGGCCTGCAGCGAAGGGCGGGGCGGGGCCGTCGCGGTGGCGCGCCAGTGGCTCTCGGGCCAGCTCGACGTGTCGTAGGCCTGCGGTTCGTAGACGCGGCGCATCGGGCGACAGGACGCCCAGGTCCGGCGGAAGTCAATCAGGCAGGCGAGGCCGGGCTTGCCAAGGGGCCGCCGGCGGGCGAGGGTCCGGCCGGACCGAGGGAGGCGAGGATGGCGCTGGAAGACGCGAAAGAGCAGGTGGACCTGGCCTTCACCCGCGACGCCCGGCGCGGGCTCGCGCACGAGAACGCCTTCGGCGGCGCGACGAGCTTCCTGCGCCGCCGCTACAGCAAGGACCTCGACGGCGTCGACCTCGCCGTCACCGGCATCCCCTTCGACCAGGCGGTGACCCACCGCCCGGGCGCCCGCTTCGGCCCGCGCGCGATCCGCGAGGCCTCGTGCCTGCAGCCCTTCGACCCGCCCTATGGCTGGGGCTTCGACCCGCTGTCGGACTTCGCCATCGTCGACTACGGCGACCTCGCCTTCGACTACGCCAAGACGGCCGAGTTTCCCTCCCGCGTCACCGAACACATCCGCGGCATCCTCGCCACCGGCCCCGGCACCGTCACGCTGGGCGGCGACCATTCGATCACCCTGCCGGTCCTCGACGCCTATGCCGAGAAGTTCGGCCCGCTCGCCGTGGTCCAGTTCGACGCCCATTCCGACCTCTGGGCCGACGACGACGAGGGGCGCATCGACCACGGCACCTTCCTCTACAAGGCGGTGAAGCAGGGGATCGTCGATGCCGCCCGCTCGGTGCAGATCGGCATCCGCACCGAGACGCCGGACTACCTCGGCGTGAGCGTGATCGACGCGCGCACGGTGCATGAAGGCGGCACGGCAGCCGCCGTGGCGCGGGCGAAGGAGATCGTTGGCAAGGGTCCGGCCTACGTGACCTTCGACATCGATGCGCTCGACCCCGCCTTCGCGCCGGGCACCGGCACCCCGGTCTGGGGCGGGCTGGCGTCCTGGCAGGCCGCCGCGATGCTGCGCGACCTGGCCGGCATCGACGTCGTCGGCGGCGATGTCGTGGAAGTGGCACCGGCCTACGACACGACCGGCGCCACGGCCGTGGCCGGGGCTCACGTGGCGATGGAGCTTCTCTGCCTATACTTCTGGAACAAAAGCCAAAAGAGCTGAGCGCAGCACCTCGGTCGCAGCCAGCCCACTCGCCGGGGGCTTGACCGCGGCCGCCCCGCGCGGAATACCGCGCCGATGCTGCCCGAAGAGCGCCTCGACCAGATCGTGCACCGCTTCCAGTTCGTGGAGGCGAAGATGTCTTCGGCGAACCCGGCCGAGATCGCCGACCTGGGGCGCGAATATTCCGAGCTGAGGCCGGTGGTGGCGGGAATCGAGGCCTGGCGGCGCCTGAAGGCCGAGATCGCCGAGGCCGAAGCGATGCTCGCCGATCCCGAGATGCGCGCGCTGGCCGAGGAGGAGCTCCCGCGGCTGAAGGCGCGGCTGCCCGCGGCCGAACACGCGCTGAAGCTCGCGCTGCTGCCGAAGGACGCCGCCGACGCGCGGCCGGCGATCCTCGAGATCCGCCCCGGCACCGGCGGCGGGGAGGCGGCCTTGTTCGCCGGCGACCTTCTGCGCATGTACCAGCGCTACGCCGAGGCGAAGGGCTGGGGGTTCTCGCTGATCTCGCTCAGCGAGACCGAGCTCGGCGGGATCAAGGAGGCGACGGCGCGAATCGCCGGCGAGGGGGTCTTCGCGCGGATGAAGTTCGAATCGGGCGTCCACCGGGTGCAGCGGGTGCCCGAGACCGAGGCGGGCGGGCGGATTCACACCTCGGCCGCGACCGTCGCGGTCCTGCCCGAGGCCGAGGAGGTGGAAATCGACATTCCCGCCGGCGACATCCGCATCGACACGATGCGCGCCTCCGGCGCCGGCGGCCAGCACGTCAACAAGACCGAAAGCGCGGTAAGGATCACCCATTTGCCGAGCGGCATCGTGGTGACCTCGTCGGAGAAGTCGCAGCACCAGAACCGCGCCATCGCCATGGCGGTGCTGCGCGCGCGCCTCTTCGATCTCGAGCGGCAGGAGGCCCACGACGCCCGTGCCGCCGACCGTAAGGCGCAAGTCGGCACCGGCGACCGCTCGGAACGGATCCGCACCTACAACTTCCCGCAGGGCCGGGTCACCGACCATCGCATCAACCTCACCCTCTACAACCTTGATAAGATTATTGCAGGCGACCTCGACGAGGTGATCGAGGCGCTCATTGCCGCCGACCAGGCGGCGAAGCTCGCCGAGATGGAGGCATGACCGGGGCGGAGGCGCTCCGCGACGCCGCCAGGCGCCTAGGGGCCGCCGGCGTGGAGGGCGCGGCGCGGGACGCGCGCTGGCTCCTGGCCCATGCGCTGGGGCTTTCGCCCGACGCGCTCGCCGCGCGGCTTTCCGAGCCGCTGGCACCGGCGGCGGAGGCCGCTTACGGCGCGGCGGTGGCCGCCCGCGAGGCGCGCCAGCCGGTCAGCCAGATCACCGGCCGCCGCGCCTTCTGGGGCCGTGATTTCCTGGTGACGCCCGATGTGCTCGATCCAAGGGCGGACACCGAGCTCCTCGTCGAGCTGGCGCTGGCGGAGCCCTTCCAGAGGGTGCTCGACCTCGGCACCGGCACAGGATGCATCCTGCTGTCGCTTCTGGCCGAGCGCCCGGCCGCGAGCGGCGTCGGCATCGACATCTCCGAGGCTGCGCTGGCGGTTGCGTGCGAGAACGCGGCGCGTCTCTGCCTTGCGGACCGGGCCGATCTGCGGCGCGCCGACTGGTTCGAGGGGCTCGACGGGCGGTTCGACCTCATCGTCTCGAACCCGCCCTACATCGCGGCTGACGAGATGCCGGGCCTCGCCCCCGAAGTGCGTGACTGGGAGCCGCACGGTGCCCTGACCGACGGGGGCGACGGGCTTTCGGCCTACCGCGCGATCGCCGCCGGCGCGCTGGCGCATCTCGCCTCCGGCGGACGACTCGTCGTCGAGACCGGGGCGGAGCAGGGCAGGGCGGTCACCGCGATCTTCCGCGCGGCGGGGCTTGAAAAGCCGGCGACGCACACCGATCTTGAGGGCAGGCAGCGGGCGGTTTCGGCGCGAAAACCGTAGCTTTTCCGTGCCAGAAATCCGAATTCGCCGCGCTTCCTCCGATTTTCCGCTTGTCTCCCGCGCGGAGCCATGCTTAGGAATCGGGGCGCGAGAGGCGGGATGCGGCTTACGCATCTCCCTCGCTTGCAAGCCAAACACGGAACGGTCCGAGCGGAAGATTGCCGCGCCAAGGGGGCGCACCGCGAGACCCGGGCAATGCCCGAACAAGGCTGGACATCAGACCATATGAGATCATCCAAATCCCGATCGCGTTCGAAGTCGAGCCGTCAGCGCTCGCCCATGGGCAACATCGTCAACCGGGTCTTCGACAGTTCGGGGCCCGAGGGTAAGGTGCGCGGTACCCCGCAGCAGATTATCGACAAGTACCTCACGCTCGCGCGTGATGCGCAGCTCGGCAACGACCGGGTCGCTGCCGAGAACTTCCAGCAGCACGCCGAGCACTACGCCCGGCTTCTGGGCGAGGCGCAGCGCGAGATCGAAGCGCAGCGGCAGCAGTCGAACAGCGGCGGCGGAGATCAGCGCGACGATCGCGAAGATCGCAACGACCGGCGTGATGACCGGCCCGAGGAGCGGCGCGACGACCGGCGCGAGGAGCGCCGCGAAGAGTGGAGCGAGCGCAAGCGCAAGCCCGAGACCGCCGAGGTGATCGAGACCGACACCGAGACCGAGGCCGGCGGGGGTCTGGTCGAGACCCCGGAGATGCATGGCCGGAAGCCGGACGGGCCCAAGGCCGCCGAGGACGAGCCGCGCCCGCGGCGCGGCCGCCGGCCGCGGGGCGAGAAGCCGCAGGAGCCGCCGTCGCCGCCGTCAGAGGCTGCCGAATAGCGCTCAGGCCCGGGCCAGCTCCCGCGCCAGGGCCGCGAAGCCTTCCACCGATATCTCCTCGGCCCGCGCGGTGGGCGTGAGACCGGCCGCCGCGATCCGCGTCTCGATATCGGGGGCGAGGCCCCTGAGGCTCGCACGAAGCATCTTGCGCCGCTGGTTGAACGCCGCCGCCACCACCTTCGACAGGAGCGCCGGGTCGGCCGGGTGGCGCGGCGCCGGGAGCGCCCGGATGTGGACCACCGCCGAGCTGACCTTTGGCGGCGGGGTGAAGGCCTCGGGCGGCAACGTCAGCACGATCCGCGCCTCCGAGCGCCACTGCACCAGTACCGCAAGCCGGCCATAGGTCTTGGAGCCGGGCGCGGCGACGATCCGCTCGGCCACCTCCTTCTGGAACATCAGCGTCAGGCTCTCCCAGAACGGCGGCCAGCGCGGTGGCGTGAGCCAGCGCACCAGGAGCTCGGTGCCGACGTTGTAGGGCAGGTTTGCCACCACCTTGACCGGCGGCGTCAGCAGCGCCGCGGCGTCGAGCTTGAGCGCGTCGGCGCTCAGCACCTCGAGTCGGCCCGGATAGGCGGCGGCGATCTCGTCGAGCGCCGGCAGGCAGCGCGCGTCCTTCTCGACCGCCAGCACGCGCCGCGCGCCTTCCGCCAGGAGCCCGCGGGTGAGCCCGCCGGGGCCGGGGCCGATCTCGAGCACGTCGGCCTGCGACAGGTCGCCCGCGAGGCGGGCGATCTTGGCGGTGAGGTTGAGGTCGAGGAGAAAATTCTGCCCCAGCGCCTTGCGTGCGACGAGCCCGTGGCGCGCGATCACCTCGCGCAGGGGGGGCAGCGCGTCAATCGCGGCCATGGCGGGGTACCCGGCGGCCGCCGGGGCGGGGGGTTGTCTGCCGCCCGTCGCGCTTCGCGCGACTCCCCCCGAGCGTATTTTCGCAACGGGGAAGCAGTGCGTGGGGGGAAAAGCTCATGCGCGCGCCCGGGTCTGGGCCATGTCTCGGGCGAGCTGCAGGGCGGCGATCAGGCTGGCCGGGTCGGCCTGGCCCCGGCCGGCGATGTCGAAGGCGGTGCCGTGATCGGGCGAGGTGCGGACGAAGGGCAGGCCGAGCGTCACGTTGACGGCGCCGGCGAAGTCGAGCGTCTTGATCGGGATCAGCGCCTGGTCGTGGTACATCGCCACCGCTGCGTCGTAGCGGGCGCGGGCGGCCTCGTGGAACATGGTGTCGGCCGGGTGCGGGCCGCTGAGGGCTAGACCCTCGGCGCGGAGCGCCTCGAGCACCGGGACGATCACCTCGATCTCCTCGCGCCCCATGGCGCCGCCCTCGCCGGCATGCGGGTTGAGCCCGGCCACCGCGATTCGTGGCGCGGCAAGGCCGAAGTCGCGATTGAGCGCGGCGTGGGTGATCCGGAGCGTCTCGGCGAGGCGCTCGGGGGTGAGCGCGGCAGGGACCTCGGCGAGCGGGATGTGAATCGTCGCCGGCACCACGCGCAGCAGCGGCGAGACCAGCATCATCGCCACTTGCCGAGCATCGGCGAGGTGGGCGAGGAATTCGGTGTGGCCGGGGAAGCCGAAGCCGGCGCCGTCGATCAGCGCCTTCTTGTGGATCGGCGCGGTGCAAAGCGCGGCGGCCTTCCCGGCGGCGACGAGGTCCACCCCGCGCCGGACCGCCTCGATCACGAGGGCGGCGTTCGCCGGGGCGGGGCGCCCCGGCTCGGCGGCGGCCGGGAACGCGAGCGGCAGGACCGGGAGCCCGCGCGCCGCGGCGACCTCGGCCTCGGCGGGGACGGTGATCTCGGCCACCGGCGTGCCCCCGGGCAGGTGGCGCGGGTCGCCGAGCCAGGCGAAGGGCAGCTCCTGCCCAAGCGCCGCCCAGGCCTTGGCGGCGATCTCGGGGCCGATCCCGGCGGGTTCGCCGCAGGTGAGCAGGATCGGGCCTGGCCCGGCGCTCATTGCTGGCGGATGGTCGCGTCGGCGCGCAGTTCGGCGAGATAGCCGTCGGCGTAGGATCCGAGCCTCTGGTTGACCAGCCGGGCACGCACCTGTTCGCGGCTCGGGCCGGCCGGCGCCGGCGCTTCGGCATCGGCGGCGGCTTCCGCCTCGGTCTCGCCTTCGGCCGCCTGCGCGGGCTCGGCGCCCGGCAATTCGTAGCTGCGGGCGCAGAGCATCAGGAAGATCGGCCGGCCGCCGCGCGAGAAGCCGGTGGCACCCTCGTTGTCGTCGAGCCGGGCGAGCTCGAGCGCCACGTCGTCGGGCACCTCGGCGGGCGGGCGTGTCTCGCGCAGCAGTCGGTCCTCGGGCAGGCCGAGCGCCTCGCCGTAGAGGTCGTCGCAGGTGTCGACCGCGTTCTCCACCCGCTGGGCGTCCGCGGCGCTGGCCACGGAAAACTCGGCCCAGTCGACGGCAAGCACGGCGGCCTCCGGGGTCCCGGTCTCGCGCAGGTCGCGCAGGTAGAACAGCACCACCGCGTTGGTGACCGGAAACGGTTGCGACACCTGCCCCGGCGCGAGGCCGAGGACCTGCGCGGCGACCTGTGGCGGCAGGTTGCCGAGCGGCAGCCAGTCGAGCCGGCCGCCGGCCCCGCGCGACGGCGAGACCGAGCGGGCCCGGGCCTCGGCGGCGAAGGCGCCGTCCGACATAAACTGCCCGGCGAGGCGCTGCGCCACGCGATCGGCCTCGGCCCGGGCCTCGGGGCTGTCGGCGGGCAGAACGATCTCGGAGATCAACACCTGCACGCCGGACTGCCGCGAGGCCGCCACCATGGCGCGGTCGACCTCGGCGTCGGTCACCTGGGCACGCGGTCCGAACCGGGTCTGCACCACCGCGCGCCAGAGCAGTCCCGCCTCGACGAAGCTGCGGAAGGTCTCGGGGGCAACGCCGTTCTGCGCGATCGCGGCGAGGAACTCCTCGGTCGTCAGATTGCCGCGGGCCGCGAACTCGGCCATCCCGGCCTCGACCTCCTCGGGCGAGACGGTGACCCCGGCCGCCTGCGCGGCGTCGCGGCGGAGCGCGTCCTCGATCAGCCGCTCGACGGCGAGCTCGTCGAGGTCGCCCGGCTGCCGCAGCACGGAGAGGAAGAGGCGGTTCTGCTCGACCTCGTAGCGGGTGATCACCCGGTCGTTCACGAACACCGCCGGGGTGAAGAGGTCGGCCTGGGCCCGCGCCGCGCCTGCGGAAAACAGGGTGCAGAGCGCGAGAAGGCCGGTGAAGACTGTCTGTCGGATGGTCATGCTCGCTTCGCCCGTCCCTGGGGCGCCTCAGTTCATGCAGCGGCGCCGGGGCACGCCGCCTTCGCCTCCGGTCCCGAAGCCGGTGAGTTCCACCGAGAGCCCGAAATCGGTCGTCGGGCGCAGACTAGTCGAGGACGTGAACCGACGCGAGAGGGAAAGATCGACGCTGACGCACTCGTTCTGCCAGCCGAAGCCGATGCCGGCCGAGGTTGCACGGCCTTCCTCGAAGTCGTAGCGCCAGTCGGTGCGGCCGGTCCATTGCGGATTGATCCGCCAGGCGGCGTCGACGGTCCACTCCGCGATCTCCTCGGGGCGGTTCTCCGATGGCGCGGCGGCGAGATAGAGAAAGCCCGTATCGACATCGAAGCGGGTGCCGCCGTAATGCACCCGGAGGTCGGCCTTGGAGACCTCGAACTGGTCGTTGACGAGCGCCCGGCCGGTGACGCCGAGCCGGTTCGGCAGGTAGAGCCGGGCGCCAAGGAGCCAGTCGGAGCGGGTGCCGTCGAGCCCGGTGCCGGTGCCGAAGCCCGCCGGCATCTCGCGGATGAGCCGCCCCGCCGTCACGCCCAGGGACCAGCCGGCAGGGTCGTAGCGCGTCCAGCCGAGGCCGACGGCGAGGCGCAGGCCCGGTTCGGGCGCGTCCTCGCCCGGCAGGCGCGAGAAGCCGAGCAGATTGGCCTCGTCGAACTCGCTGACGGTGCTGTCCTCGTTCGGGGCGGGGTCGGGGTTCTCGGGCGCCCAGGCCAGCATCGCTACGGGCTCGAGCACGTGCCGCGCGCCGCCCGGCGCGGTCCGGGCGAGCGGCCAGCGCAGGGTGAGCGCCGCTTCGGGGTGAACCCGGGCCGAAGTGGTGGCGAAGGCCGCGTCGTCCTCGACCGTGTAGTTCTGCGCCAGAACGTTGAACGCCGCGGTGGCCACGAGGCCGGGGCCGAAGACCTCGCTCCGCTCCCAGCCGAGCGCCGCCGAAGCGCGCGCGACGTCGCGGCCGACGCCGTCGAGCTCGGAGCTGCGGGTGAGTGCGAGCGCGCCGAAGCGCAGCGTCGCCACCCCGCCGAGCGGGCCGGGCACGAAGCGGCGTTCGTACACCGCCTCGCCGACGATCCCCGGCTGGGTCGAGTTGAGCTCGCCCTCGCGCAGCGTGTGGAAGGCGAGGAGCCGGGCGCCGATATGCTCGTCGCGGCGGGTGCGGGTCAGCGCGACGCTGCTTTCCAGGAGGTCCTGGTCGCCGTAGCCGTAGTCGACGAGGTAGGCGTCGTCGGACACCGCCTCGAGGCCAAAGCTGAGCCGGAACCCGCGCGGCAGGTCGAAGCCGCCGGCGCCGGCGACGAAGTAGCGCGTCTCGCCGGGCATGATGTCGTCGCGCGAAATCGCGCCGCCGATCTCGATATCGCCGGTGCGGAACGCCCGGCGGAAGCGCAGCTCCAGCGTGCTGGTCCGCGCCGAGAGGTAGGGGGTGATGGTCACGTCGGCGTGTCGGCCGAGGGTGACGAAATATGGGACCTTGAGCCCGGTGCCGAGCTGGCTCGTCGAGCGCAGGGTGGGAAACAGGAAGCCGGTGGCGCGCTTCAGCGTCGGGTCGGGAAAGCGCAGGCGCGGGATGTAGGCGACGGGGATGTCCATCACCCTGAGTTGCGCGCCATCGAAATAGATCTGCCGCTCCTCCTGGTCGTGGATCACCCTTCGGGCGCGGATCGACCAGAGCGGCACCGGGTCTTTCGGGCAGACCTGGCAGGAGGAGGCCACCACCCGGCTCATCTCGGTGTAGCGCCCCTCGACCCTGGCGATCTGCACCGCGGCGAGCTGCAGCCGCTGCGAGAGCACCAGCCGCGCGCTCTGCATCAGCCCCTCGCGCAGGTCGGTCGAAAGCTCGGCGGCCTCGGCGAAGATCGCCACGTCCTCGCCGTCGGTCAGCACGATCGGCCCCTCGATGGTGAGCCGGTCGGCGGCGCGGTCGTAGACGATGCGCGAAGCCTTGAGGCGTGCGCCCTGCCAGAACACCTCGACATTGCCCTCGGCCACCAGCAGCGTGGCCGAGCGCACCTCGACCCGGTCGGCAACCAGCGTGGCGGCCTCCTGCGCCGCCGTCGGCAGCGACACCGCGGCGAGGAGCGCGAGGGCGGCGAGCAGACGTCTCATCCGTCCTCCAGGTGCAGGAGCAGCCCCAGCGAGGCGAGGATGCCGGCCAGGGGCGGACTCCAGGCCGCCAGCGCCGCCGGGATCTGGCCGTTCTCGCCCAGGACCTGCGCGAAGTTGCGCAGGAAATAGAGGCCGAAGCCGAGGATCAGCGCCATCAGCACCATTTGCCCGGTCTGACCGAAGCGGGCGTGGCGCATGGTGAAGCCCGCGCCGATCAGCATCATCGCCACCAGGAACAAGGGCAGCGCCAGTTCCATCTGGAACCAGACCCGGTGCTGGCGGGCCGAGAAGCCGGCCGCCTCGAGCTGGGCGATGAAGACCGGAAGCTCCCAGATCGGCACCGCCGCGGGCGTGCCGAAGCTGTCGCGGATCCGCTCGATGGTGAGGTCGGTGGGCAGGTAGAGGCTGTCGTGCAGGATCGCGGCGCGCTCGGGGTTGGCGACGCCGGCGAGCGGCCATTCCTTGGCCTTGCCGAGCGCCCAGGCGCCGGGCTGCAGCGCGGCCACCTCGGCCTCGATCCGCCGCACCGGCGCGCTGTTGGCATCGAAGTCGAGGAAGGTCACGTCGAAGAGCGTCGTGCCGTCGCGCGAGGCGCGGCCGGCGCGGATCACGGTCTGCACCTCGCCGCCGCCCTGGCGCAGCCAGAGCCCCTCGCGGGTGACCGAGAGCACGCTGGCCTCGGCGCCGGCATAGCGGGCCGCGGTCAGCTCGTATTGCAGCGAGGTCGCGGCGACGATCGGGTTGAAGGCCGCCACCCCCACGGCGCCAATCAGCAGCGCCGCCGCGACCGGGCCCTTGAGACTGACCAGCGCCGAGCGCCCGGCGCCGCGGGCGATCACCAGCTCGCTCGAGCGCGCCAGACCGAGGCAGAGCACCAGCGTGGCCAGGAGCGTGATCAGGGGCAGGATGCGGTAGAGCGTCTCGGGCGCGGCGAGGAGCGCGAGCTGGAATGCCTCGGGCAGCCCGAGGTCGGAGGTGTCGAACCGGCGGATCTGCTCGACCATCTCCAGGAGCAGCAGGAAGCCGAGGAAGGCGCCGAGCACCATCCCGAAGGCGCGCAGGAAGCGGCGCGCGAAGTAGAGGTCGAGCGTCATGCGGATGCCTCCGCAGCCCGGCCCGGCCGCCGGCGCCGCCCGGCCCAGGCCAGGAACCCGGCCGCGCCGGCGAGCCCCGCCACCCCGGGCATGTAGACCAGCGGCAGGTAACCGCTGTCGGCCAGCGCCAGGTCGGCCGCCGCGTTGTCGAGGAACTGGACGACGACCAGCACCGCGCAGGCCAGCGCGATCTGGCGCCAGAGCCCGAACCGGCTGAAGCCGCCCGAGAGCAGGGCGGCGAAGCCCAGCAGCGCCCCGACGAGGCCGAGGACGGGCTGCGCGAAGCGCGAATGGGCCTCGTAGAGCAAGACCGAGGCCGGCTTGCCGGTGGCCGCCAGCGCCTCGGCGTCGGGGGCGAGAAGCCGGCGGGTAGGGAGCTCGCGCGGATCGGTCAGGCCGGCGCCTGCGCCGGCGATCAGTTCGGCCAGGTCGTAGGCGAAATCGGAGAACCGCGTGCTGGCGAGCCGCCCGGTCGCGCGGTCGTAGCTCTGCGCCAGCCCCTCGACCATGACCAGCTTCGGCCCGGTCTCGGCCCGCACCAGGAGCGCCCGGGCCGCGGTATAGGTGGTGCGCGCCTCGTCGCGCCGGCTGTCGGAGAGGTAGACGCCCTTCAGCTCGCCCGTGGGCGTGATCTCGCGGATGTAGACGGTGAGTCCGTCGGCGGGATGCATGAAGCGGCCCTCGACGAGGAACTGCGCGGTGATGTTCTCGGCGATCTCGGCCCGCCGCTCGGCCAGTTCGGAGCGGCTCGCCGGCACCAGCCAATGCGCCAGAAGCGCCACGAGGAGGGTCACGATGAGCCCGAAGACAAAGGGCGCGCGGGCCAGACGGAATGGCCCGAGCCCCGAGGCCTGGGCGACCACGAGCTCGCTTTCCGTCATCAGCCTGTTGGTCACGAAGAGCGCCGCCGCGAAGGCCGAGAGCGGCAGCACCAGGCGGATCACGTTGGGCAGGGTGAGGAGCGTCAGCTCGAGGAACACGCCCGCCGACTGGCCGTCGGCGATGATCTGGTCGAACAGCGCCACGGCGCGGTTGACCCAGTAGACGCCGATCAGCACCAGCGAGAAGAAGCCGAACAGCGTGAGCAGCTGTGTCAGCAGGTATTTGTCGAGTCTCGCCACCGATACCCCCAGCCGGGCAGCAATCGGCCCCGACCCTAGACCAATCGGCGGGGGGCGGAAACTCCTATCTGGCCATGGCCTGCAAGCTTGGCTAGGGTCCGCGCGAAGCCGCCGTTGAGACCCCCCGAGGAGGCCATGACCCAGCCCGCTGCGATAGATTTCAAGCCGCTCGATCTCGACGTCCTGGCCGCCTTCGAGGGCCGGATCGTGGTCTTCGTCACAGGCGAGGGCCAGCTCGACCAGGCCGGGCGCCGGGTGAACCGGCTGAGCCGCGACGCGATCGCGCGCCTCGCCCAGAGCAAGGCCTTCGCCAAGCTGAAGGACGGCGAGGCGTCCGAACTCACCTATCCCGCGGGCATGGCCGCCGAGGCGGTGCAGGTCGTGCGCCTCGGGCGCAGGTCGACGCTGGAGGAGGCGCGCAAGGCAGGCGCGGCCATCGGCCGGGCGCATGGCCCGGCCCCGCTCCTGGTGCTGGCGGGCGGCCATGCGCGGGCCGCCGAGATCGCCTTCGGGCTTGCGCTCAGGGCCTACCGCTTCACCGCGCACCTGACCGGCAAGGACGACACCGAGCCCTTGGGCCCGGTGACCTTCATGGTGAGCAAGCCCGACGAGGTCGCGGGCAAGGCCGGGCCGCTGGCGGCCTTGGCCGAGGGCGTGTTCTTCACCCGCGATCTGGTCAGCGAGCCCGCCAACGTGCTGACGACCGAGGATTTCGCCACGCGCCTCTCCGCGTTGGGCGAGCTTGGGCTCGAGGTCGAGGTGCTCGACGAGGCCAGGCTGAAGAAGCTCGGGATGCGCGCTCTCCTGGCCGTGGGGCAGGGGTCCGACAGCCCCTCGAAGGTCGTCGTGATGCAGTGGAAGGGCGGCAAGAAGGGCGAGAAGCCCCTGGCGCTCGTCGGCAAGGGCGTGGTCTTCGACTCCGGCGGCATCTCGATCAAGCCCGCCGCCGGCATGGAAGAGATGACGATGGACATGGGCGGCGCCGCCGTCGTGGCCGGCGTGATGCGGACGCTGGCGCTGCGGAAGGCCAACGCCAACGTGGTGGGCCTGGTCGGGCTGGTGGAGAACATGCCCTCGGGCCGGGCGCAGCGGCCGGGCGACATCGTGCGCTCGATGAAGGGCGACAGCGTCGAGGTGATCAACACAGACGCCGAGGGCCGGCTCATGCTGGCCGACGTGCTCTGGTACGCGCAGGAGCGATTCGAGCCGAAGGCGATGATCGACCTGGCCACGCTGACGGGGGCCATCATCATCGCGCTCGGTCACGAGAACGCGGGCGTTTTCTCAAACGATGACAAGCTCGTGGGATCTTTTCTTAAGGCGGCGCATGCAGAAGGCGAGGGCGCCTGGCGGATGCCGATGGGGCCGGGCTACGACAAGCAGCTGAAATCCACGCTGGCCGATGTGAAGAACGTGGGCGGCAGGCCTGCGGGCGCGGTCACCGCGGCGCAGTTCCTGGCCCGCTTCGTCAAGGAAGCGACACCCTGGATCCATCTCGACATCGCCGGCGTCACGCTCCTGTCGAAGGACAGCCCATTCGCTCCCAAGGGCGCGACCGGCTGGGGCGTCAGGTCGCTCGACCGGCTGATCCGCGACGGCTTCGAGCCCAGGGGCTGACCGCGACGGACCAAACGATGGGGAGGACACCTTGATCATCCCAGCTACCCGCTACCGCGACTGCGAGGCCGCGCTCGCGTTCCTGACCGATGTCTTCGGGCTCACCGAGCACGCGGTCTACCGCGACGAAGCTGGTCGGATCGTCCATGTCCAGCTCATGCTCGGTCAGGGCATGGTGATGTTCGGCCCAGCGCACGGCGGCGACTTCGACCGCTTCCTGACCGATCCGTCCCAGACCGGCGGCCGCGAGACGACCACGATCTACCTCGTCGATGCGGATGTCGAGGCGCGCTACGAGCGAGCGCGCGGGAAGGGCGCCAAGATCCTGCTGCCGCTCAAGGACGAGGATTACGGCGGCAAGAGCTTCACCGCGGCCGACCCCGAGGGGCACATCTGGTCCTTCGGCAGCTACGACCCGCTGGCGCCGGGGCGCTGATGGGCCAGGCCTTCTTCTACCACCTGACGCAGCGGCCCCTTGAGGCGGCGCTGCCGGTTCTGATCGAGCGCGCGCTGGCCCAGGGCTGGCGCGTCGCGGTCCGCGGCACCGACGCCAAGCGGATGGACTGGCTCGACCAGAAGCTCTGGCTCGGCCCAGACGAGCAGTTCATCCCGCACGGGCTGGCCGGCGGCCCGCATGACGCGCTGCAGCCGGTCCTCCTGACCACCGCGAGAGAGGCGCCGAACCGCGCCGCTTGCCTGATGGCGGTGGACGGCGCCGAGGTCGCGCCGGAGGAGGCAGAGGCCTTCGAGCGCGTCTGCGTGCTGTTCGACGGTGCCGACCCGGCGGCGCTGGAGCGCGCCCGCGGCCAGTGGAAGGCGCTGACCGAGGCCGGCGTGCCGGCGCAGTACTGGAGCGAGGAATCGGGCCGCTGGGAGAAGAAGGCCGGGAGGTAGCGGCGGTTGAGCCCGATCAAGGCGCGCAGGGGCGGCGCGGAGCAGGGTCCGGGCGCAAGCACTCTTCGGAGAAGTCGATGGCCCACGCCCCCAGGACTGCCGCCGCCGACGTGCCCGTCGCGGCGCTCCTTCCCTTCCTCGTGCTCGCTTTCGGAATCGCCTGGGGCGCGCTCGGAGCCTTCATCTTCTTTGCCGACGCCATGTCCGGGGTCTTCGGCCCGCTGACCGGCCGCCACCCTCTCTTCGTCCTCGCCGTCTATGCCCCGGCGATCGCGGCCTTCGTGACCGTGCTCACGACCGGTGGCGCCGCGGGGCTGGCGCGGTTCCTTTCGCGCCTCGGGCTCTGGCGCTGCTCCTGGGGCTGGACGGCGTTCCTGATCTTCGGGATCCCGCTCATCTATAGCCTCGGGTCAGCGGTGAAGGGCAATCTCCTCCCGGTCTCGCTGCCATTCGAGAGCCTTGGTGCCGCCCTCACCACGATCCTGTTCATGCTGGTCCTCGGACCGGTCGAGGAATTCGGCTGGCGCGGGGTGATGCTCCCTCTTCTGCAGCGGCGGATGGCACCCTTCTGGGCGAGCCTCGTTCTCGGCCTGGTCTGGGGGCTCTGGCACTTGCCGGCCTTCTTCCTCTCCGGCACGCCGCAGGGCGCCTGGAGCCTTGCGCCCTTTGTCGCCGGCTCGGTGGCGATCAGCGTCATCCTGACGCCGCTCTTCAATCTTTCGCGCGGATCGATCCTCCTGGCCGCGCTGTTCCACTTCCAGCTCAACAATCCGCTCTGGCCCGATGCCCAGCCCTACGACACGACGTTCTTCGTGGCGGCGGCGGTGATCACCGTCTGGCTCAACCGCGGCACCATGTTCCGCCGCGCCGGCGCCACGACCGAGGTGATCCCGGCCTAGCGGGTCAGGATCAGCCGGTCGCGGGCGATCTCGATCCGCTCGAAGCGGCCGAGGTAGCTCATCCCGAGCAGCGACTGGAATAGCTCGCCGCCGTTGACCGAGGCTCGCACCCTGCGGTCGGTCACTTCGCCGAGGCGGAGCTCGTCGAGCCGGACCGGCGCGATCGGCACCTCGCCGTTCGCCGTCATCGCCACGCCGACATAGCGGAGGTCTTCGGGGTTGAGACCTACGCGCGCCGCGTCCTCGCGGGTGAGGACCACGTCGGAAGCTCCTGTATCGACGACGAAATCCACGGGCGTGCCGTTCACCTCGAGGGTCAGGTAGAAGTGCCCGTCTCGCGCCCGCGGCACCTCGACCCGGGCGCCCTCGCCAAAGACCATCTGGGCCGGGTTGACGGTGGAGCGGATGTCGTCCCAGAGCCCGAAGCCGGCGATCGCGCCGAGAAAGATGAAGCCCCAGACCGCCGCCTGGCGTGCGGTCTTGCCGAGGCCCTGGCGGCCCTCGGCAACGAGGTAGCCCGCGACAGCCGTGCCGAGCAGGACGAGGTAGACGAGACGCCCGAAATCGAAGCTGTCCATGGGCAGAACCTAGGCGATTTCGACGGCAACGGAAGGGGCGATCGCGCCTGCGACGACCGGGAAATGGTAAGGAAGCTCATGCGTGACGTGAGGTAGGTCGTCTAGGGGCTTTGGTTATCAAGATTTTCCTGCGCCTCGAGCCAGAGCGCCTCGGCCCGGGCCATGCCCTCCTCGATCTCGGCGAACTTCCTCTGCCAGGTCTCGAGGTCGCCGCTGCGGCCGGGCTCGTAGAGCGCCGGGTCGGCGAGCTTTTTCGCGAGCCGCGCGCGCATGTCCTCTATCTTCGCCAACCGCTCCTCGGCACGCCGCACCTCGGCGCGGAGCCCGGCCAGCGCCTCGCGCCTCGGCTTCGGCCTCGCCGCCGGTTTCGGTTGCGGCGGCGTCTCGTCGGCGGCGAGCAGGACGCGACGGTAGGCCTCGAGGTCGTCCTCGAATGGCCGGACCGTGCCGCCCTGCACCAGCCAGAGCCGGTCGGCGACGAGGCCGAGAAGGTGCATGTCGTGCGACACCAGGATCACCGCGCCCGGATACTCGGTCAGCGCCTCCACCAGCGCCTCGCGGCTTTCCATGTCGAGGTGGTTGGTCGGCTCGTCGAGGATCAGGAGCTGCGGCGCGTCGAGGGTGGCGAGCAGGAGCGAGAGCCGCGCCTTCTGGCCGCCGGAAAGGCGGGCGACCTCGGTCTCGGCCTGGTCGGCCAGAAGCCCGAAGCCGGCGAGCCGGGCCCGGAGCTTCGCCGGCGGCTCGTCGGGCCTGCGCCGCATGACGTGCCGCAGCGGGGTCTCGTTCTTGTGGAGCTCGTCGAGCTGGTGCTGGGCGAAGTAGCCGACGCGGAGCTTGGGCGCCCGCGTGAACTTCCCCTCCATCGCCTCAAGTTTGCCGGCCAAGAGTTTAGCCAGCGTCGATTTTCCCTCGCCGTTGCGGCCGAGCAGCGCGATCCGGTCGTCCTGGTCGATGCGCAGGTCGAGGCGCCGGAGCACCGGGGTCTCGCCATAGCCAACCGCCGCGCCGTCGAGTGCGACGATCGGCGGCGAGAGCGGCGCCGGCGCGGGGAAGCCGAAGGCGCGCGACCTTGCCTCCTCGGGCGCCCCGATGGGCACCATCTTCTCCAGCATCTTGAGCCGCGACTGCGCCTGCCGCGCCTTGGTGGCCTTGGCGCGGAAGCGGTCGACGAAGCTCTGCAGGTGGGCCCGCCGCGCCTCCTGCTTCTTCGCCTCGGCCGCCAGCACGGCGCGGCTCGCGGCGCGGGCGCGGGTGAAGCCCTCATAGTTGCCCTGCCAGAGGGTGAGCTTGCGGTTCTCCAGGTGCAGGATCGCGCCCACGGCGCGGTTGAGGAGTTCGCGGTCGTGGCTGATCAGGATCACCGTGTGCGGGTAGCGCGCAAGGTAGCTCTCGAGCCAGAGTGCGCCCTCGAGGTCGAGGTAGTTGGTGGGCTCGTCGAGCAGCAGCAGATCGGGGGCGGCGAACAGCACGCCGGCCAGCGCCACCCGCATCCGCCAGCCGCCGGAGAAGTCGGCACAGGGTTTGCGCTGTGCGTCAAGATCGAAGCCCAGGCCCTTGAGAATGCTTGAGGCCCGCGCCTCGGCCGACCAGGCGTCGATATCCGCGAGCCGGGTCTGGATCTCGGCGATCCGGTGCGGATCCTCGGCCCGTTCGGCCTCGGCGAGGAGGCTCGCGCGCTCGGTGTCGGCGGCAAGCACGGTGTCGAGGAGCGAGGCCGAGGACGCCGGCGCTTCCTGCGCCACGCCGCCGATCCGGGCGTGGGGCGGCAGCTCGATCTCGCCGCCGTCGAGCGTGAGCTCGCCCCGGATCAACCGGAAGAGCGTGGTCTTGCCCGTGCCGTTGCGGCCGACGAGGCCGACCTTGTGGCCGGCCGGAATCGCGGCAGAGGCGGCGTCGAAGAGCGGCCGGCCCTCGACCGAATAGGAGATCTCGCGGAGGCGGAGCATGGCCTGACCTGCCCGAAGCTGCGGCGGCCGTCAACGCCGCTCCCGGCCGGGGTTTCCAAGCCCCAGGCCGCGTGGTACGGGGGCGCCGCGATTTCCCGGGCGGGGCAGGGGCTCCGGCCGCCTTTTCGGAGAGACAACATGGCCATCGAGCGCACCCTTTCGATCATCAAGCCCGACGCGACGAAGCGCAACCTGACAGGCAAGATCAACGCCAAGTTCGAGGAAGCGGGGCTGAGGATCGTGGCGCAGAAACGCATCCAGATGTCGCTGGCCCAGGCCCAGGCCTTCTACGCCGTCCACAAGGAGCGCCCGTTCTTCGGCGAGCTGACCGAGTTCATCGCCTCGGCCCCGGTGGTGGTGCAGGTGCTGGAGGGCGAGGGCGCGATCGCGAAGAACCGCGAGGTGATGGGCGCGACCAACCCCGCCAACGCCGATCCGGGAACGATTCGCAAGGAGTTCGCATTGTCGGTCGGCGAGAACTCGGTGCACGGCTCCGACGCCCCGGAGACCGCGGCCGAGGAGATCGCCTTCTTCTTCTCGGGCCTCGAGATCGTCGGCTGACGCCCCGCGCGTTGCGGGGTGGCGGGAATCCGCCTTTGCCAGGCAGCGATTGAGCACCGTCATGTTCGCAGCGGCGCGGCATTGCTATGCATGAGGCTTCAAGACCACATGGCGGCGTCGCCGCGAAGGAGAAGCACATGCGCAAAGCAATTCTGAGCACGGCCACGATCGCCATCCTGGCGCTTCCCGCCTGCGAAGGCATGACCACCGAGGAGCGGACGGTGGTGGGCGGGCTGACCGGCGCCGCGGTCGGCTACCTCACCGCGGACGCGCTCAACGCCAACCCCGAGTGGACGATCGTGGCGACGCTCGGCGGCGCGGCGGTCGGCGCGCTCGTGGCCCGCAACGAAGACACCGGCGAATGCGCCTACGCCCGCGGCGACGGCACCTACCGCATCGGACCCTGCCCGAGCTGAGGACGCTGGTTCTGCACGAAACCTGCTGATCTTCTCCGCCGGGCCTGCGCGCAGGCCCGGCAAGGCTTGCGGCCAATGGGCGAAGCCCGCAAGCGAGAGGCAGGAAGATGCAGGACTATGTGCTGAGGGGCGTGCCGGACTGCCTGCGGCGCGATGCCTGGTGGCTGTCGGACGGCAAGAAGCCCCCGCGCGACGACCGCGAGGACGCCGAAGGGGGTTCCACGGACGAGCAATCCGGGCTTAGCTCCGGGCCGAGCAAGCCGGAGCCCCTGCCGTGAAGATCCTCGTCGCAGACGACGATCCCGAGATCCGCACCGTGCTGACGGTGGCCCTGGAGCGCGCCGGCTACGGCGTGGTCGCGGCCGCCGACGGGC
>JBFKAV010000010.1:0-44841 GCA_041621405.1 Paracoccaceae bacterium
GAGCGGCGCCGGCGCCGGTGCGGCGGTGGTGGTTGAGGCGGCGAGCCCCGCGACGGCGGCGCTGGTCCGCCGCTGGGAGGCGCCGCCCGAACGCGCGCCCGATCCGGCCATCCCCGCGGCCCCTTCGCCGGTTGCCGGGCCGGCCCTGCCGATGCCACCCGCTACCGACGCGCCGGTGGCGGTCGCGACGCCCGAGGCCCTGGCGGCGCCCGGGCAAGCCGAAGGGCTCCCTCGCGTCGAGACCTTCGTTGCCGCGCCGGTCCAGGGCTCGCCCGAAATCGCGATGCCCGCGGCGCTGGCCGAGGCGCAAGCGCCGGCGCTTGCCAGGACGGCGCAGGCGGCGGCGCCGCCGGCCAAACCGACGCCGCCAGACCTTGGCGCCCCGGCTCCCGCAGTCTTGACCGAGGACCCCCCAGATGCAGAAGCGGCCCGAACCGCTGCGCCGTCGGACCCGGTGCGCCCGAGGCCGCGGTCTGAGCGGCGGGCCTCGCGCCCGCCCGAAGCCGCGGCCCCCTCCGCTCCGGCCCAGCCGTCACAGACGGCCGCAGCGGTAGGCGCGCCGGAGCCGGCAGCAGCCGGCAGCGGGAGCGGCGGAGAGCCGGCACTCGGCGTGCTTCGGGCGCTCGAGGCCGAGTGGGGCGCCGCGATCCTCTCCCGGATCGCGCGCCAGCAGCGCTATCCGGCGGGCGACCACGGCTCGGGCACCGCCCGGGTGACGCTGACCGTCAGTCGCGACGGGCGTCTGCGCGACCTGCGCCTTGCCGCCTCCTCGGGAAGCGCCGCGCTCGACCGCGCCGCACTCGAGGCGGTGCGCCGCGCCGGGCGCTTCCCGGCCGCGCCGCGAGAGCTCGACGACGGGGTCTACGTCTTCGCCGTGCCGATGACGTTCCGGCGCAACTGAGCCGGGCGAGGCGCGCCTCAGGCCAGGGCGCCGTGGGTCTGGATTGTGTCGGCGGCTGCGGACTGGGCGCGGCGCGCCGCGTCCTCGGGCTTTGCGCCGGTCACCCGCGCCGCGAGGTAGGCGCCGTTGAAGCTGTCGCCCGCGCCGGTCGCATCGAGCGCGGGAATTCGGTCGCTGGGCGCGACCCGAGCGCGGCCGCCATTCCAGACCACAAGTGCCGGCTCGTGCCCGGCGCGGACGACGACCTCGGGGCAGCCGTCGTCCAGATAACGTGCGGCCACCGCCTCGGCACCCTTCTCGCCGAAGAGATCGGCCTCGTCGGGCACGGTGGGGAGCGCGATCGTGGAGACTCGCGCGGCGGCGCGGATCACGGCGCGAAGCGTGCTGCGGTCGGGCCAGATTCCGGGCCGGAGCTTGCTGTCGAAGGCGACGGTGGCCCCCCGCGCCCTGGCCCGGTCGAGGGCCGAAAGCAGCTGGCCGCGCGCGTCCGGGGCGAGGATCGCCAGCGTGATGCCGGAGAAGAACAGCGCGTTGGCCGAGGAGATCGCGGCCTCCAGCGCATCGGGCTCGTCGGCCAGCGCGCGAGCGGCAGAATTCTCGCGCCAGTGCGTGACGCGGCGCGTCCCGGCGTCGAAGTCGATCACGTAAAGCCCCGGCCGGCGTCCGGGAAGCCGGGCGATGTGCTCGGTCTCGATCCCCTCGGCCGCCATGAAGGCAAGCATCCGGTCGCTCCAGATGTCGTCGCCGAGCGCGGTGAAATAGCCCACGCGCCAGCCCGGGCCGAGGCCGCGGCGGACATGCCAGGCCGTGTTGAAGCTGTCGCCGGCGAAGCCCTGGCGGTAGGTCCCCGCGCCCGTCTGCGCGAATTCGACCATGCACTCGCCAATCGACAGAAACCGCTTCGCCATGTAACCCGGAGCCCCCTCAGCACCCCCTTAGATAGCATAGGCCACCGGCGGTTTCCCGCCAAAATCGGGCAGGACCGTTCCGCCGCTGTACTGCGGCCTCGGCGCCACAGGGCAGCGGCGGGGTTTCAGGCGCGGACGAGCTTCTCGTAGTCCTCGGCGATCTGCCGGGTCAGGGCGCCGACCTCGAAGCCGAAGTCGCCGATCTGGCCCACGGGCGTGACCTCGGCGGCGGTGCCGGTGAGCCAGCACTGCTCGAAGCCCTCGAGCTCCTCTGGCATGATGTAGCGCTCGTGCACGGCGATCTGGCGCTCCTTCAAGAGCCCGATCACCGTCTGCCGGGTGAGGCCGTTCAGGAAGCAGTCGGGCAAGGGCGTGTGCACCTCGCCGTCCTTGACGAAGAAGATGTTCGCGCCGGTGGCCTCGGCGACGTAGCCGCGGTAGTCCATCATCATCGCGTCCGAGCAGCCCTTCGCCTCGGCTGCGTGCTTCGACATCGTGCAGATCATGTAGAGCCCGGCGGCCTTGGCCTGGCTGGGCGCGGTGGCGGGGTCGGGGCGGCGCCACTTGGCGATGTCGAGCTTGGCGCCCTTCATCTTGGCGTCGCCGTAGTAGCTACCCCATTCCCAGGCCGCCACGGCGAGCTTGACCGGGTTGCGCTTGGAGGCGACGCCCATGTCCTCGCCCGCGCCGCGCCAGGCCAGGGCTCGGATGTAGGCGTTCTCCCAGCCATTGGCCTTCAGCACCGCCTCCTTGGCGGCGTCGATCTGGTCGGCGGTGTAGGGAATCGGCATGTCGAGCATCTCGCCCGATCTAAGCAGACGCTCGGAGTGCTCGTGGCCCCTGAAGATCTTGCCATTGTAGCAGCGCTCGCCCTCGAAGACCGACGAGGCGTAGTGCAACGCGTGGGTCAGGATGTGCACCTTGGCGTCGCGCCAGTCCACCAGCCTGCCGTCGAGCCAGATCTTGCCGTCGCGGTCGTCGTAGGCGCCTGCCATCGTCGTACTCCCCAGGACCGGGCCTAGCCCGGATTTCCGAATGTTGCGCACGTTAGGTCCGCTTCGGACATAATCTTGCGCGAAATCGAGAATCGGCTACCAGTTGAGGCTTGGAAAGTCAACAAGGCTGACATAAAATCCGCCGGCATCGTAGTGCGAGGGACCGATGGACGAGCGAGGGCCGGCGGCGAGCGGGGGCGAGACCCTCCTGTTCCTGACCGACGAGCAGCTCCGCAAGGGGATCGAGGCGATGTTCTTCGCCTATCGCGGCTTCACCGCTGACCCCGACCGGATTCTGGAAAACCACGCCTACGGACGGGCGCATCATCGCGCGATCCATTTCATCAACCGTGCGCCGGGTACGACGGTGAACAACCTTCTCGGCATCCTCGGCGTCACCAAGCAGTCGCTGAACCGGGTGCTGAGGACGCTGATCGAGGACGGGCTGGTGGAGAGCCGGGTCGGTAGGAAGGACAAGCGCGAACGGCACCTCTACCTGACCGAGGCCGGGCAGGCCCTGGAGCGCGAGCTTTCCGAGGCGCAGCGGACGCGGATGCGGGCGGCCTACCGCGCCGCGGGGCCAGCAGCGGTCGCCGGCTTCCGGCAGGTGCTGGAGGCGATGATGGACCCCGAGATGCGACGGCAGTTCGAGGCCATGACGGAGAGCGGGCCGTGAACACGTTGCCCGAGGCGCACCTCCTGATTGTCGACGACGACGAGCGGATCCGGGGACTCCTGCAGAAATATCTCATCCGTAACGGATTCCTGGTCAGCGCCGCGCGCGGTGCGGCCCATGCCAGGCGGCTGCTCTCCGGGCTCGAGTTCGACCTCATCGTGCTCGACGTGATGATGCCGGGGGAGGACGGGGTGAGCCTGACCCGGGCGCTCAGGGACCAGATTGGTACGCCGATCCTGCTGCTGACCGCCAAGGGCGAGACCGAGGATCGCATTGCCGGGCTGGAGGCCGGGGCCGACGACTACCTCGTGAAGCCGTTCGAGCCGAAGGAGCTGCTCTTGCGGATCAACGCGATCCTGCGCCGGGTGCCCGAGGCCAAGGCCACAGAGGCGGGTCCGAAGGTGCTGCGGCTTGGGCCGGTGCGCTACGACGTGGAGCGTGGCGAGCTCTGGCGGGGCGACCTGCCGGTGCGGCTGACGGCAACCGAGGCGCAGCTGATGCGGCTCTTCTCCGCGCGCCCGGGCGAGGCACTCACGCGGATGCAACTCGTGGAGGACCTCGGTCGCGGCGGCGGGCAGGCGCAGGAACGGGCGGTGGACGTGCAGATCACCCGGCTCCGGCGCAAGATCGAGGCCGACCCGAAGCAACCGCGCTACCTGCAGACGGTGCGCGGCGCTGGGTACATGCTGGCGCCGGACTGAGCGGGCGCTTGCCGGCGGGGCGCCGAGGCCCTAGCCTCGCCGCAGATGACCACCGCTCTTCTTACCCATCCCGACTGCCTCGGCCATGTCACGCCCCCCGGCCATCCCGAGCGGGTCGGCCGGCTCGAGGCGATTCTCGCCGCACTCGAGGCGCCGCGCTTCGATGCGCTGATGCGCGTCGAGGCCCCGCTCGGCGCCGAGGTCGAGATCCTGCGCTGCCACCCGCAGGAGTACGTCGACAGGATCCGCGCCGCGGTGCCCGCCGAGGGCTGGGTCGCGCTCGATGCCGACACCCATCTCTCGCCCGGCTCGCTGAAGGCGGCGCTGCGCGGGGTCGGGGCGGTGACGCGGGCGGTCGACATGGTGCTGGCCGGCGAGGCGTCGAACGCCTTCTGCGCGGTGCGCCCGCCGGGTCACCACGCCGAGACCGAGACGGCGATGGGCTTCTGCCTGTTCGGCAATATCGCCATCGCCGCCAAGCGGGCGCTCGACCATCACGGGCTGGACCGCGTGGCGATCATGGACTTCGACGTGCACCACGGCAACGGCACCCAGGATCTGATGTGGAACGAGCCCCGCGTGCTCTTCGCCTCGACCCACCAGATGCCGCTCTATCCCGGCACCGGCGACCGACACGAGACAGGCGCGCATGGCAACATCCTGAACGTGCCGCTGCCGCCCGGCACCGACGGCCAGGCCTTCCGCTCGGCGATGGAAGCCATGGTGTTGCCGGCGCTCGAGGACTTCGCTCCGGAACTCGTGCTGATTTCCGCCGGATTCGATGCACATGCGGCTGATCCCCTGGCCCAGATGCGGCTCGTCGAGTCAGACTTCGCCTGGGCCACGCGGCGGCTTTGCGACGTGGCGGAGAGCCACGCCCGGGGCCGGGTGGTCTCGACCCTGGAGGGGGGATATGATCTTCCCGCCCTTGCCGCGAGCGTAGTGGCCCATGTGGGCGTACTGATGGAGCGCGGCGAATGAGCGAGAAGGGCGTGAAGGAGATGAGCTTCGAGGAGGCGATGGCCGAGCTCGAGAAGGTCGTGGGCCAGCTCGAACGCGGCGACGTGGCGCTCGATGCCTCGATCAAGCTCTATGAGCGCGGCGCAGCGCTGAAGGCGCATTGCGAGACCAAGCTCAAGGCCGCCGAGGAGAAGGTGGCGCAGATCACGCTGGGCGAAGGCGGCGCGCCCGCCGGCACGAAGCCTGCCGAAGACCTTTGATGTTTGCAGACAGCCTGCGCGGTGCTGCGGCGCGGGTGCAGGCGCGGCTTCAGGCGGCGCTGCCAGGGGGCTCCGAGCTGCCGCTGCTGCAGGCGATGCGCTACGCGCTGAAAGGCGGCAAGGGCCTGCGCGGCTTCCTGGTGATCGAAGGCGCCCGGCTGCACGGCGTGGCCCCCGACGACGCCGTCTTCGCTGCGGCGGCCGTGGAGGCGGTGCACGCCTATTCGCTGGTCCACGACGACCTTCCTTCGATGGACGACGACGATCTGCGCCGCGGCCTGCCCACCGTGCACGTGAAGTGGGACGAGGCGGTAGCCGTGCTCGCCGGAGATGCGCTGCAGGCGCTGGCCTTTGAGATTCTGGCGACCGAGGAGGACTGCCCGGCCGAGTTGCGCGTGGCGCTGATGTCCTCGCTCGCCCGCGCCGCCGGCGCGGCGGGCATGGTGTTGGGCCAGGCCCAGGACATCGCGGCGGAGTCCGCGCAGAAACCTTTGGCGCTGGCCGAGATCATCGAGCTGCAGGCGAACAAGACCGGAGCGCTGATCCGCTGGGCCTGCGAGGCCGGCGCGGTGCTTGGGCGCGCAGACCCAGCGCCGATGCGGCGCTATGCCGAGGCGCTGGGCCTTGCCTTTCAGATCGCCGACGACATCTTGGATGTGGAGGGCGATGCGTCGAAGACGGGCAAACGGGTCCGCAAGGACGCCGAGGCCGGCAAGGCCACTTTCGTCTCGCATCTCGGGCTCGACGGAGCCAGGGCCCGGGCTGGCGAGTTGGTGGGCGAAGCCGAGCTGGCGCTGAAGCCCTACGGCGCGGCCGCCGAGACCTTGCGGGAAGCGGCAAGGTTCGTTATCGCCCGCGACAGCTGAGCCCCGGGAGGGCGCGAATGAGACCCGCCACACCGATTCTCGACCGCGTGAAGGTACCATCGGACCTGAAACCGCTCTCGGACCGCGAGCTCAGGCAGCTCGCCGACGAGCTCAGGGCGGAGACGATCGCGGCCGTGAGCGAGACCGGCGGCCATCTGGGTGCTGGCCTCGGCGTGGTGGAGCTGACGGTGGCGCTGCACGCGATCTGGGACGCGCCGAAGGACCGGATCGTCTGGGACGTTGGCCACCAGAGCTATCCGCACAAGATCCTGACCGGCCGGCGCGACCGCATCCGCAGCCTGCGCCAGCAGGGCGGGCTGTCGGGCTTCACCAAGCGCTCGGAAAGCCCCTACGACCCGTTCGGCGCGGCGCATAGTTCGACCTCGATCTCGGCCGCGCTCGGATTCGCGGTGGCGCGCGACCTCGGCGGTGCCCCGGAACACGGCATCGGCGACGCCATCGCGGTGATCGGCGACGGTGCGATCTCGGCCGGCATGGCCTACGAGGCGCTGAACAACGCGGGGCACCTGAAGAAGCGCCTCTTCGTGATCCTCAACGACAACGAGATGTCGATCGCGCCGCCGGTGGGTGCGATGAGCGCCTATCTGTCGCGGCTCTATGCCGGCGATCCGTTCCAGGAGCTGAAGGCGGCGGCCGAAGGTGCGGTGAGCCTCCTGCCCGAGCCGTTCCGCGAGGGCGCCAAGCGCGCCAAGGACTTGCTGAAGCACTTCGCGGTCGGCGGCACGCTGTTCGAGGAACTGGGGTTCTCCTATCTCGGCCCGATCGACGGGCACGACATGGAGCAGCTTCTGGCCGTGCTTCGCACGGTGAAAGCGCGGGCCGACGGGCCAATGCTGATCCACGTGCTGACCAAGAAGGGCAAGGGCTACGGCCCGGCGGAGCAGGCGCGGGACGGCGGCCACGCCACGGCGCCCTTCGACGTCGTGACCGGCAAGCAGGCGAAGCCGCCCTCGAACGCGCCCGTCTACACCAAGGTCTTCGCGCAATCGCTGATCCGCGAAGCCGAAGCCGACGCGAAGATCGTAGCGGTCACCGCGGCGATGCCGGACGGCACCGGGCTCAACCTATTCGCCGAGCGCTTCCCGGCGCGCTGCTTCGATGTCGGCATCGCCGAGCAGCACGCGGTGACCTTCTCGGCCGGCCTTGCCGCTGGCGGACTGAAGCCGTTCTGCGCGATTTATTCCACCTTCCTGCAGCGCGGCTACGACCAGGTGGTGCACGACGTGGCGATCCAGCGCCTTCCGGTGCGCTTCGCCATCGACCGCGCCGGGCTTGTGGGCGCCGACGGGGCGACCCATGCCGGCGCGTTCGACATCGCGTTCCTTGCGAACCTGCCGGGATTCGTGGTGATGGCCGCGGCCGACGAGGCGGAGCTGGTGCACATGGTGGCGACGGCGGCGGCCCACGATGACGGCCCCTCGGCCTTCCGCTTCCCGCGCGGCGAGGGCGCGGGGGTGGAGATGCCCGAGCGCGGCGAGCCGCTTCAGATCGGCAAGGGCCGGATCGTGGCCGAGGGGGCCCGCGTGGCGATCCTGTCCTTCGGCGCCCGGCTGGCCGAGGTGATGAAGGCGGCCGAGAGCCTCGGGGCGCGGGGCGTGCGCCCGACCGTGGCCGATGCCCGCTTCGCAAAGCCCCTCGACCGTGAGCTGATCCTGAGCCTCGCCGCCGAGCACGAGGCGCTAATCACCGTCGAGGAGGGTGCGGTGGGCGGCTTCGGCAGCCATGTCGCGCAGCTTCTTGCCGAGGCGGGCGTCTTCGACCGGGGCCTGACTTTCCGCTCGATGGTGCTGCCCGACAGCTTCATCGACCAGGCGAGCCCGGCCCAGATGTACGCGGTGGCGGGCATGAACGCGCCCGAGATCGAGGCCAAGGTGCTCGAGGCGCTGGGCGTCGCGCGGATCACCAGCCGTCGCGCCTGAGGCTCAACGCGGGCAGGCGATGAGCTGGAGATTGTACATGTTGGCGCGCGTCGCGACCTGGTCCGCCACCCGCAGGAGCCAGGCCTTCGAGTTGTAGCTGCCGCGCAGGTAGCCGGAATGGCCCTCGTGGTAGGCGAGATACTGGTTGCGGGCGTCGTGGAGCGGGACCCCGGTCTTCTCCACCGTCAGGTTCATGTACCAGCCCATGAAATCGGTGGCGTCCTCGATGCGGTCGCGCTTGGCGCGGCGGCGGCCGCCGCTGCTCTGGTAGTCTTCCCAGGTGCCGTCGATCGCCTGGGCGTAGCCGTAGGCGGAGCTTTGCCGCCCCATCGGGATCACGCCGAGGACGTAGCGGAACGGGGTGCGCGCATCGCCCACGAACTTCGATTCCTGGTGGATCATCGCCATCTGGACCGGCACCGGGACGTTCCAGCGCCGCTCGGCGCGCTGCATGGCGCGTATGTATTCGGGACGCTCGCGGCCGAAGGCGCACGCGTCGTCGAGGTTGCGCGGTTGCGAGTAGTTGCCGCCGCCGCAGGACGCCAGCAACAAGATCACCGCGACGCGGAGGAACCTGCTCATCTGCCTCTCGTTTCTTCTTTTGCCGCAAGGATACGGGATTTCGCGGCGCGGGGAAACGGGGAAGCGAAGGGCTTCAGATCACAAATGCTAGGGTCAGGGGCAGGGTGACGACCGACAGAAGCGTCGAGACCACCACCAGTCCGGCCACCGCGTCGGCGTCGACGGCGTATTTCTCGTCGATCAGGTAGGAGGTTACGGCGACCGGCGTGGAAAGCTGCAGGACAAGCACCGCGAAGGGCACCGGGGAAAGCTCGAACCAGCGGCCGGTGACCCAGGCGATGGAAACGCAAAGCGTGATCTTCACCGCCGCGAGCCAGAATGCCCGGCCGAGCCGGGCCGGGTGCAGCCGCGCCACCGCGACGCCGAGGGTCACCAGCATCAGCGGAATCGCCATCTGCCCGGTCAGCCGCAGCGCGTTGGTGAGAGACGTGGGCGTCTCCCAGCCCTGCCAGAGAAACAGCGCGCCGAGCAGTGTGGCCCCCATCATCGGCTCCTTCAGCACGCGCACCGGGTTGCCGCCGCCGGCGACCAGCCAGATGCCGAAGCTGAAGGACCAGACCGCCATGATCGCGAACACCACCACCGCGAAACCGAGTCCCTCGGGGCCGAAGGCGAAAAGCGCGAGCGGCAGGCCGAGGTTGCCGGTATTGCCGAAGATCAGCGGCGAGAGGTAGGTGGGCCGGTCGAGGCGGGCCGCCGTGACGATCCCGAAAATACAACCGTGATAGCCCCATAGGCGACGACCGAGGCGAGCGAGATGGCAGTCAGCGCGGTGGTATCGACCTCGGCTTCCATCAGCGCCACGAAGATCAGGCAGGGCACCGAAAGCGTCATCGCCAGCCGGGTAACGAACTGAAGCCGGAATTCGAAGCCGAGCTTGACCCAGACGAAACCGACAGCAGCCAGCAGGAACACCGGCGCCACAATCTCGAGCACTGTGAGCGCCACGGTCACACTCTGTTTCCTCGGAAATCCGGCGTTCGCCGTTTACAAAATGAGCGTGGGAGGTCTACTTAGAGACCATGGGGGTTGCGATGGCATGCTGACAAAGCGCGCCAAATATGATCTTGGCCAAGTAGTACGGCATCGGAAGCATCCGTTTCGCGGCGTGGTCTTCGACGTGGATCCGGAGTTCTCCAATTCCGACGAATGGTACTATGCGATCCCCGAGGAAAGCCGGCCGTCGAAGAAGCAGCCGTTCTATCACCTACTTGCCGAGAACGAGACCGACTTCTACGTGGCCTACGTGTCGGAACAGAACCTGGTGCCCGACGAGACTGGCCAGCCGGTGGAGCACCCCGATCTCAGCGATCTGTTTGGCGATTTCCGCGACGGGCGCTATCCGCTGCAGCGGCACATGAACTGACGCGAACGGTCGAGGGCGCCGTTCAATAGCCAAGCGCGCAGCCGTCCTTGCGCGGATCGGACGCGCCTTGCAGGACGCCGGTGCCGTGATCGATCAGGATCGCCTGGGCGCCGCCGATGGGTCTTGGGGGGATTGTCACCCGATGGCCGAGGCCGGCGAGCGCCTGGCGCACTTCGGGGGCGTAGCCGCGCTCGACCTTGAGCACGCCCTCGTCGGCGAAGGAGCGCGGCGCGTCGATGGCCTCCTGCGGGTCCATGCCGAAGTCGACGATGTTGCTCATCACCCGGACATGGCCGGTGGCCTGATAGGCGCCGCCCATCACGCCGAACGGCATGATCACGCGGCCCTCCTGCCTCAGCATTGCAGGGATGATCGTGTGCATCGGCCGCTTGCCGCCGCCGGCCTCGTTCGGGTGGCCTTCCTCGAGCGTGAATCCGAAGCCGCGATTGTGCATCAGGATGCCGAACTTCTCGCTGGCGATGCCTGAGCCGAAGCCGTGGAAGATCGAGTAGATCAGCGACACCGCCATCCGGTCGCGGTCGACCACGGTGAGGTAGATCGTCTCCGTGTGCACGTTGTCCGAGGCAGCGCGCGGGTCGGCCATCGGGCGGCCCGGGTCGATAAGGACGGCGAGGTTGCGCGCCGTTTCGGTCGCCAGCATGTGGTCGAGCCGGGTCATTGCGGCGGGGTCGGCGAGGAAGCGGTTCCGTGCGTCGTAGGCGAGCTTGGTCGCCTCGGCCTCGAGGTGGGCACGCTCGGCGCCGACGGGGACGAGCGCGGCGAGGTCGAACTGGCCGAGGATGTTGGCGAGCAGGATTGCCGTCGCCCCCTGGCCGTTCGGCGGATGCTCGAGAAGCTCGACGCCGCGGTAGCCGCCGCCGATCGGCGTACCCCAACTCGCCTCCGTGGCGGCGAAGTCCTCCGCCGTGTGCACGCCCCCCAGGGCGCGAAGTGCGGCCAGGATGTCGTCGGCGACTTCGCCCTCGTAGAAGGCGCTGCGGCCCTCGCGAGCTATGCGGCGCAGCACTTCGGCCTGAGCCGGGGCGCGGAAGACCTGTCCGGCAAGCGCGGGCTTGCCGCCGATCAGGAAGTGGTCGCGCGCAGCACCTTGTAGCACCGCGGCGTCTTCCGCCCAATCATAGGCCACACGCGGCGCGACCGGCACGCCCTCCTCTGCGTAGCGGATCGCCGGGGCGAGGACCCGGTCGAGGCCCCAGCGGCCGAAGCGCTCGGAAAGCTGGCAGAAGGCATCGACGGCGCCCGGCACGGTGACCGCCTCGGGGCCGTGTTCGGGAACCTCCCGGAGACCGCGAGCGCGCATCCCGGCCGCGTCAAGCGCCCTGGGCGCGCGGCCCGAGCCGTTCAGCGCCACCGGCGCCTCGCTGCCGGCTGGCTTGACCAGCACAAAGCAGTCGCCGCCAAGGCCGGTCATCTGCGGCTCGCAGAACCCCAGGAGCACCGCCCCGGCTATCGCTGCGTCGACGGCGTTGCCGCCGGCTTCGAGAACCTCAACGGCCGTCTTCGCTGCCAGGGGATGCGAGGTGGCGCAGAGTCCGTTCGCGGCAAAGACCGGGGATCGCCCCGGCAGCTGGAAATCGCGCATGTCCCCTCCCTACAGCGTCGCCGAAGCTAGGGCAGGCTCACGGCATTGCCAATCGCCGGAGATGCCGAATTCTTCTGGGGGGGTGGGGGGTGGAGAACCTCGGCGCCGCGCACTGGGTGGGGGCTGTGACACACGGCGCCGAGGGAAGCTAACAGCTACACTGACTTCTTCCCACTGATTCCGGGCCGTGTTTGGGAGAAATCGAGGCAACAACAAGGCAGCGCGAAAATCCGCGGACGGCTCACGATGCCTGCGCGCGGGCGCTGAGCGGGATTCGCAGGGCAAGGATGTTGGCGCCGTCTATCCGTGCGTAGGCAAGGTCGCGGGCGAGCGAGTGGATCAGAAACCAGCCAAATCCGCCCTCTGGAAGCGCCGAAACGGCGGTGCTGCAAGCAGGCCCGTGGCCGGCGGGCAAGGCGCCTCCCGGCATCGGGCGGCCGTTGTCGCGCAATTCGCAAGCGAGACCGGCCTCCTCGGGCGCGATCGTCAACTCGATCCGCCCGTCGGCGTTGCCCTGGAAGGCGTGCTCGACCACGTTGTTGAGAACCTCGGCCAGCACCAGCTCGGCGGTGGCCGCGTCGTCCTCCGAGATGCCGGCGCCGAGAAGTTCGGTGCAGATCCGCACCAGCGCCCTCCGCACCGCCTTGGGCTCGGCGGGCAAGGTCAGGCGAATCGCACCTGCGACCGGACCAACATTGCGGCCGTCGGCGCCGGGACGGTGGCCGGAACTCGCGCCGCGACGCGCCGCCACCATCGCCTCAGCCGGCATCCGTCAGCCGCGGCGAGGCGCCGAGGGCTTCGGCGATGCTGGCGTGGATCGTGAATACGGTGTCCATCCTGGTCAGCCTGAACACCCGCTCGACGCTTGCCTGCAACGCTGCGAGTTCGAGCCGCCGCCCGGTGCCGATCAGCTTCATGGCCGCCACCAAGGCGCCGAGGCCGCTCGAATCGAGGAATCTCACCTCGGAAAGATCGAGCAGCACCCGCGGCGCGGACTCGCCCGCCGCCGTGCGCAGTGCCTCTTTGAACTGTATGGCGATCGCAGCGTCGATCCGCGGCTCCGCCACCAGCACCAGGCGGACATCGCCCCGATCCTCGGTTTTCAGCTGCATCCGGACCTCCGTGCTTCTGCGCCGTGGCCGGGAGGCTAGACGGCAATCCTTACCATTCTGTATGCAGGATCCGTTCGGCAGACGGAGACCAGGACATGGACGAGGTGATCATCGCGGGGGCGGCGCGGACGCCGATCGGCGGCTTCCAGGGCGCCTTCTCCGAAACCGACGCGCCGGCACTGGGCGCCGCCGCGATCCGCGCGGCGCTCGCGGATGCCGGCGCGGGCCCGGAGGCGGTGGAGGAGCTTCTGATGGGCTGCGTCCTGCCGGCGGGCCAGGGGCAGGCGCCGGCGCGGCAGGCGGGGTTCGCGGCCGGGCTCTCCGAGGCGGTGCCGGCGACCACTTTGAACAAGATGTGCGGCTCGGGGATGAAGGCGGCGATGATGGCCTGGGACCGGATCGCGCTCGGCGGCGCCGAGGTCATGGTCGCGGGCGGCATGGAGAGCATGACGAAAGCGCCCTACCTCCTGCCGAAGATGCGCGGCGGGGCGCGGCTCGGCCACGCCCAGGTGGTGGACCACATGTTCCTCGACGGGCTCGAGGACGCCTATGACAAGGGCCGGCTGATGGGCGCCTTCGCCGAGGACTGCGCGGAGGCGTTCCAACTCACCCGGGACGCGCAGGACGACTACGCGATCGCCTCGCTCACCCGCGCGCTGGACGCGCAGGCCTCGGGCGCTTTCGCGCGCGAGATTACGCCGGTCACGGTCTCCACCCGGAAGGGCGAGGTGACGGTGGCGGATGACGAACAGCCGAAGAGGTCACGGCCCGAGAAGATAGCGCACCTGAAGCCCGCCTTCCGCAAGGACGGCACGGTGACGGCGGCGAATTCCTCGTCGATCTCCGACGGGGCGGCCGCGCTGGTGCTGGCCTCGGCCCGCGCCGCCGGGGCCAGAGGCCTCGCCGTCCGCGCCCGGATCCTGGGCCATGCCAGCCACGCCCAAGCGCCGGCACTGTTCCCGACCGCGCCGATTCCGGCGGCCCGCAAGCTCCTCGAACAGATCGGCTGGAGCGTGGACGAGGTCGATCTTTGGGAGGTGAACGAGGCCTTCGCCGTGGTGCCGATGGCGTTCATGCGCGAGCTCGGCGTGCCGCACGAGAAGCTCAACGTCAATGGCGGCGCTTGCGCACTCGGCCACCCGATCGGGGCCTCGGGCGCGCGGATCATGGTGACGCTCCTCAACGCGATGGAGGCGCGTGGCGCGAAGCGCGGCGTGGCCGCGATCTGCATCGGCGGCGGCGAAGGCACCGCGATCGCGCTGGAACGCCCCTAGCTGCTTCCCCGTTTGCCAAGTACCCTCCGTTGGGCCCGGGGGGGGTGGAAAACCCCCCGGGCCCGCCGCCAGGAGCGCCGATGCCTGACTACCGAACCCTCGCTGCGACAATCGGCAGCCTCACGGAAGGCGAGACCGACGTAATCGCGCTGATGGCGACCCTGGCCTGCGAGGTGCACCATTCCGACGACCGCTTCGACTGGACCGGCTTCTACCGCGTCGTCGGCCCGGAGCTCCTAAGGATCGGGCCTTACCAGGGCGGGCACGGCTGCCTCGTGATCCCGTTCTCCAGAGGCGTCTGCGGCGCCTGCGCACGCACCGGCGAGGTGCAGCTCGTGCCCGACGTCGAGGCCTTTCCAGGCCACATCGCCTGCGCCGCTTCGACGCGTTCGGAAATCGTTCTGCCGGTTCGCGATGGCGGGGGCGAAATCATCGCTGTCCTCGACATTGACAGCAACCGGCCGGCGGCCTTCACCGACGAGGACGCGGCGGAGCTGTCGCGGATTCTGGACCGGGTGTTCGGGCGGCTCTGACCGGGTCAGGCGGCCGCCTCTTCGAGGCACAGCCTTTTGCCTCGCCTGAGGGCCTTCCGGCCCTCGGCTCAGGCAGCCCGGACGGGCCGCCGGCGCGAACTTACCGGGCCGCCGCCCTCCGCCGCGATGCGGGCGATGGCCGCGGCCGCGCGCTCGTAGGCCACCGCCATGTGGTGAGCGTTGGCGTGGATCAGCGTCTCGCCGTCGACGGCGATCGCCACGTGGCCCTTCCAGAACAGCAGGTCGCCGCGGGCGAGCGGCTCGGCTGGGTCAAGGGGCTCGCCGAGCGCGGCTTCCTGCAGGTCGGTGTCGCCGGGGCAGGGCTGGCCTGCGGCCAGCATCGCGGCCTGGACCAGCCCCGAGCAGTCGATGCCCCGGATCGAGTTGCCGCCCCAGAGATAGGGCGCGCCGAAGAACAGCTGGGCCACGGTGGCCGGGTCGGCGAAGGGGCGGTTCAGCGGCCTCAGGTGGGGCTTCGGGACGAACTGGCCTTCCGCGGTCTCGTAGAAGTCGCCCGCGGCGGAGACGACGCGGAACCGCGATCCGAAAGAAAGCCCGGCGAGTTCGCGGGTCTTGAGCTTGGGCGCCGGATAGAGGTGGCTCGCCGGCACCGCGACGGCGTGGGTCGCCTCGACGGGCTCGGCGAGGGAGGCAGCCGCGACATAGCCGACATAGCCGTCGCGCGCGGCTTCGACGAAGGCCCAGCCCTCGTGGTCCTCGTAAAGCGTGACCGCCTCGCCCCGGAGGAGCTGTCGGTCGCGGGCGCCGCCGGGGGCGGCGAGGAGGTCGGCAAGCGGCACCGCAACGGATCGGGGCGCTCCTTCGGTGAAGGTCTCGGCGTCGACCTGGCCCTTCAGCCGCAGCGCCGCGACGCGGCCGTTGGCGGGGGTGAGGCGGCGGTCCATCAGAGTTCCAGGAAGCCGGGGAGGCCCGCGAGGAGCGCCCGCGCGCCTTGGCCGACGCCGCCCTTGGGGCGGCCAGGCGCGGCTTTCGGTTGCCAGCAATAGATGTCGAAATGGGCGTAGGGTATGCCCTCGGCCACGAAGCGGCGCAGGAACAGTGCGGCGGTGATGGCGCCGGCCATGCCGCCCGACGGCGCGTTGTCGAGATCGGCGATGCCGGGCTCGATCAGCGCCTCGTAGGGCTCCCAGAAGGGCAGCCGCCAGACCGGATCGCGCGCCGCCCCGGCGCCGATTTCGATGGCGCGCGCGAGCCCGGGGGAGTCGGTGAAGAAGGCCGCAAGATCGGGGCCGAGGGCAACGCGGGCGGCGCCGGTCAGGGTCGCCATCGAGATCAGGCAGTCGGGAGGCTCGGCCTCGCAGGCATAGCTGAGCGCGTCGGCCAAGACCAGCCGCCCTTCGGCATCGGTGCTGTTGATCTCGACCGTGAGGCCCTTGCGCGAGGTCAGGATGTCCTGCGGCCGGAAGGCGGTGCCCGACACGGAATTCTCGACCGCCGGGATCAGCACCCTGAGGCGCAGCGGCAGCTTCAGCGCCATGATCGTGCGCGCGAGCCCGAGCACGGTGGCGGCGCCGCCCATGTCCTTCTTCATCAGACCCATCGACGCCGCCGGCTTGAGGTCGAGCCCGCCGGTATCGAAGCAGACGCCCTTGCCGACCAGCGTGAGCCGCGGGCCGGCCTCGCCCCACGCGAGCTCGATCAGCCGCGGCGCTCGGTCCGAGGCGCGGCCGACGACGTGGATCATCGGGAAGTTCCGGGCGATGAGGTCGGCGCCGCGGATCACGTTCGCCGTGGCGCCGAATTCGGCGGCGAGCGCCAGCGCCGCCTGCTCAAGCTCCTCGGGCCCCATGTCGGCGGCCGGCGTGTTGACCAGGTCGCGGACCAGCGCCTCGCCGGCGGCTATCGCCTCGAGTCGCGCCGCGTCGACGCCCTTGGGCGCCAGCAACCGGGCCTTCGGCGCGGGCTGGTCGCGATAGCGGACGAAGCGGTACTGGCCGAGAAGCCAGCCGAGCGCGGCCTCCTCGGCCTCGGCCGGGTCGAGATCGGCCTCGATCCGCCAGGGGCCCTCGGGCAGGGTCTCGGCCGGCTTGGCCAGGTGAAAACGGTCGCGTGCGCGGGACCTGGCGTCACCCCAGCCGAAGGCGGCGCCCCCGGGCGCGCCCTCCGCCCCCGGCAGGAGCGCAAGCGTGCCGAGCTTGCCGGCGAAGCCCTGGGAGCTCAGCCAGGCTCGGTGCTGCGGCGGCTGCCGGGCCACCCAGGCCTCGGCCTCTGCGGCGGGCACCAGGTGGAGCGGCAGGGCCTTCGGGGCCTCGGCGGGATCGGCGAAGGTGAGCGGCATGGGCGGGCCTTCCGGTGGACCGCGCCGGCGCACGGCGCGCCCGAGCCTAGCCGCTCCGCCGCCATCCGCAAGCCGGCATCAGCCGATGAGATCGGCCGAATCCCAGACCGCGGTCAGCGACCGGTCGCTGATCCGCATCAGCCGCGCCAGGGTTGCGCCGAGCGCGGTTCCGTCGCGCCGCTCGGCGCAGAGCGCGACGTCGCCCGCGACCCGCGCAAGCCCGGTCATGCCGACCTGGTCGGCGATCGCCACCAGCCCGCGCGCCCCCTTGGAAAGCGCCGCGAGTTCGCCGGCCGCATAGGCGCGCTCCATCAGCGCCAGCCGCATCGCGAGCTCCTCCATCGCGCGGCAGATGATCTCCTCGGCCTGGGTCTCGCCCACCGACGTGTAGAGCGCGGCCAGCCGTCCCCGTTCGAGCCGCACCGGCTCGTCCGGCCGCAGCCGTGTAAAGTGTGACATTTGCGACCCCTCGCGTGACACCCGTTTCCCACCACGATCCGGTTTGCGCCACGCCTCTCAAGAAAAGGTTGAGAGGGGTGGCGGAAGTCTCTCGAATTCCCGGAAAATGCCACCTAGAGAGGAGCAAAGCCGGAGGAATTGCGATGGACCGGATCAGACCTCTGCCCGCCTATCTCGCGCAGCGTTACCGGGGCTGGAGGGCCACCGCCTACGACGACAACAAGGGCTGGTACCGGCGGCTTGCCGACGAGGGGCAACGGCCGCGGGTGATGGTGATCGCCTGCTGCGACAGCCGGGTGCATGTCTCCTCGATGTTCGAGGCCGACTCGGGCGAGATCTTCATCCACCGCAACATCGCCAACCTGGTGCCACCCTACGAGCCTGACGGAGACCACCACGGCACCTCGGCGGCGGTGGAATACGCGGTCACGGCGCTCCGCGTGGCGCACCTGATCGTCCTCGGCCATTCCAACTGCGGCGGGGTGGCAGGCTGCGCGCAGATGTGTGCGGGCCACGCGCCGGAGCTCGAGCGCACCGAAAGCTTCGTCGGCCGCTGGCTCGACATCCTCAGGCCGGGCTATGAGCGGGTTGCCGGGATCGAGGATGCGAAGGCGCGGGCCACGGCGCTTGAGAAGGAGGCGGTGATCGTGTCGCTCGGGAACCTTCTGACCTTCCCCTTCGTGACCAAGGCGGTGGAGGCCGAGGACCTCAAGCTGCACGGACTCTGGCACGACATCGGCGAGGGCCAGCTCAGCCAGTACCTGGGCGATGCGAAGGGCTTTGTGCCGGTATGAGCGGGGATTCCAACCGGCTTCGGCCCGGGCTAGGCTCTAGCTATGGCCGCAACACGTCCCCGCGAAACCGATCTCTACGGCCCGCTCAAGGCCTATCTCGAGGCGCAGGGCTACACCGTGAAGGCCGAGGTCGGGGCGGCCGACCTGGTGGCCTGCCGCGGCCCGGAGGAGCCTGTCATCGTCGAGATGAAGACCGGCTTCGCACTGGCGCTGTTCCACCAGGCCATCGCCCGGCAATCGGTGACCGACGCGGTCTACGTCGCCGTCGCGCGCGGCATGGGCGCCGCCTTCGCACGGGCGCTGAGGAACAACCTCATGCTCGCCCGCCGACTCGGGCTCGGGCTGATCACGGTGCGGCTGGCCGACGCGCTGGTCGAGGTCCATTGCGACCCGGCGCCCTATCGGCCGCGGCGCTCGAAGCCGCGCCGCGCGCGGCTCCTCAGGGAATTCGCCCGGCGGGTGGGCGATCCGAACACCGGCGGGGCGACACGCGTAGGCCTGGTCACGGCCTACCGGCAGGACGCGCTGCGCTGCGCTGCGCACCTGGCCGGGAACGGGCCGTGCAAGGGCGCCGAGGTCGCCCGCGCGACCGGCGTGAGACGGGCGACGCGGCTCATGGCCGACGATCACTACGGCTGGTTCGAGCGCGTGGCGACGGGCATCTACGCGCTGACGCCGAAGGGGCGAGAGGGCCTTGAGGGATATGCCTTCGCCCTGCCCCTGTCGCCGGAGGGCATGGAGGAATGACCCGCCACGCCGTCATCCGCGTGCCGAGTTCGGGCCCGCCGGCGCTCATCGCCCCGCCCAACGATTTCACCAGCGAGGCCGAGGCGCTGCGCCGCATCGCCTTTGTCGAGGCGCGCCAGCTCTTGGCGCATCACACATATCTCGACGTCCTTGCCTATGAAGGCCCGCTGACGGCGGCTCTCGAGGAGCGGGGTATCGCCTACTAGCCACGCTGAGAACGCAGGGCTCCGGCGCCCGCATGCCCTTTACAACCCGCCCGCCGCGCTCTAGCTCGCCCACCAGAGATAGGGGCAGATCGATGGACGGGATTATCTCGCTGGCGGCGGACAACCTGATCTCGCCAATCATCTTGTCCTTCGCGCTCGGCCTCTTTGCGGCGCTGGCACGCTCGGACCTCTCGGTGCCCGAAGCGGCGGCGAAGGCGCTCTCGATCTACCTGCTCTTCGCGATCGGCTTCAAGGGCGGGGTCAGCGTCGCCCGCCACGGCGCCGACGCCACGCTGCTCCTTTCGCTCGTCGCCGGCGTGGTGCTTTCCTTCGCGCTGCCCTTCCTGGCCTTCGCGCTCCTGCGGTTCATGACCCGGCTCGCGGTCACCGACGCCGCCGCGGTGGCGGCGCACTATGGCTCGATCTCGATCGTCACCTTCGTCGCGGCGACCTCGGTGCTGACCTCGCGGGGTCTGCAGGCCGAGGGCTACATGGTCGCCGTCGCCGCCGCGATGGAGGCGCCGGCGATCCTCGCCGCGCTCTGGCTCGTCGCCCGCGCCGGCGGCAGCCGCGAGGCGGACGGAGCGCTGATCCGCGAGATCCTGCTCAACGGCTCGATCGTGCTCCTCGTCGGCGCCTTCCTGATCGGGCTCGCCACCGGCGAGGAGGGCTTCGAGCGCATCGCCAGCTTCATCGACGCGCCGTTCCAGGGCGTGCTCTGCCTGTTCCTGCTCGACATGGGGCTGGTCGCCGGCCGCGGCCTGCGCAACGTGCGCGGCGTGCTCTCGGGTGGCGCGCTGGCCTTCGGGGTGCTGATGCCGCTCTTCGGCTCGGTCGCCGGTCTCGGCGCGGGGCTCCTTCTCGGGCTTTCGCCCGGGGGCGTGATGCTGATGATGACGCTGGCGGCCTCGGCCTCCTACATCGCAGTGCCCGCGGCAATGCGGGTAGCGCTGCCCGATGCCAATCCCTCGATCTACCTCACGCTCTCGCTCGGCGTGACCTTTCCCTTCAACCTGACGCTCGGGCTGCCGCTTTACCTCGCGGCCGCCCAGGCCGCCACCGGAGGCTCCTGATGCAGACCCACAAGGCGAAACGGGTGGAGATCATCATCGAGGCGCCGATGGAGGGGCGCCTGACCGAGGCGCTGATGGCGGCGGGCGTGACCGGCTTCACGGTGCTTCCCGTGCTCGGCGGCTCGGGCCGGTCGGGGCACTGGAGCCGCGAGGGCCAGGTGGGCCGCTCGGGCATGGTGGCGGTGATCTGCATCATCCGGCCCGAGCGCCTGGACGGGTTGCTGGAAGCGGCCTTCAAGGTGGTGGATCGGCACATCGGCGTGGTCAGCGTGACCGACTGTGAAGTGCTGCGGGCCGAGCGTTTCTGACCCGTCGACATTCCATGCTAGGATGGGTGCATTGATCAAGCTCCGGAGAGCTATCCATGCGGTTCCTGAGAAACCTCCTTATCACCATCGTTGTCGTCTTCGTTGCCATCGTGGCGGTGGCCTATTTGCTGCCGCGGAATGTGCCGGTCGCACGTTCGGTGGTGATTGAGGCGCCGCCCGAGGAGGTGTTCCCCTACCTCAACTCGCTCCAGCGCGGGGCCGAGTGGTCGCCCTGGCTCGGCCTCGATCCGGATGTCCAGGTCGCCTACTCGGGCCCGGAGGAGGGCGTGGGCAACACGCTCGCCTGGGTCTCGGAGCACCCGAACGTGGGCAGCGGGCGGCAGGAGATCACGGTGAGCGAGCCCAACTCGCGGGTCGAATCAAGCCTCGATTTCGGCGACATGGGCACCGCCACGGCCTGGTTCGCGCTCGAACCCGAGGGTACCGGGACGAAGGTAACGTGGGGCCTCCTGGCGGACATGGGAATGAACCCTGTCGGCCGCTGGATGGGGCTGATGATGGACCGTTGGGTCGGGGCCGACTACGAGCGCGGGCTCGCCAACCTCAAGGTGCTGGTCGAGGGCGGCTGAGCCCCTTCGCGCTGACTCTAGGACATAGCCCCAGGGCAATCTCGGGCTGATTTCGCGGGTTTGGCCGGGGCCGAACTCGATGTCCGGGGCGGGCATGCCGAAGCCGAACCTTTTGTCGGCGCCCACGAAGAGGAGTGGCGGGTCACTCTGGCATCTCAGGGTTGCAGGGAGACGGCAGAGACGCCGGAGGCAGCCGCGATCCTCTCGGCGTGGCGCGGCAGCGCGACGAAGGCTTGGAGAGGGAACGGGCGCATGGCCGCCTCTCAGGCCGCGGCGGACTCTCAGGTGTTTCGGCGCGGCTTGCAGCCCGGTCCCTAGCGGCTTCATCCGGCCTTAACCGGAAGGGCCGCAGGATCGGCCGATGCCTGGCGACCGCTCCGTGACGATCCGCATCCCCGAGCCGCTCCTCGCCGCGGCGATCCGGGCGGCGCGGGCCGAGGAGATGACGGCGGCGGAGTTCATCCGGACGGCGCTGGCCGAGCGGCTGGCCGAGCTGGATTCTGACGGGCAACGCGATCCGGTAGGGGTGATCCGGCGGGCGCTCAGGCGGCAGTTCTCGCAGGCGTCGGACTGGCTCGACCTGCAGCGCCGGCTCCGGGCGGAGGGGTTCGTGCTGCGCGAGGCCGAGGGCGATCTCTGGCTCTTCACCTGGCCCCTCGAGCGCCGACTAGTCCGGCTCGAACGGGTCGGGCCGGGTCGGGAGGACCTGACGCTCCACTTCCGGTCCCCGTTCCCGGCCCACGGGAACGGGCATGGGGCGCCGCGGGTGGGGCGGAGGGCGGCGTGAGAACGGCGTGTCGTCGGGCCGGGATTTCACAGTGAAACGTAGGACCAAGCCCCTGAGTCCGTTCGATTTCCAGATTTCCGCTAACTGAATTGAAAGGGTTTCCGCGGGGAGTAGCACGGCCCTTGGGTAGCGCCGGACCGGCTGACCGGCCTTATCAAGCGCCCTTGCCGCGCCAGCATGACGATCACGGGGGACCCGATATCCGGCGGCCCGATGGCGGAGCTCAACGCCGGTCCTTCTGCATGTGTCGAATGCCGCCTCTGCCGAACAAAGGCGTCGCGCGGCACTTGTCAGCCTTCGGCAGAATCGACGCGTCCCGCCGTGTTCGCGCTTCGCCTTTGCACGGGGAACGGGTCGAGCGGTCGCAGCGGCAGGCGCTGGACGTTCCCGGCCAGGCTGTCCTCTTCGGCCAGCCCAAAGGTCGCGCACGATGCGGGGCACGAGGTCGGTTACGTTGAGGCGCTTCTGCTTGACGAGCATTTCCAGCGCCAGGAAGCGCCGCTCGCCGACGAGGATCGAATACATGCCGGTCTCGTTGCCGGTGCAGTCCAACACGGATCGCACGGTCATGACGCTCAAGCGTCCGCCGCGCCCGGCCAGTCGCGAGGCGAATGGCGATCGGCGCTCAAATCCGTCCACCGGACCGACTTTCGAGCGCTACATACCGGCCAGTTTCTCGATCGACATGCCCGCCTTGACGCGGCGCACGCTCGACTAGCTGAGCACGAGCTCGCCCAATTGAAATGTTGCGCGAGGCGCTGAGGGTGATCTTCTGTTGCTTGGTGATCAGGGTTCTCCGCGACAAGCCAGCCGGGCGCCTTTCTCCCGAACTCCAAACCCGTCACGGAAAACCAGGCCCACCTCTCACTCTGGGCGGCGATGAGTCGGAATCGCACCGCACGGAACGGCGGCTCGGCGGACATAGCTGTCGCTCGACTTGTTCGCGTGGTGGACCGCTCTGGGGACCCAAACTGCCTTTCGAAATTAAAGGTTCAAATGTCCGGTACGAGGAAGGCCGGCAGATACCGGTGCGGCCGAAATCCGGAAGTCGGTCGAGGGCCGGAGAGAACGGGAGTGGGCTCCTACGTGCTTTGCGTGTAACGCATTGGTCTTGTGGGAGGAATTGTGGGGACGTCACCGGCGGTCTCAGGAAGGCTTCATGGAAGTGCCATTGCCGTCGGGTTACTCCCCCCTCAAATCTGCTCTGCCGTTCGGATTCGCGGTGCGAGTACAGGCTCGAACCTGGTTCAACAGACCTAGACCGTTTCGTGGCTGACCTCGATGCCGAGTTCGTGCTGAACATCATCGACGATCCAGAGCGAGAGGGCATCGGACATACAGCATCACCACCCGGCCGATGATCTCAGGGCAGGTGCCGAAGTACTTGAAAAGGCTGCATTTCGATATCCACTGAGGCCAAGGTGCCTGCTGACTCGCCTCAGGCTAGGTTCTTCTGAGGGAACTCCGCCAAACGCTGCGACACGCAAGAGATGCTCAGCAAATTGCACGTGGATTCTCGTCTGATCGCCATGCAGAGCGGCAAAAGCTCAGCGACCGGCAGGACGCGCAGAGCGGGTCTGCGTCGCCTCCCGCGGCTCGATCCGGGCGCGCACGGCGCCCTCGGCGCCGGCGTCCGGGAACGGGATCGGCCCTCCCCCCCAGGGCGCGCCGTCGACCTCGACCCGGAGCTCGCCTGCGGACAGTCCCTCCGGGTTCTCGATCGTCACCCTGAGCCGGCCTCCGCCAAAGGACACCGTCGCCTCAACCCGCGGCCAGGCGCGCGGCAGGCAGGGCCTGAGGTCAAGCCCGCCCTCCGCGATCCGGAGCCCGAGGATCCCCTCGACGGCGAGCTTCCAGGTCCAGCCGGCGGCGCCGGTGTACCAGGTCCAGCCGGCGCGGCCGGTATGCGGCGCGGCGCCAAGCACGTCGCCGGGCAGCACGTAGGGCTCCCCCCGGTATCGTGTTGCCTTCTCCGCGGTGTCGGTCCGCCGCACGGGGTTGATGATGTCAAAGACCTGCCAGGCCCGGTCGCCGTCGCCGAGCGCGGCGAAGGCGAGCCCGGCCCAGGCGGCGGCATGGGTGTACTGCCCGCCGTTTTCGCGTACCCCCGGCGGATAGGCCCGGATGTAGCCGGGGTTGCGCGGCGTCTGGTCGAAGGGCGGGCTCAGCAGGCGCACAAGCCGCGCCTCGGGGTCGATAAGGAGCTGGGCGAGGCTCTCCATCGCCTCTCGCGAATGCGGCGCGGGGTCCTCGCCAGAGAGCACCGACCAGGACTGGGCGATCGAGTCGATGCGGCATTCCTCGTTCTCGGCAGAGCCCCAGGGGATGCCGTCGTCGTCGAAGGCACGCATGTACCAGGCACCGTCCCATCCGGCCCGGTCGGCCGTCTCGCGGAGCTGCGCCGCGCGATTGCGCCAGAGCCCGGCCAGAACGCCGCGTCCGGCGCCCTCGGCCAGTTCGGCGAAGCCCTCTGCCGCGGCGGCAGCGAACCAGGCGAGCCACAGGCTCTCGCCCCGCCCGTGCCGGCCCACGGCGTCCATCCCGTCGTTCCAGTCGCCCCCGCCGATCAGCGGCAGGCCGTGCTGGCCTGAAGTCACGCCGCGCTCGAGCGCCCGGAGGCAATGGTCGAAGAGTGGCGCGGCCTCGGCCCCGGCCTCGTAGACGGCGTAGCGGTCTTCCTCCTCGGGCCGCAGTTCCGGCGCCGAGAGGTATGGCACCTGCTCGTCAAGTACGCTCCGGTCGCCGGTCGCCGCCACGTAGCGGGCAGCAACGAACGGTAGCCAGAGCAGGTCGTCCGAGCAGCGCGTGCGCACCCCGCGCCCAGACGGCGGGTGCCACCAGTGCAGCACGTCGCCCTGCTCGAACTGGCGCGCCGCGCAGTCGAGGAGATGTGCCCTAACCCGAGCCGGATCGACATGCAGGATCGCCAGCATGTCCTGCAGCTGGTCGCGGAATCCGTAGGCCCCGCCCGACTGGTGGAAGCCCGACCGGGCGAGGATCCGCGAGGCGAAGTCCTGGTAGAGGAGCCAGCGGTTCGCCATCAGGTCGAAGGCCGGATCGGGCGTCTGGACCTCGATCGTACCGAGCCGCCGGGTCCAGAGCTCTTCGACCTCGGTCCGCGCCGTCTCGGCCTTCCCGACGCCCTGCCACACCGCGGCGAGGGCCCGGGCCTCGGCGATATCCTCGCCCTGGCCGAGCGCGAAGACCACCCGCTCGGTCGCGCCCGGGGCGAGGTCGAGATGCACCTGGTAGGCCGCGCAGGGCTCGGTCACGCCCCGCACCCGCCCGCCGAGGTCCCAGGCCGCAAGCGCCGCCGGCCGGTCGCGGCGCCCTGCCTCGCCGATGAAGGCGCGCCGGTCCGACGTCAGGCTATGCGGCTCGAGGCTTGCGGTAAGGAACGCTGTGCGCGCCGCGAATTCCGGGTTCCATGCGCTGCGGGCGAGCAGCGCCCGGCTGCCGGGATCGTAGTCACAGACGACGTGGGGGCGCGCGATCTCGTTCACCGCACCCAGCACCCATTCGGCGTAGCAGGTCGCCGTGACCCGGCGGACTTGGCTGCCGCGGTTCTCGAGGCTGAGAACGAACAGCTTCACCGGTGCCTCGGGCGCGACGAAGACGCTCAGCGTCTGGATCAGGCCATGGCTGGCGCGGCGCCACTCGGTCACGCCGGGGGAATGGGTCACGCGGCACCGGGCGTCGCCGCCGCACGGGTTGGGCGTCACGCTCCAGACCGCCGCCGTTTCCTCGTCGCGGAGGTAGACCACCTCGCCCGGCGGGTCAGCGACGGGGTCGTTGCTCCAGGGCGTGAGCCGATTCTCGCCGCTGTTCACCGCCCAAGTGAAGCCGCCGCCCGCCTCGGAGACGATCGTGCCGAAGCGGTCGTTGGCCAGCACGTTGCTCCAGGCCTGCGGGGTGCGAGCACCCGGCCCGGTCTCGATGACGTAGCCCGCACCGTCTGCGGCGAAACCGCCGAGACCATTGTCGAAGGCGAGATCGTCTCGCCGCTCCAGCTCGGCGACGGGCTCGGGCGCCGGCCCGGGCACCGGCACGAAGGGCGGCACCGGCTCCCGGCCTTCCGGCGCGATCCGCACTGCCTCGGCCAGGCTGCCGCGGCTGCCGTCGATCCAGACCCGCGCCGCGCCGCGGAGCGCCCGGAGCGCGGCGGCGCCGATCTGCCCGGAGGCCCGCAGGTGGATGCCGGCACGCTCGCCGAAACCCTCGACGACGCCGGCCTCGCGCATCGCCGCGGTCAGCTGCTGGCGGATCGGCTCCTCGTAGCCCGTCGCGCCCTCGCGCAGCACCACGAGATCCAGCATGAGACCGCGCCGGCTCCACCAGCGGTGGATCTGCACGAGCTTGGTCAGGATCGCCTCGGAGGCGTCGTCGGCCTTGCCGACCACCAGGATCGGCAGGTCGCCGGAGAGACCCATGCTCCAGAGCTCCGGCTGACCAGCGAGGTCTTCCCCGGGCACCGGCCGCGGCGCCCGGAGCTGCGGCTCGCCGATCAGCAGGCGGCTGCCGAGGGTCTGGGCGAGCACCAGGTCGTCGTGGCCGAGCTTGAGGTCGCCCACCTCGATCGCCGTAGCCCGCCGCGCCTCGTCGAGCGCCCAGTCGAGCGCGGCATGGTCGCCGTAGCGCCGCGCAGTCTCCAGCGCCGCCTCGCGCGAACCCGCGGCGATGGTGGTGAAGGCGATCCGGCAGCGCGCGCCCGGCTCGAGCCGGACCCGGCCTTGCAGCGCCAGCACCGGATCGAGGCTGTAGCCCTCGGTGCGGCCGAGTCCGTGCTCCCGTCCCCCAGCCAGCGCCTCTGGCCGCGCGGCCCTCCCCTCGCGACCGAGGAAGGCCGCCCGATCGGTCTCGAAGCTCACGTCGAGGGCGGTGGTGCCGTCGCCGAAGATGCGCTGCAGCAGGACCGGCGGCCGGTCCTGCGGCCGGCGCGGCCGGCGCGAGAAGAAAAGCGCGCGCTCGGCCGGAAGATACTCCCCCTTCACGAAGAGCCGGCTGAAGGCCGGGTGGCGCTCGTGGTCCTCGCGCCGCGCCAGCACGATCTCGGCCGCGCTCGTCACCGCGATCTCGCGCTCGCGGTCGGAGCTGTTGACCAGCGTCAGGCGCCGGACCTCGACGTCGTCGCGCGGCGCCACGTAGATCTCGAGCGTCGCGCCGACGTCGGCCTCGCGGTGGTGGACCTCTGCCACGTGGGCGTGGAACGACGCCCGCGCCGCATCGCCGCGCCCGATGCGCCAGATCGCGCCGTCCACGAGGTCCTGGATGTAGAGGACGGCGGCGCTGTCCTCGACCGCGCCGTGGGTGAGGCTCCGGGTCAGCGCCTGGCCGCGCCAGGAAAGCGCCCCGGCGCCCTCGGTGGTCAGGATCGACGAAAGGCGCCCGTTGCCGAGGAACTGGCTCTCCGGCGGAAAGCTCCGGCGCGGCTCCCATACCTCGAGGTCGGGAAGCGGCGCCCCGCGAGCGAGGTCGGGCACCTCGAAGGCCTCCTCCCGCGCAGGCTCTCGCGGGGCGTCCCAGGGCACGCGCTCCTGCAGCAAGAGCTCGATCGATCGCATTCGACGGTCGGACAGGAAGCGCTTTTGCAGCGCATCGCCGGTCAGCCGGTTGCCGATCGCGGCCAGCATCATGCCCTGGTGATGCGCCATGTGGCTCTTGACGGGGGTGAAGCGCGCCCCCGGACGCTGCCGCTCGGGCGTGAAGTCGACGGCCTCGAACAGACCGTAGCGGCCGAGCATTCCCATCCCGGCCAGATCGCGCAGGTTCCGCACCGCCTCGCGCGGCGCGACGGCGAGCGCGAGGCCGCTCGCGTAGGGCGCCACCACGTAGTCCTCGCCGAGACCGCGCTTCAGTCCCAGCTCCGGCACGCCGAAGGCCTGGTACTGGTAGGTCTGCGCGCTGTCGCGGAGCGCGAAGGCCGATTCCGAGACGCCCCAGGGCAGGCCGAGGCGGCCCGCGTAAGACGTCTGCACCGCGACCGCCGCCCGCTCGCTCCGACCGATGAGCCGGCCCTCCTCGCTCCTGAGTACAAGCGCCGGCATGAGGAACTCGAACATCGAGCCGTTCCACGAGAGCGCGGTCAGTTCGCCCGCGATGCCGCTGACCGGGCGGCCGAGGTGAATCCAGTGCTCGGCCGGCACGTCGCGCTTGGCGATGGCGAAGTAGCTGGCGAGCCGCGCCTCGCTGAGCAGGAGGTCGTAGTAGTGCGGATCGAGCTGGTCAGTGCCGAGGTTGTAGCCGATGTTGAAGAGCCGCCGCTCGCGGTCGTAGAGCATGGCGAAGTCGATGCCGTCGGCGGCCGCCGAGGCGCGGGCGGCGACCGCATCGAGATCCCGCAGGAGGTCATCCTGCGCCGCACCTCCGGCGGCGACCGCGGCGTCGAGCCGGTCGAGCCAGCCCTGACCCTCAGCGTCGGCCACCGTGCGCGCCGAGGCCACCTCGCGCCTCACCTCGGCCACCCGGCCGCCTGCGCCGCGCAGCGGCCGGTCCGGGCCGAGCGCTTCCGCAAGGCGGCGGGCCACGACATCGAGTCCGGGTGGGGGGCTCTCCAACAGGTCCAGCCAGGGAAACAGGGCGCTGATCTCGGCCCGCATCATCTCGAGATGGTGCTCGATGCGCTCGAGCCAGACCTGAGTCTCTTCAAGACTGAAGTCGAGCGCTTCGCCCGCACCAGAAAGCGCCTCGAGCAGCATGGGCTTGAGCCCGGAGACCTCGGCCCGCAGCGCGTCAAGCGCTGCCGGTGACGGCCGCGGTCCCGCGTCCATCTCGGCCAACCGGCCCATGATCTGGCCGATTCGTGCGCCCAGCCCCTCGGCGCCAGGATCGGATACACCGTCAAGCGCCTCGGCAAGCAGATCGACCGCGTCCGCCAGCCCTGTCCACAGCGCCCCGGGCAAGACTGCCCGGTCTGCGAATTCGCGGCAACCTTCCGCCAGCGTCACCAGCGACACGGCGAGATTGCCGCTGTCCACCGTCGAGACGTAGCGCGGCTCGAGCAGCTGCAGCGTCCGTGTGTCGTACCAGTTGAGCCAGTGCCCACGGTAGCGCTCCATCCGGTCCATCGAATCGAGCACTGCGCGGACCCGGACCGTGAAGTCGCGCAGGCCCGAGTAGCCGAGGTCGCGCGCCGAGAGCGCCGAAAGGAGCAGCATCCCGATGTTGGTCGGTGAGGTGCGGTGGGCGATCTCGGGGCCTGGGTCGAGCTGGAAGTTGTCGGGCGGCAGCCAGTTGTCCTCGGGGCCGGCGAAGACTTCGAAGAAATACCAGGTGCGCCGCGCGATCCGCCGCAGGAAGGCGCGGTCCTCAGCATCGAGCGCCGAGTCCGGCGCGACGAAGGGCCTGCTGATCCAGGCCGCGATGGCGGGAGAGGCAAACCAGAGCGCGAGCAGCGGCGCCGCGCCGAAGAGCGCGCCGGGCGCGACCGCGATGACGTTGAGCCCGATCAGGAGCGCGAGGGCCGGCGCGGTCCACATCTCGCGCCAGTAGCCGAGCGCGCCGCGGTTACCCGCGCGTGCAGCCCGCGCGGCATGCGCGGCCGTCGTCCATTCCAGCATCTGCCGCCGCGTGACGAAGGTCCGCCAGAGCGACCGGACGATCGCGTCGAGCGCGAGGATCGCCTCGTCGAGCATGAAGGCAATGGCGAGCGCCCAGCGGCCGGCGTGATCGGCCTGCGTGCGCAGCCGGCTGCTGACCGTTCCGCGCCGCCGCCCGCGGGCCAGGCCGGTGATCAGATCGGTGAACAGATAGGCGCCCGGCGCAGCGATCGTCAGCAGCGTCCAGAGCCAGGCCGGGCCGGGCAGCGCGAGCCAGCCGGCCACTGCCAGGAGCACCAGCCCCGGCGCGATCAGGCTGCGGCGCAGATTGTCGGCGATGCGCCACCGGTCGAGCAGACCGAAGCGGCTTGGAACGCGCGCCCCGTCCGTGCCCGGCACCCGCCGCCCGAGCCACGGCACCAGCTGCCAGTCGCCCCGGATCCAGCGGTGGGCGCGGCGCGCGTAACCCAGGTAGTCGGACGGGAAATCCTCGTAGAGAACGATGTCGCTGGCCAACGCTGTGCGCCCGAGCAGGCCCTCGAAGAGGTCATGGCTGAGGATCGCGTTCTCGGGGACGCGGCCCTCGGTGGCCTGCCGGAACGCCGCGACCTCGTAGCCGCCCTTGCCGGTGAAGATGCCCTCGCCGAAGAGATCCTGGTACACGTCCGACACCGCGCGGCTGTAGATGTCGATCGCGGTGTCGCCGGTGTAGAGCCGGTTGAAGAGCGACCGCGTGCCCGCCTCCGGCGCGATCTCGACCCGCGGCTGGATGAAGCTGTAGCCATCGGTCACCCGGCCGCTGCCCTCCGCGAACGCGGCGCGGTTCAAGGGATGGGCGAGCGCCCCGAGCAGGCGCTGCGCCGCGCCGGGCGGAAGGATCGTGTCGGCGTCCGTGGTGATCACGTAGGGTGTGCCGACGAGGGCGTCCGCATTCCCGGCGCGAAACGGGAAGGCCGCGCCGTTGCCGGTGGCGAGGAAGTCGTTGAATTCAGACAGTTTGCCCCGTTTGCGCTCCCAGCCCATCCAGACGCCGTCGGCCGTGTTGAGCCGTCGCTCCCGGTGCAGGAGGACGAAGGGACGGCGGCCGGGGTAGCGGCTGTTCAGCTGCTCGATCCCGGAGCGCAGCGCAGCGAGAATGTCCGCGTCCCCCGGCAGCGAGGCGGCCTCGGCATCGGCGAAATCGCTGAGGATCACGAAGCGCAGGTTCGCAACCGGGTTGGTGAGCCAATTCGTCTCGACCTGTTCGAGGAGCCGCCCGACCTCTTCGGCGGCGCGGAAGATCACCGGGACCGCGACGGCGGCATGAAACCCCTCGGGCAGGCCCTCGGCAAAATCGAGCTTGGGCAGGATGCGCGGCGGCAGGATCAGCGCGACGAGCCAGTGGGTGACCGTCACCGCGATGATCGCCGCCGGGATGAGGGAAAGCAGAAGTCCACCCGCGAACGCCGAAGCCCCGGCCCCCCGGCTCCACAGGATCGCGGCAGGCAGAAGAAGCGCCGCCAGACCGAGAACGACGAGGGCGCCGAAGTAGATCGGCCTGGCCCGCGCAGCCATGACGCGCCGGATCCATGCGGGCGGCGGCGCGCGATAGCCTAGATGGGCCTCGAGCGCACCGCGACCGGAGCCGACGAGCCAGTGCCCGACATGGCCCTGCCGCGGGTCGCCCGGCAGCCCGGACGACTTCGCGATCGCCCGCTCGACCACTTCGGTCTCGCCCCGGCCGCTGCCCCGCGCCAGATCCTCGACCGCCCGGCGGTAGAGATCGCGGCTCTCGAAATCCATTTTGGCGTAGACGTCGGCCGGGTCGCGCCGGAGAGCGGCGTCGACCAGGCTCGTGCGGTCGAAGAAATCCTTCCAGGAGATCGCGGCAAGCGCAGAGAGCGCGGTGATTGCCCGCGCCACGCACTCGGTGCAGTCGTGCTCGGCCAGCCACGCGCTGCGCGCCGCGGTCCCGGCCGGGGCCTCGAGGCCCGGCAGGATCTCGCCGCAGGCCGACATCAGCGTCTCGAGGCAGGCGAGGCGCAGCATGGTCGGAAACGCCCAAAGCTCGGCGATCGTCAGCGCGCCGCGCTCCTGGTAGGCGGAGACGAAGGTGGCGAGCGACTCGAGCCCCGGCTGCATCTCGGTCGCGTCGAGCGCGCCGTGGGCGACAAGGTAGATCCGCGGCACCCCGCCGTGCTCCGGCTGGGCGAGGCGCGGCAGCGCGCGGTAAAAGCGCGCCGGCATGTCCCGGCGCACTTCGCGGATCGCGCGCCGCACGACGTATTCGTTGTCTGTGATCCATTCCGCGGCCTTTGCGGCCTCGGCCGGCGGCTCGGACGCCCGTCGGCGCGCCTCCGAAAGCCACTGCAAAAGTTCCTCGCCGCGCGCCAGCATCCGCAACTGGGCGGGCGGTCCGGCCTCCACCCGGTGATGCCGCTGCAACTCCAGCGCCGCGCGCCGCGCGGTATCGTCAGGGCCCGGGCCCTCCATCCCGCTCAGGTCCGGCCGCGGATCGGGTTCACGGTAGCGGTGTGGACGGCCGTCGTCGCGACGGACGACGGCTTGCGGCCGGATCCCGGCCGGACGATCAGGATCGGCTTGCCGAGATGGGTGACGAGAAACTCCGCCACGCTGCCGAGCGCCTGGTCGGCGTAGCCACCGGCCCCCTTCGCGGCAAGGACGACGAGGTCGACCGTCTCTTCGGCCGCAGCGCTCTGCAGCCGGTGGCGCGGGTCTGCCCCGCTCACGATCAGTGTCCGGATCGGGCGGCGGTCCAGCGCCATCCGGGCGCGCAGCCGGCTCATGTACCGCTCGGCCGCCTTGCGATTGTGCTCTACGAAGTTGCTGCGCAGCGCGACCCCCGCCTCTTCCGGCGGGCCGCTCTCGGTGATTGCGGGCTCCGGCACGGCATGCGCCATCACGATTTCTGAGCCGAACGCGTCGGCAATCGCGATCGCGGCGGGCAGCGCCGTCTCGGCCCGCCGCGAGCAGTCGAGCGGCACCATCAGCCGGCGGACCTCGGGGGCGCCCGGGCGCGGGTCGCGCGCCGATCTCGGCGGCACGATCAGCACCGAGCAGCGGGCTGTCTCGACGATGCGCCGCGCGGTGGCGCCGATCGACTGCTCGGGATGTGTGGATTCACCCACCGAGCCGATCACGCAGAGCTCCACTGCGCCGCTCGTGAGAGCGGCCTGGAGCCTATCATGGAACCGCCCAACGGCGACCTCGCATTCCGCCCCGGCGGCTGCCCCGGCGCCTGCGTGCTCGAGCAGTTCCCGGAGCCGGCGCTGTGCCTGCCGCCGGCGCAGGTGCCAGGCGATCGGGTCCTGCGGAGCGCCATGGTCGGCGGGCATGTCGAGGACGCGGAGCGCCTGAAGTGAAGCGTTCAGCCTGCGTGCAATCGCGGTGGCCCAGGCGAGCACCTCGGCGGCATGGGGCGAGTCGTCGACGCAGGCAAGGATGCTCGAGAACTCCGCCGTGCACCGCCCGTCCGGTATTGCGGCCCCGGCGGTGCCGGAGCTGGCGGTTTCCTGGTTCGTCGCGACATCTCCCAATGTCACTCCCTGCATGATGGCCATCAACGACTTCCTCCGAGTTACAAACAGAATTGGAATGCCTGCGCCTCCGGGTTCCCCCTGGCCGTTGCGGACATTTTCTTGAGGTGAACACCGCCGACATACCGGCGAGCCGATTCCCGACGGATACAATCATACACTACAACGCCCATTTTGTATTGATTGCGATCAATCAAGCGGACGACCGCCGATGCCGGGCCGAACCGCCTTCGCCCTCCTGGTCGAGGATTGCCACCCAGAGGTCAACGCGGCGACGCCGATCGAGTAGGTGGGGTAGTTGCAGGAGCAATGTTGACCTTCCAGCGATGGGAGGGATTAACATCAAGCCATCCTGACCGAACGGCGCAACCGGGAGGTCGTCATGGACGACCGATCGAAGCAAGTAGATGGTTGGGCCTCGCAGGCCTCGCAGGCCGCGCGGGTGGCCGCAAGCAAGGCCGCCTATGCTTGCCCAATGCACCCCGAGGTGCGGCAGCCAGGCCCCGGCTCCTGCCCGAAGTGCGGGATGAATCTGGTACCCGAGGGGAGCGAAACGGCGCCCCACTCCCACATGCACTCCGCGACGGACCACGCCGCCACGGAACCAGAGGATGGCAGCTACGACACGGTTCCGGACGGCTTTGCCGGGCCGGTCTACACCTGCCCGATGCATGCGCAAGTGCGGCAGACCAGCCCCGGCTCCTGCCCGATCTGCGGCATGGGGCTGGAGCTCGAGTCGGCGGCGATGGCCGAGGCGGGGCCGAACCCGGAGCTCGTGGACTTCACCCGCCGCTTCTGGGTCGGCGCGGCGCTGACCGTGCCGCTTCTGGTCCTCACCATGGGGCCGCTCGTCGGCCTCGGCACTGTGCGCGAGGTTTTCGGCGAGCGCGCCACGCTCTGGATCGAGCTCGCGCTCGGGACGCCGGTGGTGCTCTGGTGCGGCTGGCCGTTCCTGATGCGCGGCTGGCGCTCGTTCCGGACCTGGAACCTCAACATGTTCTCGCTGATCGCCATGGGCGTGATGGCGGCCTGGCTCTTCAGCGTGACCGCCGTGCTCGCGCCGGGCGTCTTCCCCGCGGGTTTCCGCGACGCCGAGGGACATGTCGGCGTCTACTTCGAGGCGGCGGCGGTGATCGTGGTGCTGGTCCTTCTGGGCCAGGTGATGGAGCTGCGCGCCCGCGAGGGCACAGGCCGCGCGATTCGGGCGCTCCTCGATCTTGCCCCGAAGACAGCGCGGGTGATCCGCGACGACGGGCGCGAGGAAGAGGTCCCGCTCGAGCACGTCCTGGTCGGCGACCGGCTGCGGGTCAGGCCCGGCGACAAGGTGCCGGTCGACGGCGTCGTGGTTGATGGGCGCTCCTCGGTCGACGAGAGCATGCTCACCGGCGAGCCGGTGCCGGTGGAGAAGGTCGCGGGCGCGCCGGTCACCGGCGCCACGATCAACGGCACCGGCACGCTGGTGATCGAGGCCAGGCGGGTCGGCGCCGACACCATGCTGGCGCAGATCGTCGAGATGGTCGCCAGCGCGCAGCGCAGCCGCGCGCCGATCCAGAAATACGCCGACAAGGTCGCGGGCGTCTTCGTGCCGGCGGTGATCGGCGTTGCCGTCCTGGCCTTCCTCGGCTGGGCGCTCTGGGGGCCGGACCCGGCGCTGGCCTATGCGCTGGTTGCGGCAGTGGCGGTGCTTATCATCGCCTGCCCCTGCGCACTGGGGCTTGCCACCCCGATGTCGATTATGACGGCGACCGGTCGGGGCGCCCAGGCGGGCGTGCTGATCAAGAACGCCGAGGCGCTGGAGCGTTTCGAGAAGGTCGACACGCTGATCGTCGACAAGACCGGCACGCTGACCGAGGGCAAGCCGCGGCTCGTCGCGGTGCTGCCCGAGCCGGGCTTCGACGAGGCCGAGGTTCTGCAGCTGGCGGCGACGCTGGAGAAGGGCTCGGAACATCCCTTGGCCGAGGCGATCGTCGGCGGCGCAGTGGACCGCGGCGTCGCGCTGGGCGCGGTCGAGGATTTCGAGGCGGTGACCGGCAAGGGCGTCAGGGGCCGCGTCGGTGGCAAGGCTGTGGCGCTCGGCAACCTGAAGCTAGTGCAGGATCTGGGGCACGATGCCGGGGAGCTCCCCGACAAGGCCAATGCCCGCCGCGACCAAGGCGAGACGGTGATGTTCGTGGTGCTGGACGGCGAGATCGCGGGTCTTGTCAGCGTCGCCGATCCTGTGAAGCAAACCACGCCCGAGGCGCTGAAGGCGCTGCACGAGCTCGGCTTCCGCATCATCATGGTCACGGGCGACAACGAGCGCACCGCAAAGGCGGTGGCCGGCCGGCTCGGCATCGACGAGATCCGCGCCGAGGTGCTGCCCGCGGAAAAGGCGAAGATCATCGCCGCGCTGCAGTCCGGGGGGCGCAATGTCGCGATGGCCGGCGACGGGGTGAACGATGCCCCCGCTTTGGCGCAGGCCGACGTCGGAATCGCCATGGGCACCGGCGCCGACGTGGCGATCGAGAGCGCGGGGATCACGCTCGTGAAAGGCAACCTCGACGGCATCGTCCGCGCCCGCCGGCTGGCCCGCGCGACGATGCGCAACATCCGACAGAACCTGTTCTTCGCGCTGATCTACAACGCTCTCGGCGTGCCGGTGGCGGCGGGCGTGCTCTACCCGTGGTTCGGCATCTTGATCAGCCCGATGTTCGCCGCCTTTGCGATGAGCGCCTCGTCGATCTCGGTGGTGATGAACGCATTGAGGCTGAGGAGCGCTCGCACATGAGACCGCCGACCCGAAAGGCTGGGCCTGAGAGGTTCTGGTGGGGTCTGATGACCATTCGATGCAAGATCTATGCCAGCGCGCTGGAGGCTTGGCCGGCAATGAGATAACGGCGCCGCCAGCGCTCGCAATGAGCCATGTCTGTGCTCGACCGAAAGCTGTTCCGCGATCTGCTGCGCCTCTGGGTGCAGGCGCTGGCGATCGCGCTCGTCCTTGCCGGCGGGGTCGCGACGCTTCTCCTGGCGGTCGGCTCCTACCGCTCGCTCGAAGAGACGCGGATCGCCTACTACGAGCGCCAGCGCTTCGCCGACGTCTTCGCCACCGCCCGCCGCGCGCCACGGCGGCTGATGGACCGGATCGTCGAGATCCCCGGCGTCGGGAGTGCCGCAGCCCGCATATCCGAAGTGGCGGTGCTCGATGTGGAAGGCTTTGCCGAGCCGGTGATCGGTCGGTTCCTCTCTATCCCCGAAATGGGCGAGCCGGCGGTGAGTCGACCCTACCTGCGCACCGGACGCCTGCCGGAGCCGGGGTCTGCGGACGAGGTGCTGATCAGCGACAATTTCGCGCGCGCCCAGGGCCTGCGCCCCGGGTCGGAATTCTCGGCGGTCCTGAACGGTCGGAAGCGCGGTCTGCGCGTGGTCGGCACCGCGCTCTCTCCGGAATTCGTTTATGCCGTGGGCCCGGGCCAGATCATGCCAGACGACCTGCGCTTCGGCGTGGTCTGGATGCGCGAACGGGCGCTGGCCGCCATCTTCGACCTCGAGGGCGCCTTCTCCGAGGTAAACCTTACGCTGACGCGCGGAACCGAGGAGGCTGCCGTCATCGACCGGCTCGACGCGCTTCTCGACAGGTATGGGGGGCGCGCGGCGCATGGCCGGCACGACCAGCCCTCCCATGCCTTCCTCGAGCACGGGCTCGACATGCTGAGGACCATGAGCTTCACCTTGCCCCCGGTGTTCCTGGCGGTGGCCGTCTTTCTCGTGAACCTCATCCTCGGGCGCCTAATACTCTTAGAGCGGGAGCAGATCGGACTTCTGAAGGCACTCGGCTACAGCACCGCCTCCATTGCCACACACTACCTGAAGTTCGTGACCGCCATCGCCGCCGTCGGCATGGTCATCGGCTTCGCGGCGGGAACGTGGCTCGGCAGATACGTGACCGGAATCTACGCGGAGTTCTTCCGCTTCCCGATCCTCGTCTTCAGCCAGGGCCCCGATCTTTACGTCATCGCCGCGCTCCTGTCGCTCGCCGCCGCCGGCCTCGGCGCGACCCGTGCGATTGCACAGATCACGCGCCTCGCGCCCGCCGTGGCGATGCAGCCGCCCACGCCACCGATATACCGGCGGATGCTGCCTGCAGATCTCGCGGGCGTGCGGTCGCTGCCGCCTCCGGTGATCATGTCCGTGCGCAACATGCTCAACCATCCGCTTCGCGCAGGGCTGACGATACTTGGCCTTGGTCTCGGCACGGCGATCCTATTCGTGTCGCTCTTCATGGAGGACTCGATGGAGTACCTCATCGAGGTGAAATACTTCCGGGCCGAACGGCAGGACGCGACGCTGAGCTTCGCCGAGGCCCGGCCGGAGGACGCGGTCTTCGAGGTCATGCGCCTTCCCGGCGTGATGGTCGCCGAGCCGTTCCGCAGGGTGCCGATCCGCATCCGAAATGGCAGCATCGAGCGCCGCACCGCGATCCGCGGCCGGCCGACGGGAACCCGTCTGGCCCGGATTGTCGGACAAGATCTCGTAACCGTCGAGCCTCCCACCTCGGGCGTGGCGATCTCGGAATGGCTCGGCCGCGTGCTCGGCGTCAGACCTGGCGACACCGTGGAAATCGACCTCCTGGAGGGCCACCGGCGCACGGTGGCGCTTCCGGTCTCGGCGCTCGTCCTGGATTTCTTCGGTCTCGACGTGACCATGGAGCTCGGGGCGCTTTCTCGGTTGATGCGGGAATCGCCTTCTTTCACCGATATCGACGTTGCGATCGACACCGCCGGGCTCGACACACTCTACCGCGAAATCAAGGCGACACCGGCCATTGCCAGCATTGCGCTGCAGGACGTGGCGCTGGCGAACTTCCGGATCGCTCTCGTGATCATCGTCACCACGATGTCGGGGATATACACCGGCCTCGCGGCAGTCATCGCCTTTGGAGTGGTCTACAACAACGTGCGGATCGCGCTTTCGGAACGGGCGCGCGAACTGGCCAGCCTCAGGATTCTGGGGTTCAGCCGGAGCGAGGTCTATTGGATACTCGTTCTCGAGCTGGTCATCGTCTCGTTGCTCGCGCAACCGGTCGGTTGGGCGGCGGGCTATCTGCTCGCATGGGTCACCAAAGTTAACATGGACGAGGACCTTATGCGCATGCCGCTCGTCCTCGAGCCGCGCACCTTCGCGACGGCCAGCGCCATCGTCCTCGCGGCGGCGGCAGTCTCCTCTTATCTCGTCCGCCGCCGGATCGATCGGCTAGACCTCGTCGCGGTGATGAAGACCAGGGAGTGACCATGCAGGCAAAGGCAATCCAGCAAGGCGCAGCAGCCGCCGTGGTGGCGATGGCGCTCGCCGGCGCGGCCTGGTTTGTCTGGCCGCGCGCGATCCAGGCCGACCTGGCCGTGGTGGCCCGTGGGCCGATGGAAGTCACTGTGCACGACGATGGCCGGACGAGGGTGCGCGAGATCTACACCGTCTCCGCTCCGGTCGCGGGCCGGATTGTGCGCAATCCGCACAAGGAGGGCGATCCGGTGACCAGCGGCGAGTCGGTCGTCGCCATCCTGCGGCCGGCCCCACCCGGCTTTCTCGATGACCGCACGCGCGCCGAGCTCGGCGCTGCGCTTTCTGCAGCCGATGCTGCCGTGCGCCGCATCGAGCACGAAGTGGCACGGCTCGAAGCGGAGCTTGAGTTCTCGCGGGCCGATCTCACACGTATTGAGACACTTGCGCGAGATGGCGTTGTAGCCGAGCGCGCCTTGGAGGAAGCGGAGACGGAGATCACAGCGGCGGTCCATGCGCTCGCGGCCGCGCAGGCAGAGCTCGAGATGCAGCGCGGCGAGCGGGCACGGATCGAAGCACGCCTCGCGGCCAAGCCAGGGGAGACCTTCGGCGAGCCGGATGAGAGCGAAATCCGCCTCCGCGCTCCGGCCACGGGCCAGGTGCTCAGGGTGCTGCAAGAGAGCGAAACGGTGGTTGCAGCCGGAACTCCTCTGATCCAGATCAGCGACCCGAACGATCTCGAAATCGTCGCTGACCTGCTGTCGACCGACGCGGTGCGGATCGATGTGGGTGCACCTGCGAGGATCGTCGGCTGGGGCGGGCCGCCGATCAGCGGGCGTGTTGCCCAGATCGAACCGGCGGGCTTTCCAAAGGTCTCGGCGCTCGGAATAGAGGAGCTCAGGGTCGAGACGATCATCGAGATTACCGATCCCGTCGAAAAATGGCAGCGCCTCGGCCACGACTTCCGCGTCATCGTCGAAATCACCGTCTGGCAGGAAGACGACGTGGTAACTGTCCCGGTGGGGGCGATGTTCCGGAACGGTGAGAGCTGGGCCGTATTCGCGGTCCGCGACGGCCGCGCACGGCTCACGCAAATCGAGATCGGCCACCGCAACGAGATCGAGGCCGAGGTCCGCTCCGGGGTTGCAGTAGGCGACCGCGTGATCCTCTACCCAATCGACCGAATCGCAGAGGGCGTCCGTGTCAGTCCGCGTCGGATTGAGTGAAGCTGGCGCTCGTTTCAAAGGCATAGATCCGACTCCGGCTTTGCAAGAAAGCCGAAGGAAATTCGCTCTCAATGTCGCTGGAAAACCGAAGCGAACTAGTTTCGTCCATGGTGGCGTGTTTGGCGCATTTTCCAGAGAGCGACGGTGCCAATCGGTCAGGGCAGCGGCGCGGTTTGTCTAGAAACTGGATCGGGAACAAAGCCTGCGTTCCGAACTATGCGGGTGATGGATCGTGGCGATGACGTCGGCGAAGGCTTGCAGATTTCGCATGGGCCGGAACCGCTGCGAAAGCCGGTGCACCTGTCTCGAGCGAATGCGAAGCCTGCCTCCAATCGCAAGAGCAAGGTCCCGACGTTTGTTATCATGGGTTCAATGAAGCACGGCTTCGAGCGTCGATATGGCGTGGCTCAACTTCGCAACATTTGAAGAACATTTACCGAGCGGATGAGGACAGTGACCTTAGAGCGCTCTTGGAGAATGTTTTTTGCGGCTCCAGCGCCGACGAGAACTACTTTAGGCTGAATACTCAGGCTCACATTGCCCTCGACAACGAAATTGCGCCTTGTTTCGCAGAAGAAGATTGCGGCGCCAACATTTCATAATGCGCAAAGTGGAAGTTCGAGCTTTTTGCAACGAACCTCCGCTTCCCGCCCACCGCGTCGAGTGCTGCGCCCCGCGCGAGGGTCCAGAAAGGGCTCGGAGCGGTCATAGGCATTGTGGACGCTGAGGAGGTGGCCTTGTCTGAGGCGACTTCTCGATCTGCACGCTTACGACACCGCTCCAACAGCACCTTCGTCTTCCCCTCCATCACCAGCCGCGCGTCCTGCGGCGGCTTCGACTGAGCGACGGCGGTGATACCCTGCACGACGTCGAAGACGCTCTCCGGCGGTCGGCCCTCCTCGGCGAGCACCGTCTCGACTATCCGCCCGTCTCCGCCTTCGAGAACCCGTGCTTGCGGAGCAGATCCTGCCGGTCCTCGTCCCACCGCACGACGATCCTATTTCGCGCGGCGCGGATGCCATGGGCGAAGGGAGCGGGCGAGGACTCGGCGAAGCGGGTCAGAGCCGGGGCGCTAGGCGCTCACACCGGTCCGCCGGACCGATTTGCTGGCGCGCCCTTCCCGGCCCTCGGCATGGCCTTGGGCGCTCGCGGCTCGAATCCCTCCACCGCAGCGTTTCGCCGCGGCCCGTGGGCCGCGACCGCCGCTCACCCCTTCTTCAGGCAGCGGTTCCCGAGCACCTCGGCGATCTGCACCGCGTTCAGCGCCGCGCCCTTCCTGAGGTTGTCCGAGACGACCCACATCGAGAGCCCATTCTCCACGGTCGAATCCTGGCGGATGCGGCTGACATAGGTGGCGTATTCGCCGACGCATTCGACCGGCGTCACGTAGCCGCCGGGCTCGCGCTTGTCGACGACCAGGACGCCGGGGGCCTCGCGCAGGATGTCGCGTGCCTCGTCCTCGTCGAGGAAATCCTCGAACTCGACGTTGACCGCCTCGGAATGGCCGACGAAGACCGGCACCCGGACGCAGGTCGCGGTGACCTTGATCGCAGGGTCGACGATCTTCTTGGTCTCGGCGACCATCTTCCATTCCTCCTTGGTCTCGCCCGAGTCGAGGAAGACGTCGATGTGCGGGATCACGTTGAAGGCGATCTGCTTGGTGAATTTCTTCGGCGCGACCTCCTGGCCGGGAACGTAGAGACCCTTGGTCTGGTCCCAGAGCTCGTCGATCGCCTCCTTGCCGGCGCCGGAGACCGACTGGTAGGTGGCGACCACCACCCGCTTGATCCGTGCCCGGTCGTGCAAGGGCTTCAGCGCCACCACCATCTGCGCGGTCGAGCAGTTGGGGTTGGCGATGATCATCTTCGCGCGGTAGCCCTCGATCGCGTCGGCGTTCACCTCGGGCACGATCAGCGGCACCTCCGGGTCGTAGCGGTAGAGCGAGGAGTTGTCGATCACCACGCAGCCGGCCTTCGCAGCCTTCGGGGCGTACTGCTTCGTCGCCTCCGAGCCGACGGCGAAGAGCGCGATGTCCCAGCCCTCGAAGTCGAAGCCGTCGAGGTCCTTGGTCTTGAGGGTCCTGTCGCCGAAGCTGACTTCGGTGCCGAGCGACTTTCGCGACGCCAGGGCCGCGATCTCATCGACCGGGAACTCGCGCTCGGCGAGGATGTTCAGCATCTCGCGGCCCACGTTGCCCGTGGCGCCGGCGACGACGACTCGATAGCCCATTTCGTTCTCCATCGTCTCGAAGGACGAGGGCGCCCTTAGCGCAGGGCGCGGGGCTTGGGAAGGGGCGGCGCTCAGTCGGTGCGGTCCTGTGACCGGCGGTAGACGGGGTGGGTGGGGGGAGGCGAGCGCCAAGGCAAGGAAGATGGTGGCGAGTCCGGGGGCCAGGCGCCTGCACGAGCCCCGCAGCCGAAGGCGAGGAGGCGAGAGGGGGTCTTGCGCCGGAGGCGCGCAATTGGATCTTGGGGCGGTCAGGCGAAGCTGCCATGGCAGAACCAGCCGCCGGAGACGGTGCCGCCGTGGGCGTAGTAGAGCCAGAGCCGTTCGCCCTCCGCGGTCTCCACCCGCCAGTAGTCGCGCGTGCCGGTGCGCCAGTCGGGCTCGTCGAGCCACCATTCGGGGGCGATCCGCTCGGGGCCGGCGGCGGAGGCCAGCGCGAACGCGCGGCGGCGCCAGCGGAAGCGGGAGGGCGGGTCGGGCGTCTCGGGGGCGGCGACCGGCTCGGGGCGGAAGAGCACGAGCGGGCGCGGCCGGCCGGGCGCGGGCCAGGGCGCCGGCGCCGGTTCGGACCAGGCCGCCGCCAGCACCTGCGCCGCCTTCTCGGGGAGGTGGCTTTCGGCCAGGTGGAGACGGGTAATCGCCTCGAGCCCGATGCGGGCGCCGAGCTTGCCGACCAGGTCGTCGAGCCCGGGCGCCGCGCCGGCGCGGGCGCCCGCCGTCCGGGCGGCCTCGAGATGGCCGCGGTGCTGGCGCGGGTGCACGGGCTCGGTGCGGATCGCCTCGAGACGCAGCCGGTCGATGCCGAAGCCGGCGTCGATCCCGGCGAGCTTCATGGCCAGGAGCGGCCGCAGCCGGTCGGGCTCGGAAGCGGGTCGGGCGAGCCCGACTTCGATGGCCTCGACGCGGTGGTCGGTGCGGTGCGCTTCGAGCCGGAGGCGGCGGGCGCCGCGGCCCTTTTCGGCGAGCTTGGTGCAGAGCCGGGGCAGGAGCCGGTCGACGGCGGCGGCGACGTCCGCCTCGAGCCCGATCGGCTCGGGCAGCGTCAGACGGACGGCGAAGACCGCCTCGGGGCGGGCGGGGGAGACCGGCTCGGGCTCGAGCCCGAGCGCCTGGTCGAGCCGGCGCACCACCTCGCGGCCGAAGCGGCGGGCGAGGGGGGCGCGGGCCGGGCCCATGAGATCCTCGATGCGGCGCAGGCCGAGACGGGCGAGCGCCGCGACCGCCTCCTCGGGGAGCCGGAGCGCGACGACGGGCAAGGGCGCCAGCGCGGCGCGGGTCTGGCCCGGCGGGGCGATATGGCCCCGGGGCGTGGGAGCGGGGGCGGGAACCGGGGCGAGGGCCGGGGAGGGGGGCTGTCTGCCCCCCTTGCCCGTTCCGGGCACCCCCCCCAGGGTATTTGCAAAACGGGGAAGAGAGGAAGGCAGCCCGGTCTGGGCCTCCGGCGCGGCGCGGCGGGTCTGCGTGGCGGCGGGGGGCGGTTGCTCCGCTGCGTGCGGGCCAGGTTCGGGCGCATCCGGGCCAGAGGGAAGGGAGGCGGCCGCGGGCGGCGCAGGGGCCCCGGGGGCCCCGGAGGCCTCCGCGGCGTCGGGGGGGAGCGGCGCCGGGCCGCCCTTCAGCCAGTGCCGCCGCGCGGCGCGGGAGCGAGTGGCGCGGGCCTCCTGGTCGATGGCGTCGCCGGAGCGGTGCGGCGGGCCGCCGCGCCCGGCATGGCGGGCCAGCGCCCAGGCGGCGCCGAGCGTGTCGGCGACGGCGGCGCGGACGGTGAGGCCGAGGTCGGCGCAGTCGGCCTCGGCCTGCGCGAGGAGCGCCGCCTCGCCGCCGAAGAGATGGGCGCAGCCGGTGAGGTCGACGACCAGCCCGTCGGGCGGCTCCTCGGCGACCCAGGGCGAGAACTTGCCGGCCCAGCGGCGCAGCGCGGCGAGGAACGCCGCCTCGGCCTCGGGCGCCGCCGGCCGGGTGACGAGGGCGGGGCACATGGCGAGCGCGTCGCGCAAGGGCTGGCCCGGCCGCAGCCCCGCCGCCTCGGCCGCGGCGGAGAGCGCGGCGAGGACCTGCATCTGCGCCTCTTCGGCCACCACCGCGAAGGGCGCCTCGAAGAGCCCGCGCGCCTGCCGCAGGTGGCGCTCGGCGGCGAAGCGCGGGAACCAGAGGGAGAGGACCCGGCGGTTGGGCATGGCAGCAACGGGGTGGCAGCGGATGTTCTTGTTTCGTTCACGATAGCGCACCGATGCGGGAGAGTCGAGTCCCGGCCATGGGGGCGGTGAGGAAAGCCGGCGAAGCGGTCGGCGACGCACGGGCATCAGCGCCGCCCGCAACTCAGCCGCAGTCGATGCGTTCGATCTGGCCCGATGGCGAGAGCCGGAAGTTGAGCCGGCCGGGATCGTACTCCTGGCTGAAGATGCCGCCGAACTCGATTACCCGGTAGCGCCGGGTGATCCCGAGAGAGGTCACGATGGTGCCGGGCTGGCCGCGATACTGCTGGTAGTCCGCGGCGTGGCAGAGATCGGGCTCGCGCTCGACCAGGGTGCCGTTGGTGTCGCCGCCGACGAGATCGCCCGGCTGCGGCGCGCCGGGGGGCGGGTCTCCGGCCTCGGGCGGCACGCAGGCCGCGAGCAGGAGCACCAGGGCGATGGACCGCATCTTCATCTTCGTTTCCCTTCTCGAGGTTGCGACGCATTACTCCGCCGCCGGCCCCGGGATCAAGGCCCGGGCCGCGGCGCCGGCGGTCAGCCGCAGAACACCCGGGCGACGCGCCCGGCCCCGTCGAGCTCGATGTTGAGCCGCGCGGGGCTGAAATCCATCGTGACCGCCATGCCCGGGCGGATCACCCGCAGCGGCCCGTCCGGCGGGGGCAACGCGTCAAGCGCGGCCTCGGGCTGGCCGATCAGGTGCTGCAGCCCCGAGGCGCCGCAGGCGCCGGGTCCCGGGGCGTCCTCGGCGGCCGTGGCGGCGCAGGCGGCGAGGACCAGCCAGAGCAGGACCGGCACGCGGAGGGGCATCGGGATATTCCTTTCGGTCGGACGGCTTGCCACGGGGCGCAGATTCGGGGAGGCTCGCGCTGTCATTCAATAACAGGGGGTCGGAACCATGAAAACGCGTGCCGCCGTGGCGACCGAGGCGGGCAA